>DASXJP010000513.1:0-19041 GCA_036497345.1 Thermoanaerobaculia bacterium
CCGCCACGCGGCGTTTCCGATCGGGAGCTTTCCGCCTCATCTGCCCTTCGTCAGGGCATAGCCGCGGATCTCCGATCGACTCCGCTGGGTCTGTTTCCTCCTGACCGGGAGCTCGCACGCCCGGGCGCCACGGCGTTGCGCTCCAACCCTGATTCCAGACGTGATCGATGCTCGGGAAGGCGCCGCCATACCGGCGAGCGCCCGAACCGGGGCTCAATTAGGGCCCGCGCCTGTGTTTGAGAATGGCCCGTCGAGGCCTCAGGTCTATTATTCGGGTGGCACCTATCGGGGCTCACCCATCCCCAGGTCCCGCGCAAAGATCAGCAATCCATTCGCCGGAATGACGATCCGGGCCGAGGTGGGGCAGCCGTCGAGGGATGGACCGTCCGCGGTAACGCCCCCGGCATTGCCGGCCGTCCAGGGGTTGTATCCGCCGTCCGGCGGCAGGCTGTCGTAGGCGTCGCTGTTGAAGACCTCGTGCCAGAAGCCGCCGAGCGGGAACGGCAGCGGATAGTCCCGATAGGTGTTTTCGCTCAGCGAGGCGACCACGATCACGTCGCGCCCCACCCCCTCGACCCAGCGCTGGCAGGCGAGGACGCGGTCGCCGTCGTGGTGGAAATAGGCGTTGATCCCCTCCCCCCGCAGCGCCGGATGGCGGCGGCGGAGCCAGCAGAGCTCGCGGGTGAAGCGCAGGAAATCCCGCATGAGGCCCGGCCCGTCGAGCCCCGCCCAATAAAGGAACAGATCCTCGCGCGCCGGGCTGTTGTGCCAGGGCTTGTCCTCCAGGAATTCCTGTCCCATGAACAGCATCGGGATTCCGGGCGCGGTCAGGACCAGCCCCGTGGCCACCCGCGAGCGGCTGCGCGCGTACCAGTCGCGATGGTTCGCTCCGTTCGCCAGGGCCGGGATGCGCGGCTGGATCTCTTCCGGCCGGTGATCGCCATCGACCAGATCGTGGTTCTCCACGTGGACGACCGCCTTCCAGGCCGCGGGGAAAGCTTCCGGACGGCCGAGCGCCCTCCGCACAGAGCCAAGATCGATCGCTGCGGACCCGCCTCCCGCCGCCGCGCCGATGGCGCCGCGGACGGCGCTCCGCAGCCGGTCGTCCAGGGCGGCGTCGAAGCCGAGTCCGGCGGGGACCGGCAGGACGGCGCTCGCGCGGTCCCAGGCCCAGTATTCGGCGATCTGGAGGGCTCCCAGCTTCACGAATCGCAAGGTTTCCGTGAGGTCACGGCAGAAGCGGTCGCCGCCGTTCTCATGGATCACGGTCACCTGATCGTAGCGGAAGCCGTCGGCGTGGTACTCCTCCAGGAACAGCCTGGCGTTGTCGATCAGGAATTGCCGCACCTCGTCCGGACCGTAATCGAAGATCCGGCCGCCGGCGTGGTCTCTGCCGGTGAGATAGGAATCGGGGTCCCAATCCTGATGATTCCGGGGGCGGTCGAAGAAGCGCATGCTCTGCTCGTCGAACGGGCCTCCGGCATGGTTGTAGACCACGTCGAGGATCACCGCCAGGCCGTAGACGTGGCAGAGATCGATCATCGCCTTGAGCTGGTTGCCCTGGCTGTGGAGGTCCTCGGCGCGCAGCTCGGTCCGCCCCTTGGCGCGGAGCAGCGCATTGACGCGATGGAGATAGGGCTCCAGCTCCTCCGGAGCGAGGGCGTAGTCCATCTCCGGCGAAAAGAAATCGGTGTTGTTGTAACCGCGGCTGCTCATCCCCTGCCATTCGACGACGGGCAGGGGCTGGATCGCGTTGACGCCCAGATCGATCAGATATTCCAGGCGGTCGAGCACGTCGAGGAATTTGCTGACGCGGTTGTGGCGGATGTCCTGCCCGTCGCGGGAGGCGTAGAAGACGCCGATGTGAAGCTGGTAGACGATCAACTCATGGAAGGGCGGCGGACGGAAGCCCGCGTCGTGCCACGGATAGTCGTTCGGTCCGCACACGACGCAGGCGGGAGGCTCGGCGCGCAGCTCGAGCTCCAGGGCGCGCGGATCGCGCTTGAGCCCCTCTCCCCCGGGCCCGGCCGTCCAGAACCGGTACAGCGCCCCTTTTTCCACGCCGGGGAAGAACCCGCTCCAATATCCCTGGCCGTCGCGGACCAGCCGGTCGGTCTCGCCGGGCCGCCAGTCTTCGGGATTTTGACCGGGCGCCGGCAGCGTGACGTGAACCGCCTGGGCCGCCGGCGCCCAGACCCGGAAGGCCGCCCCGCCGGAGATGAGGCTCGCGCCCAGGGGAGTCTTCGGCGTAATGTGATCCTGGGAGGCTGGCATCTCGCGATCTCCTCGTCCGGGCCCGCGTTCCCTTGAGCATACGCGAGAAGCCACGAGATCAGCGAGCTGGGGGCGCCCCGCCTCCCTCTCGATGCAACGCAGGAGGCAGGGCGTCCGGTCTTTCGTGGATCAGTTGACGATCAGCGGAACCGGAAGGCGAAGCCGGCGGTCACGATGGTGGGGTTGAGGTCGAAGCTCTCGTTGATCGTCCCGCTCCCCTTGGCCTGGAAGAAGAGCTGCCGCACGCCGGCCGTGAAGGCGTAGTTGTGCTCCGCCCCGAACGGCACGTCCAGCCCGAAGTTGACGCCGTAGATGAAGTCGTCGCCAAACTTCTCGCTGTAGCTCGAGCCCAGCGTGTTGAAAGTCACGCTGTCGAGGAAGGCGTAGCCCACGGACGGGCCGATGAAGACGTCCACCGGCTTGTTGGGAGTGAGGTGATAGTTGAGGCTGAGCAGGACCGGGGTGAAGCTGACATCTTCGTGCTCCCGGCCCCAGGCGTTCGACCGGTCGATCAGCACGTGGGTGTCGAGCTCGGAATGGATGGCGTCGAGGGCGATGCCCCACCGCGACAGGTCGCAGACGTGGAGATTCCGGTATTCGAAGCCGGCCCCGAAGCCGCCGTGGTGAGCGCCGAGGTTGATCTTCTGCCGGTAGTCGGTGGCGGCGGGGTTGAGGTTCTCCCCCGCGTCCGCCGAGGCCCGCACGTAGGCGCCGAAGAGCCGGAAGGTCCACCGCGCCGTATCGCCGAAGGGCTTCACGTCGACCTTGGCCGTTGCCGTGGCCTTGTTCTCCGGGCAGATGCCGTCGTCCGCCGTCAGCTCGACGGTGTAGGTGCCGGAGTGCTTGACGTCGTAGGTCCAGGCCGGTCCGTTGCCGGGGAGCGTCTCGCCCGTCACCGTCACCACCCGGTGGTCGGAGCTGCCGCCGGCGTCGATCTGCATCTGGCGGGTCTCACAGTTGTAGACGAGAGGGGCCAGCTTGGCCACCGGCGGCGCGCAGGCGAGGACGGGGGGCGCCTCACACTTCGCGTGCAGGCCGTTCTGCCCCTCGACGTCGGCCGCGAAGGTCCAGTTGCCCGACTTCCTCACCTGATCGCCATAGGGGATGGTGACCGCTCCCGGCGCCGTCTGGCTCGCCGTCAGATGCCCGCCCTCCGGCCCGTCGCCGGCGATGGCGATACCCTTGATGGCCCCGCTGCTGTCCTTGGTGTCGACCGTGAAGATCATCGCCTTGTTGTCGGCCGTCGCCGTCACCTTGCAGATCGGCGGGATCGGGGTGCCGGTCGTCTGGTACGTGCACTGACCCGAAGCGGAGTGGAAGCCCAGGGCGTCCTCCACCCACAGCTCCTCGTTGACCGCGGAGCAGTTGGCGCCCGGATCGCAATTCGACTTGGTGACCTGGAACCGGCCGGGGGTGCTCTGCGGCAGCTCGGGCGTGGCGCCGTAGGAGGCGATCGGCGCGCCGCCGGCCTTGCTGCCGGTCAGGTCGAGGACCGTGGTGTCGCCGCTCTGGTCGACCCGGAGGACGCAGGTGGGGGGGATGACGCGGGAGATGTTGCCGCAGGGGACGGGCACGACGAGGTCGACGTTGCCGTCCGGCCCTCCCGGCACCGAGAAGGTCCACCCCTTGAACGGCCCCTTGCCGGCCCAGCAGACGTCGTACATCACCCGCGCCTTGCCGTGCTTGCGATAGGCCATCCAGTCGAGCTTGGTGCCGACGGGGACCTCCCGGGGCTGGGCGTCGTCCGGCAGCGCGGCCACGGCGCCGATCAGGTTCTGGGCCACGGGGCCGAGCTTCGCCTCGTCGAAGACCCGCTGGACGATCTTCTGGAAGCTCTTGTCCGCGAAGGCCTTCTTGAGCTTGGCCGCGGTGCTCAGCGGCGAATTCCGGTACAGGCGGCTGGCCGGATGGGCTCCGAGGCGGTGGAGCGGGTTCTTGCACGGAGGCTTGACCTTGACGGCTTGGTGGTGGCTGGACCGGTGCTTGTGCTTGGCCGCCGCCGCGCCCGCCGGCGCCGCGGCGCCGAGGATCAGGGCCAGACCCAGGCCCAACAGACAGACTGCCCTACAAAGCTTCTTCAGTTTTGTGGACATGAATTTCACCCTTTCAATGGGATGTCGCCTCCTCTCAAGGGAGGTGACCGTACGGCATGTGCCGGCGGAACAGAAAGGCCGGTTAGAAGCTACAGTGCGGCAAAGATATCACCAGGGGTACCCCTGAATCCACTTCTCCATCTTCAATCCTACTTTTGCTCTCCTTTCAGGCGCTCCAGCAGATCGTCCGCCACCTGTCCGGCCGTCCGGTCTCCGGCCGGCACCCGCTCCCCGAAACCGGCCCCTTCATGCGCCGAGCAGCATTCGGCGGCGCGGCGGTACTGCCACTCCATGGCGTCGACGCCGCTCCAGCCCTTCCTGTGGCGTAGCCGCTCCCGCACGACGGGAAGCGGAGCGACCAGGCAGAAGCAATGGACGCGCGGCTCGAACCGCGCGATGCCGCCGCGAATCTCCTGGAGATACGACAGGTTGGAGAACGCCATGGGCACGATGACGTGCGGCCGGAGCGCCGCGGCCGCTCGGACGCCCAGGACCGAAAGCCGCCGCCACGACCGCAGATCCTGGAAGTCTTCGACCGGCCGGCCCGAGAGTTTCGGCAGCCGCTGCAGCACGAAGCCGATGCGCTCCGGATCGAAGATCACGCTGCCGGGGATGCGTTGCGACAACAGCCTGGCGACCGTGGTCTTGCCGATCCCGAAAGCCCCGTTGATCAGGATCACCATCCGCCGGATGGTACCGCTGGAGATCATCATCCGGGTGAAGGACGGCACCACGCCTTGAATCCGTTAGAATCCCCGCATGCCAGAGGACAATGGGGCCTCCGAGCACCCGCTCGAGGCCGATACCCGCCCCGGCAGGTATCAACGGCGGACGGCCGCGTCCCTGCTCGTCCCTGGATTGACGCTGCTCTACCATCCCGACCTCGAACGGATCGGCGAGCGCGCCCTGCTCCCTGGGCTCAACAGCGGCCGCGAGGAGCTCCTCTCCCGGAGCCAGCCGGACTTCGTGCCGCCGGACCGCCCCTTGCGGCGCCCCCTGGAAGACACCTACCTGAGCCGCCAGCCGCTCCGCCTGCTGCCTGGGCCCGAGCCCGGCTCCGTCCGCCTGGCGCGCGCCGGCAGCGGCACTCCCCTGGCGGCCAACGGCGAGCACGTCGCCGAGGAGAGGACGTTCTCGGCCGCGGAGGTCGAGCGCGGCGGCGTCCTCCTCCTCGCCGACCGGATGGTCCTCCTGCTCTCCCCGCTCACCCCGGTCTCCGCCGCGGGCTTGCCCCGGTTCGATCTGGTCGGAGAGGGGCCGTCCGCCATCCAGTTGCGCCGCGAGATCCTCCGCGTGGCCCCGGTGACGACGCCGGTGCTGATCCGCGGCGAGACCGGCACCGGCAAGGAGCTGATCGCCCGCGCCCTGCATCAGGCGAGCCCGCGCTGCCAGAGCCCCTATCTGGCGGTGAACATGGGGGCGATCCCCGCGAGCCTGGCCGCCGCCGAGCTGTTCGGAGCGGCGCGGGGGGCGTTCACCGGCGCGGACCGCCCGCGGGATGGGTATTTCGTCCGCGCCCACGGCGGCACGCTCTTCCTCGACGAGATCGGCGAGACCCCTCCGGAGGTCCAGGTGCTCCTCCTGCGCACCCTCGAAACGGGCGAGATCCAGCCGGTGGGAGGCACCCCCAGGCAGGTCGACGTCCGCTGGATCGCCGCCACCGACGCCCGTCTGGAGGACGAGGCCGCCGCCGGCCGGTTCCGCGCGCCCCTCCTGCACCGGCTGGGCGCGTACCAGATCCGGGCCGCGCCGCTGCGCCACCGGCGCGAGGACCTCGGCCTGCTGCTGCTCCACTTCCTCCGCCAGGAGCTGAACGGGCTGGAGGAATCGCACCGCCTCCTCGCCTCCGAGCACCCCTGGGTGCCGGCCCCTCTGGTGGCCTATCTCGCCGACTACGACTGGCCGGGCAACGTGCGCCAGCTCCGCAACGTGGTGCGCCAGATCGTGCTCGCGGGCCGGGACGCCGGCGAGGAGGGGATGTGGGCCCAGATGGAACTCGCTCTGCGCGAGCCCTCGCGCCCCGCCCCGGACCGCGTCACCGACGTCTGCTCCGCACCGGTCATACCGAAGCCGAAGCGGGCCACCCGCAAGCCCTACCGCAGCCCCGAGGAGGTCGGCGAGGAGGAGATGCTGGCGGCGCTGCGGGCCCACCGCTGGCGCCCGCAACCGGCGGCCGAGCAGCTCGGCCTCTCACGGCCCTCGCTTTACGCTAAAATGGAGAAAAGCACCAAAATCCGCAAGGCCGCCGACCTCAGCCGGCAGGAGATCGAGGCGTGCCGCGCGCAGGTCGGGGGGGATCTCGACGCGATGGTGGAAAGACTCGAAGTGTCCAAGCGCGGGCTCCAGATCCGGATGACCCAGCTCGGCCTCGGCGCGAGGTGACATGGCGGACGCTCCGCGGGATCCACGCACGCCCTGGACCATCGGCCCCTACCAGATCGAGGAGCGGCTCGGGGCCGGCGGCATGGGCGAGGTCTATCGCGCCTACGACCAGCGGCTCGCGCGCTCGGTGGCCGTGAAGCTCATCCGGCCCGAGTCCGCGGGGGACGCGCGGGCGCGGGAGCGGCTGCGCCGCGAGGCCCGCGCCGCCGCCGGCCTCCGCCATCCGCTGGTGGTCCAGGTTTTCGACATCGTCGAGCACGGCGACAGCGCGGCGATCGTCATGGAGCTCGTCGAGGGGCAGCCCCTCTCCCGTCTCCTGCGCCAGGGGCCCCTGGAGGTGGCCGCGTGCGTCCGGCTGGGCCGCGAGATCGCGGAGGGGCTCGGCGCGGCGCACGAGCGGGGCATCCTGCACCGGGACCTCAAGGCCGAGAACGTCATGGTCACGCCGGAAGGGCACGCGAAGATCCTCGACTTCGGCCTGGCCCGCAGCCTCGAGGGCGGCACCCCACTGACCCAGACGGACGCGGTGATCGGCACCTACCGGTGCATGTCGCCGGAGCAGGCGCAGGGTCTCCCGCTCGACGCCCGCTCGGATCTCTTCTCCCTGGGCGTCCTGCTCTACGAGATGCTGACCGGCCAGTCCCCCTTCCAGGGTCCGACGCCGCTGGAGACCCTGACGCGGGTGTGCAGCCATGGGCAACGGCCGGCCTCGGAGATCCGCCCCGCGGTCCCCCCGCGGCTCTCCCGCCTGGTCGACGACCTGCTGCGGAAGGACCCGCTGCTGCGGCCCGCGAGCGCCCTCCAGGTGGCGGCGGACCTGGCGGCGGTCGGCGGCGGCGCCTTTCCATTGCCGGAGATCGAGGGGGAGACGACCTCCGAGAAGCCCTTCGCCGTCCCCGCGCCTCTGGTCCGCCCCTCGCCGACGGAGCCCACAGGCGCCAACCTGGAGGAGGAGAATCCTGTAGGGGCGGCCCCGCGTGGCCGCCCTGCCCCCCAGGGCGGCCACATAGGGTCGTCCCTACAAAAGCGATCCAGGCTCCGGACCGTCCTGGCCGCCGCCTCGGTGCTGCTGGCCGCCGGGCTCGGAATTGGAGCCTGGCATCTCTTCGCACCCCGTCCGATCTTCGGACCCCGGCCGAAGCCCCTTTACGTGGTGGTTCCGGCCGTGGAGGTCGACCAGGGGGCCGGCCTTCCCGGAGTCGGCGCCATCTCCGCGGGCCTGCACACCGCTCTGCTGAGCGAGCTCGGGGCGCTCGATGCGGTCCTCCCCATCGAGCCGGAGAAGGGAGGGACGGCAGCGACCGGCCCGAAGGCGCTGGCCTGGGCCGCCGGCGCGGACGAGGTGGTCACCGCGAAGCTCGGTTGCGATCCCACGGTCTGCCAGGTCTCTCTCAGCCGCGTCCGTGGCCGGGACGGCGCGTCGCTCTGGGCTGGGAGCTTTTCGGTCCTTATCGAGAAGCCCTACGTGCTGCCCGAAGCCGTGCTGGGCCACTTAAAGAGCGCCTACCCGGACCGCCCGGTCCGCGACCGCGCGGCCCGCCTGGAAGTGCGGGCGGAGGATTACAAAGAGTATCTCCGCCTGTATGAGGAATTCGATCTCCGGCGCGGCGAGAAGATCCCCGTGGAGCAGATCCTCGCGCGGCTCGCCGCGATCCAGCGCAGCTCGCCGCGGTTCATGGAAGCCTTCCTTCTCCAGGCGTATATCCGTACAGAGCAGTACCGCTCCAGCCGTCGGCCCGAGGACATCGAACGCGCGTTCGCGGTGTTGCGCCAGGCGCGGTCCCTCGATCCGGCCGACCCTCGCCCGCTCCTCTTCGCCATTGGGGCGGCCCTGCTTGGGAACCGGCTCGACCAGGTGGACGAGCCCCTGCGGGAGCTCGAACGTCTGCAACCGGGAGATGCCCGGCTCCTGGCTCAGCGCGCGCGCGTGCTCGACAAGCGAGGGGACCACAAACAGGCCCTCTCTCTGATGACCGAGGCCGTACGCCGGCAGCCCTCCTGGCACCATCTCTTCTGGCTGGCGGATCTGGAGTACAAGACCGGCGACGTCCAGGGGGCGCGCGGCCATCTCCACGAGCTCCTGGAGCGGTCGCCGGGCAACTACGTCGGCGAATCCCTGCTGGGCCAGCTCGAGCTGTTCAGCGGCAGCCCCGAGCAGGCGGCGAAGATCTATGCCGATCTGGTCCAGCGCTCACCCCAATACGGCGAGCTCTCCAATCTCGGCCTCGCCTATTTCTTTCTCGGACGCTTCGCCGAGGCCGAGCGGAGCTACCGGAAGGCGGTGGCCCTGCAACCCCGGAGCTCGCTGGCCGTCCTGAACCTGGCCGATGCGACCCTGCTCTCCGGCCGCGGCCCCGAGGCGGCGTCGCTGTATTCGCAGGCGATCCAACTGGCCGGAGAGGACCCGAGCGCGGGGTCCGACTGGCAGCTCGCTTCGGTCCGCGCCCAGTCCCTGGCGCACCTGGGACGGCGGGACGAGGCGGTGGCCGCCGTCCAGGAGGCCCTCCGCCTCGCTCCCGACAATCCCCAGGCCGCCTACGAGGCCTCGCTGGTCTACGTCCTGCTGGGGGACCAGGCCTCCGCCCGGTACAACGCCGGGCGAGCCCTGCGCCTGGGGTACGCGCCACGCTGGTTCACCTTCCCGTGGTTCGCTCCCCTGCAGGGCTCGCCCGAATTCCGCGCCCTGCTCACACCGCCGCGGCCATAACCTTCGGCTGCGGCGGCGGCGGTTGGTGAGATCTCGGCTCCGGGAAATGGATTGTCATCCCTCCTTCGGTCCCCACGTTGACGATCGTGGGATCGGGGGAGGTGATGTGATCTTGGCCGAAGGTCGCATTGATCACGAAACGGTAGTGCCTCCTTTTCATATTGATGTTATGATCGTCGAAAGTGATGACAGTGTCGCTGAGTCTTTGCAGATTCTGGAGCCATAAAGGTTTTGGCAACGGATGAGTCATGCCCTGCCACGTGTAGAACAGCAGCGAGTCATCCACCTTGGGCGGAAACATACACGTGCCACCGCCACCCGCCGCGAGAGTGATCTTCATGCTTTTCGTGAAGCCCTGCGGAATCACTATGTCACCGCTGACGAGATTGTTTGCCGAGTCGCGAACTTCGTAAACCCAGTCATAGCTCGAACCGGCAGGAGTTACTGTCGCGTTGATCGTGAAGTCAATCATAAGAATTCCCTTTCCCTGAATTGATCGGCATCATCGCCGATCGTCTTTTTTGATCGTACGACGTCCCAAGGAGCAAGGGCTGTGCCACGAGCTTTTCCGGGGGAAAAGGAGCGCTCCAGACCGTCTGACAGTCGCTGACGGTTCGTGACGGTGCTCGACGAATGATGCAGGGCGGCCACATAGGGCCGCCCCTACAGTCATCCCATAGCCTGGGAAAGATCCGCGATCAGATCCTCCCCGTCCTCGATCCCCACCGACAGGCGGATGAGGTCCGGCGGCGGGCCCAGCCTCCCCCGCAGCTCTTGCGGGATGCTGGCGTGGGACATCCGGCAGGGCAGGCTGATCGAGGAGCCCACCGAGCCGAAGCTGACCGCGATGGCGAACAGCCGCGTGGACTCCACGACGCGCCGCGAGGTCTCCGGGTCCCCCGTGGTGAAGCTCACCACCGGGCCCGGCCCTTTCGCCTGCCGCTCGTGGACCGCGCGCGCGCAGGGCGATGCGAGAGTGGGGAAATAAACCTTTTCAACCTGGTGGTGGCCGGCGAGGAATTCCGCGATCCGCGTGGCGGTCGCGCACTGGCGCTCGACGCGCAAGGCCAGGGTCTTCATCCCCCGCAGCAGGAGCCAGCTATCGAAGGGGGCCAGCCCCGTCCCCTCGGCGTTGAGGTGGAAGGCGAGCCGTTCGTGAAGATCCTCACTGTCTGTGACCACGGCGCCCGCGCAGACGTCTCCATGGCCGCAGAGGAGCTTGGTGGCCGAATGGATCACCAGGTCGGCCCCCAGCGCGAGCGGCCTCTGGAGGCATGGGGAGAGGAGCGAGTTGTCCACCGCCAGGAGCGCTCCATGAGAATGAGCGATCCCGGCCAGCCGCTCCAGGTCGGCGATGCGGAGGAGCGGATTGGTGGGCGTCTCCACCAGCAGCAGCCGGGTGGAGGGGGAGAGCGCCGCCGCCACCGCCGCCGGATCGGAGGCGTCGACGTGGCGGACGCGGATCCCCAGCCCCGGCGCCACCTTGGAGAGCAGGCGGACGGTGCCGCCGTAGAGGTCGTCCCCGGCGAGGATCTCCTCCCCCGCCTTCACCAGGCGGGTGACGGCGACCAGGGCCGCCATGCCGCTGGCGAAGGCGCAGGCGAAGCGGCCGCCTTCCAGGACCGCGATCTGCTCCTCGGTCAGCGAGCGGGTCGGGTTGGCCGTGCGCGAATAGTCGTATTCGCCGAATTCGAGGGCCCCCGGCTGGCGGAACGTCGCCGTCTGATAGATGGGCGGCGCCATGGCTCCATAGGGGTCGTCGCGCCACGGCAGCTGGACGCAGAGGGTGGAGGTCTTCATGCCGCACCTTCTTCCCGCAGCTCGGAGCTCTCCTCCGCCGCCAGATCGAGCAGATCGGCCATCACGGCCTCGGTGGTGGGCCAGCGGCCGGCGCCCTGGCCCGCGACGCGGATGCGGTCCCCCCCTTCGAGCTCGACGAGCAGGGCGTTCTCGGCGCCGGCGATCTCCGCGAACGGGTGGTCCGGCGGCAGCTCGAACGGCCGGACGTCCGCCCGCAGGCCGGTCTCCGCGCGCTCGCAGGAGGCGACGAGGCGGACCGTCTTCCCCTTGCGGGCCGCTTCGGCCAGGGCGCGCTCGTCGAGGTCCGCGATCCCTCGCCGGGGGATGCTCTCCCAGGGGACGGCCTCGCCGAAGGCCTCGCGGACCAGCAGGGCGAGCTTCTGCGCCGCGTCCGAGCCGTCGAGGTCGAGGGTGGAGTCGGCCTCGGCGTAGCCGGCGACGTGGGCCAGCGACACCGCGTCGGCGAACGAGACGCCGGCCGCGCAGCGGTCGAGGACGAAATTGCAGGTGCCGTTGAGCACGCCGGCGATGCCGCGGACGCGGCCGGACGCCGCCGCCCGGCGGGCCGTCTCCAGGGCCGGCAGGGCTCCCCCCACGGCGGCGCTGAAGCGCAGGGAGACACCGCGCCGGGCCGCCCGCTTCGCAAGGATTTCCACCTCCTCGGCCAGGAGGGCCTTGTTCGCGGTCACCACGGGACGCCCGCGGTCGAGCGCGCGGACGATCAGGCTCCGGGCGGGCTCGCGTCCCCCCAGGAGCTCCACCACCACGTCGGCCTCGCCCTCCACCAGCGCCGCGGGATCGTCCGTGAGCAGGCTCCGCGGCACGGCGGGGATGCGGGCGCGGCGCAGGTCCCGCACCGCGACGCCGGTAACGCGGAAGAGCGCGGGAAGTGCCAGCAGGCGCGCCAGGACCCCGCCGCCCACGGTGCCGCAGCCAAGAAGGGCCACGCGCAGGGGGGCCGGGACGGTCCGGTCGGCCGCCGCGATCTCGCGGAGGGAGGCCTCCAGCACGCGGGCGAGAAAGCGGGCGGTCCGCTCCAGGCCGCCCCGGCCGAGGCGGGTGGGCCGGCCGGCGCGGTCGCGCGCCACGAAGCCGGGCACCACCACGACGGCGCGCGCGAGCTCCTCCTGGAGATAGGGGACGTCCACCGTGACGAGATCGGCGTCGAGCGGGTCGCCGTCCGTGATCAGGCCGGTCTGGGTGGGATCGAGAAGGGTGGCGGGGATGCCGGAGCGGTCGAGGGCGAGGGTCAGGAGAGCGGCGGCGGTCGTCTCACCCGTTTCAAGCAGAGCGGCCAACCCTTCCTGTCTCGGTGGCAGGCCCAACTGCTGGGCTCGCTTCAACAGGTCGTCGGTGGTACACCCGAACGCGGAGACCACCGCCAGCACGCGGCGGCCCCGTCTCTGCTCGCGATAGATCTCGTGCACGGCCAGGGGCAGATCGGCTTCGGAGCGCAGCACGGAGCTGGTGAATTTCAGGATCGTGGTGGGGGATATGTTAGACATGTTTTCTCCTTTCGTTGTGAACGGGGCTGTCTGCCCTTCGAAGCCTCACCCTCGGTCCCTCTCCACTTCGTGGAGAGGAAGGGCGCGCGGCCCGAGGGCGTGGATCTCGGAAAGGTTTTTCGTTCCCCCTCTCCACGAAGTGGAGAGGGGGCCAGGGGGTGAGGCCTCGAAGGGCAGGCCGTCCCAGCGGGCGAAGACGTACTGTGATCTCACTTCGTCCTCCCTCGCTCACGCCGCCAGGGCGCGGCGCAGGTCCTCGATGATGTCGCCGGGGCTTTCGAGCCCGACGGAGATGCGGATGAGGCCGTCGGTGATCCCGGTCGCCAGCCGCTGCTCGAGCGGCACGGCGGCGTGGGTCATCGAGGCCGGATGGGTGATCAGGGTCTCGGCGGCGCCGAGGTTTTCGGCCAGGGAGCAGAGGCGGACGCTGTTCATCACGCGGATGCCGGCCTCGGCGCCCCCCTCGACCTCGAAGGCTATCAGCGCGCCGCCGGCCTTCTGCTGCCGGCAGGCCAGGTCGTATTGCGGGAACGATGCAAGCCCCGGATAGTGGATCTTCGTCACCTTCGGATGCCCCTCCAGAAAGCGGGCGACCTCCAGGGCGTTGGCCGAGTGGCGCTCCATGCGCAGCGGCAAGGTC
Organism: Thermoanaerobaculia bacterium; assembly: GCA_036497345.1. Taxonomy (GTDB): domain Bacteria; phylum Acidobacteriota; class Thermoanaerobaculia; order Multivoradales; family UBA5704; genus DATARR01. The sequence goes on from DASXJP010000513.1 coordinate 13,402, forward strand.
TTCACTCCTTGCAGTGTGAGCCAGGCGTTGAACGGTGACTGGATGGCCCCGATGGCGTTGCGCAGGAAGAAGAGCTTCTCCTGGAGCTCAGGCGTGCGGGTGATCAGGGCGCCGCCCAGGGTGGCGTTGTGCCCCTCGATGAACTTGGTGGTCGAGTGGAGCGCGACGTCAGCCCCGAGGTCGAGCGGGCGCTGGAGGACCGGCGTGTGCAGGGTGTTGTCCACCACCACGACGGCGCCCGCGGCGTGGCCCAGGCGCGCGGCGATCCCGATGTCGGTGAGCTTGAGAGTGGGATTGGCGGGCGTCTCGACGAACAGCAGGCGCGCCGGACGGCGGAGAGCCTCCTCCAGGGCCCGGGGGTCGGAGGTGTCCACGAAGTCGGCCGCGACGCCGAATTTGGAGAGGACCTGCCGGAACAGGCGGACGGTGCCGCCGTAGACCACGTCGGAGAGCACGGCGCGGTCGCCGGCCTGGAGCAGGGCGAGGGCGAGCGCCGTGGTGGCCCCGAGGCCGGTGCCGAAGCAGGCGCAATGCTCCGCCCCTTCGAGCGACGCCAGCCGCCGCTCCAGGGCGGTGACGGTGGGGTTCGCCGTGCGGGAGTAGGTGTACCCCTTGTCGCTCCCCACGGCTTCCAACACGTAGGTGGTGGACTGGTAGATCGGCGTCAGCAGCGCGCCGGTGGCGGGATCGGGAGAGGCCCCCGCGTGCAGGGCCAGCGTCTCGAAGGACGTCTCATCCTCGGTCATGACGTTCTCCTCAAAAATTGATTGCTTCCTGGATCGGGTGAAAACAAAAACCACCGCCGGGATGCCGGGCGGTGGTCTCTTGCTCCGTTGAAGCTGTTTCGGCGGGTTGGTTACGGCTCGATGCGTCCCGCGTCCGCGAGCAGACCAGCGCCCGGCCGGCGCATGCCCATGGGCATTCGCAGGCTACAGAAGGCGGTGGTGGCGGGAAGGGACCGCATGACGCCGCTCAACGTACGGGAGAAGCGCCTCGGCTGTCAAGGGGCCGGCGTGGCCGGCCGGAGGCCCCTTCGGGGCTGACCCTCACTCTCCCAACCCTCTCTCTCCCGGCCTCCCCCCCTTCCCGCCGGGAGAGAGAGCTAAAGAGTCCCCTTTGCTCGTATTTCTCCCTCTTCTCCCGGCGGACGGGGGGGAGGCCGGGAGAAGAGGGCCGGGGTGATGAGGGCCAACCGACCGGGATCCGCGGACGGCCCGGAAAGAGAAGCCCCTACGACTCCGGCGCCGACGGCGCCGTGCCGCGGTCGACCTCGGGGGGGAGGGCGACGTCCCCCTGGGCGGCGTTGAGGTCGTTGCGCAGGGCCTCGAGCTGCCGCAAGTGCTCCTTCTGGGCGTTGACGATCCGCAGGAAGACGTTGGCCGTCTCCTGATCGACGTCGCGGATCATCTTGGGGTAGAGCACGTCGTTCTCGTAGCGCTCCTCGGAGATGGCGTTGCCGATGTCGGCGTCGGGCCCGCGGACCTGCTCCGCGGCCTCGAGCATCTCGACGGCCAGGGCGTCCTTGGCGGCGGCCAGGCGCAGCCAGCGCGCGGCGAGATGGGGCAGACCGTCCGCCTTGGCCCGGTCGGCGTAGGCGCGATAGCGCGCGGCGCTGGTCGCCTCGGCGGTGAAGCCGGTCTTCAGGTGCTCCAGGAAACGGGGAATCCTCGACACGATATCTCTCCTCTCCTCCGGTTCGCGCTAAGATGCCCTGGCGCTCGTCGGATGAGCCTGCCCGCCAGGGAACGGCGGGGCAATTCTATGGAAGTTGGTGTGGTTGTCCAACCACCCGGGGGTCCGCGGGCCGGTCCTCCGCCCGGAAACTTTGCCCTCACGGCCCCGTAGAGGCTTTTCGATGGCCCCTCGCGTGGGCCCTCGGCCGATCCCGTGAAAGAACGCCTCCGCCGCCCCCTGACTCTCGCCGCGGCCCTCGCGGCCCTGGTCCTCCTCGCGCTGGCGGGCATCCCCTATCTCAGCGCCCTCACCAAGGTCCTGCTCGCCGGGCTGGGCGTGGCGCTCCTGCTCTGGGGGCTCTGGCGGCTGTACCACGCCTTCCTCTGGAAGGTCGGACGCCGTCTCGCCTTCTCCTACTTCCTGCTCGGGGTGCTGCCGATCCCGCTGCTGCTCGTGATCCTGGCGATGCTCGCCTACCTGCTCTCCGGCTTCTTCCTGGGGCATCTCTACCGCGACGCCGTGTGGTCCCTCCAGGGGGAGCTCGACTCGGCGGCGCAGGGGCGCCTCACGGCGTTCTCCTCCGGCGCCTCTCCCCACAGCACCCTAGGCGGGGACGTGGCCTTCGGCTACTACCGGAGAGGCCGGAAGCTCGCCGGCGATCCGCGGCTGCCCGCCGCTTGGCCGGCCTGGCTGGAGCCGGGGAATCACTCGCAGGAGGTGCCCCACTTCCTCTCGGTCCCCGGCGGCCGTCCCACCCTGGCGTCGGCGGCCTCGCGGAACGGCAACGGCGTGGTGGCCGTCTACGGCGGCGACCTCGACGGCGAGATCAGCCGGCGCGCCCAGGTCTGGATCGAGCTCTACCGCGCGGACGACCCCGACCTCGGCACCATCAGCCTGGCGGTGCGGGGGCGCAAGATCCCCCTGCAGCACGTCCGCAAGGACCAGCAGGCCGCCGACGCCGCCCGCTTCTTCAAGCGGCTCTCCCGCGGCGAGCGGTTCTGGGACGCGCCCATTCTCTGGTGGGGGGAGCTCTCGGGCCCGCTCCTCGACCTCGCCACCGGCCGGCCGGTGTCCGACTACGTGGCGGCCAACCTGAACGCCACGCCGAACATCGTGCTGCACCAGCTCTTCTCCGCCGCCGCCGAGATCGACGCCCTGGCCTGGGGGCTCCTGCTGCTGGTGAGCTTCCTGCTGTTCGACGTCTACGCCGCCGCCGCGCTGATGGCGGTGTTCATGATCGTGGCGCTGTCGCGGGCCGTGAACCGCCTGAGCGGGGGGACCGAGGCGGTGCGGCGGGGGGATTTCAGCGTGCGCATCCCCGTGCGGCGGCGCGACCAGGTGGGGGACCTCCAGCGCTCGTTCAACGAGATGGCCGGCGATCTGGAGTCCCTGGTCGCCACGGCGGCCCAGAAGGAGTCGCTGGAAAAGGAGCTGGAGCTCGCCCGCAATCTCCAGAAGAGCCTGCTGCCGGGCGACCTGCCGGCCGGCGGCGGCATCGAATTCTCCACCCTGTTCGAGCCCAGCGCCGCCATCGGCGGCGACTACTTCGACGTGATCCGGCTCGCGGACGAGGAGCTGGCGGTGATCATCGCCGACGTCTCCGGGCACGGGCTGTCGAGCGGCCTGCGGATGGCGATGCTCAAGGCGGCGCTGCTGATCCTGGTCGAGGAGACGCGCGAGCCGGAGGAGATCCTGAGCCGCCTGGACTCCGTGGTGCGCTCGAACCGCGAGCGGCGCTTCTTCGTCACCGCCACCCTGGGGCTGCTCAACGTGCGCACCGGCGTCCTCCGCCTCACCAACGCCGGCCATCCGCCGACCTACCGCGTCCGGGGCTCCGAGGTCGACGAGATCCTCCTCCCCAGCTCGGCGCTCGGCGGCCTCGGCCACCACTACGTCCGATCGACTCTCCAGCTCCAGCCCGGCGATGCCGTGGTCTGGCTCTCCGACGGCCTGATCGAGGCCACCAACGCGGCCGACGAGCCGTTCGGCTACGAGAGCGTGAAACGGGTCCTGGCGGGGGCCAAGGGCGAGAGCGCCGTGAGCATCCGCAATCGCCTGCTCGCGGCGGTCGATCACCACGCCGCCGGGCAGCCCCTGAGCGACGACCGGACGCTGATGGTGATGCGGTGGGGCGGGCCTACAGACCCGCGATCTTAGCCGTCGTCAGTCCCAGGGTGCCGAAGATGCGGCGGACGTAGTCGCGGGTCTCGCGGTAGGGGGGGATGCCGTTGTAGCGCCAGACGGCGTTCTCGCCGGCGTTGTAGGCGGCGAGCACCTTGGAGAGGTCGTTCGGGAACTGCTCGATGAGCCAGCTCAGATACTTGACGCCGGCCTCCAGGTTCTCCTTGGGGTCGAGCAGCCGCTCCTTGCGGAGGCCGAAGCGCTCGGCCGTGGCCGGCATGAGCTGCATGAGGCCGCGGGCTCCCTTGTTGGAGATCGCCCGCGGATTGCCCGCCGACTCGGCGCGGATCAGGGCGGCCACCACCTGCGGATTGAGCGCGTGGCGCTTGGCCGCCTCGAAGATCATCGGGCCGTAGGGGCCGTCCGGCACCTTGGCGTGGGTCTCCTCGAAGTGGAGGGGGACCTCAGCCACCTTCAGCGCCTCGGCCTGAGCCTGCGCGACGGTCGGCGGCGGCTCGGGAGGGGGGGTGTATTCGTCGTCCAGGACCCGCTCGACCCGCTCGATCGGCATCGTCATCGTGCCGCCGGCGGCGAGCTCGATGCGGGCCTGGTCGCCGTCCGCCTGGAACCCCGCCACCTTCATCACGCTGCCGTCCACGAGGATGACCAGCTCGGCGCGGGCCGGAACGGCCGCCAGGCCGAGCAGGACGAAGCCGCAGGCGAAGAGCCGTGGGAACGGGGAAGGCCGGGAGCTGTGCTTCATCAGGGCAAGGATCTCCACTCCGGTCGTCAAACGCGCGCCTGCATATTGTACGGAACAGCCGGCGAAAACGCCTAGCCCTTCCCAGGGGATTGCTCTCAAGAGGGTGCAACCGCGAGGAGGGGCTCGGGAATTCCGGGGAGGGGGAAGGGCCGCCCCCACCGGGATTCTGTCCCTGGCGTCCCTGCTGTCCCTGTAGCGGCACGAATCAGGATCGCGGGCCCCGCCGCACTTTGCGAGCTCCACCGGCTGCGCCACCAAACGGTTTCACCGCGAAGCTACTGCGGTCGCAGGAGGCTCCCAACCCTTCGCGCGTAGCAGACTGGCGCGACACGAGTGGTAAGACGATGACACGATGGCTCTAGCACGAGCCTTTGGTCCCTCGATTTTGTATTCGGAACGAGCTCACTCCTCAGTGAGAGCCTCTTCTGCATCCTGCTTCGCCAAGGCGACCAGAAAAGGACATTCGCTGCCCGTCCGCTCATCGCAAGCGGATATCAGCTCCTCGAGAGCATTCTGCATTCGTTTCAGGTCCTCAATCTTGCGCACAACGTCTTCAATTTTTGCGCGTGCGGATTGCCTGACCTCATCGCAAGTCATCGCCGAATCAGGGCGAAGGTTCAACATCTCGGCGATCTCATTCAGTGAGAACCCTAAATCTTTTGCCCGCCTGATAAACTTCAATCGAGCGACTACATCCTCACTGTACTGGCGGTATCCTGATGCCCTTCGCGCCGGCTCATCGAGAAGCCCCTGGCGCTCGTAGAACCGAACAGTCTCCACCGCAACTCCGGCTTGCCGCGACACCTGCCCAATGCTTAATACCTTAGCTGTGCTCAAGGTCTGCCCTCAGAATGTGCCTACCCATGATGGATCAGCAGCGGACAGTCAGGGGAGATCCCCTCTGCCCGCCGCTTCTCCCTTCGTCGAAAGAGCCTGGCAGCCTTAGAGTCCGTCACGAAATAACTACTCCGTTTTGGCATTGCGTCCTTGGCAGGATTGTATAGTTCCATTCACCGTGAAAACTGTCGCGACGGAGATTGACCTCCGCGGCTTCTCGCGCGCTGACTTTCCTTCCCGTAGGA
>DASXJP010000514.1:0-8747 GCA_036497345.1 Thermoanaerobaculia bacterium
GCGCGGATCTGGAGCAGGCCCCCACCCAGGGCGGCCACACAGGGCCGCCCCTACAACGATGTTTGGTATTTGAGCCCCTCTCTCCCTCGGGGAGAGCGGGGCTGGAGAGGCTGGGGAGTGCGGGTCAGCCCCGGAAGGGGCGGCCTCGGCCTAGCACTTCCCGTCGTGCTTGACGTTGACGCCGGCCCGATGCGCCATGCAGCCGTTGTTGTAGGTCTTGCCGTCGCAGCCGCAGACCGGGGCCACGACGAGCGGGCAGATCGTCGGTTTCTGCGCGCACATCCCCTCGCCATCGCACTTGCCCGTCTCCTTGGCGCAGTAATCGCCCTTGGGGCATTGCGCGTTGGTCTTGCACGCCTTGCTGGTCTTGCAGGCCCCCTCGGAGGCGACGTTGACGCCCGCCGCCGCCGCGACACAGTCGTTGCTGTAGGTCTTGCCGTTGCAGCCGCAGACGGGCTTGAAGATCTCGGGGCAGACGTCGGGCCGGGCCTTGCACTCTCCCTTGCCCTTGCAATCCCCCGCCGGCTTGGCGCAGTACTGCTTCGTCTTGCATTGCTTGTTGGCCTCGCAGCCCTTGCCGACATAGTCGGCCGAGGTTGCCGGAGCGGCCTGCAGCCAGTCGGGAGCGTCGAATTCCGCGACGCTCACCCCCTCCGCGCAGGAGTCGTCCTGAAGCCAGGAGAGATCCGGGGCATCCGCCGCCTTCGCCGCCGTGCTCCCCACCCCCGCCCAGCCGACCAGGATCACCAGGAGACCGATCCAGACCAGAGACTTGCGACATCGCGCTTGCATCACGCACCTCCAGCAGGAAACCCGCGAGGCGCCCGGGCGCCCGCGGAGCGTCTTGCGCCGGCCCACCACCGCTCGCCGGCACGCCCGGCGGGCGACCGGCCGGCGATCCCCGCCCAGCCTGTCCCGACTTCGCGTCTCAGTATAGCGCCGGAGCAGACGCCTCGGCTTATGTTCCGGCGCCTGCGCTTCCCCTGATCTCTGGTAGACTGCGCTGCTCAAATCCGGCGGTCTCACGCTCCGCCCTCGAGGTATTCGACATGTCCAAGAAGATGTCTCTCCTGCTCTCCCCAGGGCTCGCCCTGCTCCTGTCCCTGGGATCCGGATGCAAGGCCGCACCCGAGAAGAGCGTGGTTGCCGGTGCTCCGGCGGGCAAGACCGCTTCCGGCCAGCAGCAGGCCGCCGCTCCCCAGGCCACGGCTCCCCAGGCCGGCGGCACCACGGCGGCGCCTTCGGCGGCGTCACCGGGGGCGGCCGGCGGGCAACTGCCCCCTCTCCACCTGCCCGGAGCGCCCGGCGCGGCGGCCCAGCCGGGAGCTCCCAACGGGCCGGCGCTGTCGCCGGAGAAGATCCCCACAGTCGTCGCGCGGGTGAACGGCAAGGAGATCAAGAAGAGCGATCTGCTGGACGGTGCCCAGCTGGTGCAGATGCGGCTGGCCCAGATGGGCCAGCCGGTCAACCCCACGGCCGACTTCTATCGCAAGACGCTCGACACCTTGATCGTCACCCAGCTCCTCCACCAGGACGCCAAGGCCCAGGGGGTCACCGTCCCCGAGACCGACGTGCAGCAGGCGGTCGCGTCCCGCAAGCGCAACTTCCCCACCGAGGCGGACTACAAGAAGGCTCTCGCGCAGGCGGGCATCACCGAGAAAGATCTCCTCGACCGGGCCCGCGAGCAGCTCACGATCCAGAAGTACATCGAGACCAAGCTCGCTTCCAAGGCGACCGTCTCCGACCAGGCGGTGCGGGATTACTACGAAAAGAACAAGGAAGAGCAGATGAAGGTGCCGGAGAGCCGGCACGTGCGCCACATCCTCATCGCCGTCGATCCGAAGGCTCCCGCGGCCGACCGGGACAAGGCCCGCCAGAAGGCGCAGGACATCCTCAAGCGCCTGCAGGCCGGCGAGGACTTCGGCAAGCTGGCGGAGCAAGTCTCGGACGATCCCCGCTCGAAAACCCGGAAGGGCGATCTCGGTTGGATCATCCGTGAGCAGACCAGAAACGTGCCCGTGTTCGGAGACGCCGCCTTCGCGCTCAAGCAGCCGAACGACCTGAGCCCGGTGGTCGAGAGCCCCTATGGCTTCCAGATCATCCAGCTCATCGAGCGGAAGGATCCCGCCACGCTGCACTTCGACGAGGTGAAGGAGCGCATCTCGCAAATGCTCAAGCAGGAGGAGGTCCAGAAGGTGGTCCAGGCCCGCATCGGAGAGCTGCGGGCGAAGAGCAAGGTGGAGGTCTACCTGTAGGGGTGAAGGTTTACGAAACCACCTCCCCACCCACCATCTCCGCGATCTCCGGCACCTCCTCCCCCGCGTCCACGGCGGCGCGGGTGACCTTGTCGACCGGGTCCAGGGTCTCGATCTCGTCGCCGCCCGCGGCGCCCATCTCCTTGAAGCGGCGGGCGGCGGGGAGGACCCGCAGCTCCAGCGATCCCACCGCCTTGTTGTAGGCGTCCACGCTCTGGCCGAGATTGCGGCCCATGGCCGAGAGGTGGCCGGCGAAGGTGCGGAGCCGCTCATAGAGCGACTTGCCGAGCTCGCTGATCTGCTTCGCGTTCTCCTCCACCTGCGCCTGCCGCCAGCCGTAGGCCACCGCCCGCAGCAGCGCGATCAGCGTCGTGGGGGTGGCGAGGATCACCCGCTGCTCCACCCCGGCCTCGATCAGCGAGGGGTCCTGCTCCAGCGCGGCGCTGAAGAAGGTCTCCCCCGGCAGGAAGAGGACGACGAATTCCGGCGCGGGCTCGAATTGGGCCCAGTAGCTCTTCGCGGACAGTCTCGTCAGATGGAGACGGATCTGCCGCGCGTGATCGCGCAGCTTCGCCCGGCGGCCGTCCTCGTCGAGCGCGTCCAGGGAATCGAGATAGGCGTCGAGCGGCGCCTTGGCGTCGATGACCACGTTCTTCTGGTTCGGCAGGCGGATGACGAGGTCGGGACGTTGCCGCCCATCCTCGGTCTCGACGGACGCCTGAAGCGCGAAATCGCAATAGGCGACCATGCCGGCCATCTCGACCACCCGCTGGAGCTGGATCTCCCCCCAGCGCCCGCGGGTCGAGGAGGAGCGCAGAGCGCCCACCAGCTTGGCCGTCTCGCGCTCCAGGTGGGTCTGCGTGGAGGCGAGACCCTTCAGGTGATCGCTCAAGCTGGCGTAGGCGACCTCGCGGGCGGTCTCGATCTCGCGGATCTTGTCGTCCACCTTCTGCAGCGACTCCCGGAGCGGATGGACGAGCTCGCCGATCGCCTGCTGCCGGCGCTCGAGGTCCCCCCGGGCCGCCTCCTGGAACTTCTCCAGGGTTGCCTTGGCGAGATGGAGAAAGTTGGCGTTGTTGTTGTTGAGAGCTTCTGACGATAGCGCCTTGAACGTATCCGAGAGGCGCGCCTGCGCTTCGTCCAGAAGCCGCAGCTTCTCGGCGTTGGCCTGCCGCTCCTTCTCGATCGTGGTCTTGAGAGCCGCCCGCTCCTCCCGTAGCCGGCCAGCCTCGGCCACTGCCTGGGCCAGCCGCGCCGCCTCCTGTTGTCGCGCGAAAAGCCAAGCGAGAGCCCCTCCCAGGAGGAACGTCAGGGTGGGGATCAGGACCTCCATCAGCTCACCCCTTTCGAGTAGAAAAGCGGGATATCTAGGGGCACAAAAGGAGAGTAACACAAGATGCTGTGGATGCTGAGGAAGAAACATCTTGCCGGCGGCGGGCGCTTGACAATCCCGGCCTTTTCTATAACCATACGGTTATGGAACTCGGAGGTTATCCAATGACGCCGTCCGACCGCCTCGACGCGACCTTCGCCGCGCTCGCCGACCCCACCCGGCGGGCGATCCTCGCGCGCCTCGCGACCGGCGAGGCGTCGGTGACCGAGCTGGCCGAGCCGTTCGCGATGAGCCAGCCCGCCATCTCCAAGCATCTCAAGGTGCTGGAGCGCGCGGGCCTGATCACGCGCGGCCGGGACGCGCAGCGGCGGCCGTGCCGCATCGAGGCCCAACCCCTCGCGGAAGCCGACGCCTGGCTGGCGCGGTACCGCCAGCTCTGGGAGAGCAACTTCCAGCGCCTCGACGGCGTGCTGGAGGAGCTCAAGGCCCGGGAAACGAAACCTGGACGCAAAAAGCGCTGAACGCCAAAGGAGAATCCCATGTCAAACCCTGGAAACCTGCAGGTCACCACGCCGTCCGACCGGGAGATCGCGATGACGCGCGTCTTCGACGCGCCGCGCGCCCTGGTCTTCGAAGCCTTGACGACCCCCGCGCTCGTGCAGCGCTGGCTGCTCGGGCCCCCCGGCTGGACGATGCCCCACTGCCAGATCGACCTCAAAGTGGGCGGCGCCTATCGCTATGTCTGGCGGAACGACGAGAAAGGAATGGAATTCGGCACGGGCGGCGTCTTCCGCGAGATCCACCCGCCCGAGCGGATCGTCCACACCGAGCGGATGGACGGCGCTCCCGGGGAGGCGCTGAACACCACCATCCTGACCGAGCAGGGCGGCCGGACCACGCTCACGCTCACCATGCTCTTCGATTCCAAGGAGGCGCGCGACGCCACCCTCCAGACTGGCATGGAGAAGGGCGTGGCGATCAGCTACGACCGGTTGGCGGAGCTGCTGGCGGCGGCGGTGCGAAAGGATTGATCTGGCGAAGGATCGGCGGCCCGCCGCTGCGGGTCGCCGGGATGCGGACGTCGCCGGACGTTTTTCAACAGCCTCGTAGGTTGTGTCAATGAACCATCCCCTTTGTTCTCCATCCATGGTCATTGGGGATGGCAAGGATTGCAGCGGAGCTCGCGCCTCCGGGCATTGATTGCTCTCAGCCTGGCAAGCAACCGTTGTCGCCACAGTCCAGTCGCACCCTGAAGCTCATCGAAAGTGTCCAAAAGCTCTTGGCAAAGAACTTCACATTCGTGGTCGCTGGATGGGAACGCCGTCATCTCATCGATTTCTTCAGGGGATGGGAGTTTTGCTTCCCTCCTCCCGATCGAGCCGGATGCACGTTCGATGATCTGACCAGCCACCTGGAGGACTTCATTCCGGACGTTGCCCTCGCTGATGGTGTTCGCCGCGACAGCCAGTTCCGACGCGATTGGATAAGCCCACGGGGGCGGCCCAGGCCACGGCCATCCCGGATGCTTGGTTCCGCAATCATCGATGAAGCTCGAGATGGCACTGTCCACTCGCTTGCTCAGCTCAATCTTCACCTGCCCGTCGGGCATCTTGGATGCCACCTCCCTTAGGCTGATCACAGCGATCAGCGACGAGACCGCAGACACCCAGGGACTAGGGTTGGGCTCAAGTCCCAACCCAGGCAACCCAGGCCTAGCTGTGCCAGGACTTGATATCATGGCCTCCTCGCTGCCAAGGAACGGATTGTGAAGCAACGCAGCCATGAACTGTTCCCACGATCCCAGATAAGGTGGGAGCCACGGATTACTCATGATCTATCTCCCTCTGTGTTTTGTTTTTGTGATCCAGCCCCAACTTGGGGCTGAAAGCCTTGGCGCCGCCGAGTAGGTCGGACGCTCTTACGAGCGCCGCTGAGTAATCTCAAGCTGTGAATCTCGTCTCATCCTCCTTTCAGGGTCCGGTCCTCTCCTTCACCTGGATGAACGCGAGGCGGTGGGGCGTCTACTAGGACTCTGGCACTTTCCGCCGCACCTACTCCCGGCACCTATTTTGGTCGCCTTCCCTATAGCTTCAGCCTGATCGTCCAGCGGCGCGATAGATCAGTGTCACAGTTGAACTGAAGAGCCGGCACGTTGTTGTCGGTGCTCACGCCACCGGCAATCGTCAGGCACTTCCCTGTCTGCACGTTCCTGATCTGATAGACGCCGCCGCCGGTCACATCGCTGATTCTCCAAGTGCGCGACGGATCGCTGTCGCAGTTGAACTGAAGAGCCGTCACGTTATTGTCGGTACTCACGCCCCCGGCGATCGTTAGGCACTTCCCCGTCTGCACGTTCTTGATCTGGTAGATGTTGCCGCCGGTCATCTCTTTCAGCGTCCAGCGGCGTGACGGATCGCTGTCGCAGTTGAACTGAAGAGCCGGCACGTTGTTGTCGGTGCTCACGCCACCGGCGATCGTCAGGCACTTGCCGGTCTTGGCGTTGACGAGCATCAGCTCGTTGGCGATTTGGTCGGCGCGGGCGGGCTGCGGCAGCGCGCCCGTGAAAGCCACGGCGAGAGCAGTGGCGCACGCGATGTGCAGGATGCGACGCGTGGTCTGATTCTCCGGTGCATTGCAGTTCGTCATACGATACTCCCTTCGCGCCTTGTGCGCAGGTTGCGGGGCTGGCGCGTGCAGAGCCTTCAGCGATCACCCTCAGCAGCTAATCCGCTGTGAGCTGATTGCCGATCACCTGACGACGCGGCACCCGTTTCAGTGGTCGGGGCCTCACGCCCTGGAAGCTCACCGCGCGGCAAGCGCACAAAGCGCGTTTACCGTCCGGTGCAGTCTTCGGCTTTTGGCGACGCTGCTCACGGCCTTGAGTGCTGTCGCGATAGAGGCGCCGGTTACCCGACGCCCTACATAGATCTCGGCGTGCGGTTTCCCGCCCCCGCCTCTGCCCCTGTCTATCAGGCGAAGAGGTGAGGACGCACGCAGACGATCTCTCCGCGAATGCGAATGCAGTACGGCCTCCGAAGTTGCTGTAACTCCTCGGTCACCTTGGCGCCGTGCGCAGGCTCCGCGGCGTAATCCGTGAAATGGATCCCCATCTCCTCCAGCCGCGCCCCAGCGACCTCCGCATCCACGCTCTTCAACGGGAACTGCTTCTGGATCGGCGCGAGTGCATGACGCACCGCGTCTCTCGCCTTTTCATCCAGCGCCTCGGAGAGCGCAGCAATAGCGGCCAGTGCGGCACCTAATTGTTGATCGTGCGCCACCACAGTTCCTTCTTTGGGTGCGGGGTCGCCACCGTGGACCGCCAGATACAAGGCGATCAGCCACGCCGCGTCGCGCTCATGCGTCAGACGAATATTCTTGACTTCAGTACTCATGGTCTATCTCCTTCTGTGTTTTGTTTTTGTGATCCAGCCCTAACTTGGAGCTGAAAGCTTTGACGCCGCCGAGTAGGTCGGACGCCCTTACGAGCGCCGCTGAGTAATCTCAAGCTGTGAATCTCATCTCCATCCTCCTTCCTCGGTCCGGTCCTCCCCTTCACCTGGATGAACGCGAAGCAGTGGAGAAAGCGGACACCCCGCCGCGGCGCGGCGGGTTGAAATCGCGTCGGGCGTGAGGTAACCTGTTGAAATCCAGGACTTACAGGAAAGCGGAGAAACGGTGTCGCAGAGCGCGCAGGGTCCGATCCCGGAAGAGGTGACGCAGCTTCTGGCAGCCGTCCGCCAGGGGGATGGGAGCGCCATGGACCGGCTGATGACGCTGGTCTATGACGAGTTGCGCGCCGTGGCCCGCCGGCAGCTCCGCCGCTGGCATCCGGGGCAGACGCTCGACACCACGGCCCTGGTGAACGAGGCCTACCTCAGGCTGGTAGACCAGGCTGGCGCCTCCTGGCGGGACCGGGTCCATTTCCTCTCCGTGGCGGGGGTGGCCATGCGCCACATCCTGGTGGACGCCGCGCGCCGCCGGGTGGCCAAGAAGCGTGGCGGCGAGGGCCTGCGGATCACTCTCGACGAGTTGGGGCCGGACCAGCGCGGGATGGACGCGGCCCGCCAGGCGGTCGAGATTCTCGATCTGGATGAGGCCATGACCTCGCTGGCGGCGCGAAACGAGCGGCTGAGCCGGCTGGTGGAGCTGCGGTTCTTCGCCGGGCTGACGGAGGAAGAGACCGCCCAGACGCTGGGGACCTCCGAGCGGACCGTAAGGCGCGACTGGCTCAAGGCCCGCGCCTTCCTCTTCCATGCCCTGCGCGGCCGGGACGAGGGATGAAGCCCGATCTGCCGATGGAACCCGAGCGTTGGCGGCGGATCGAGGCCCTGCTCGACGAGATGTTCGAGCGTCCGGCCGGGGAGCGCCGCGCATTCCTCGACGAAGCCTGCGCCGGGAACCCGGAGCTCCGCGCGCAGATGGAAGCCCTGCTGACCGCGGACGAGGAGGCGGAAGGCTTCCTGGCCACACCGGCCCACCAGGCCGCCGCCGAGCTGCTGGCGGACACCGTCGGCGAAGCGGCGCCCCTCGCGGACCGCGAGCTCGGACCTTATCGGCTGGTCCGCGAGATCGGCTCCGGCGGCATGGGTGTGGTCTATGAGGCGGAGGACACCCGCCTCCGGCGCCGGGTGGCAGTGAAGCTGCTGCCGCCGGAGCTCAGCCGGGACCGCGGCGCCAAGCAGCGCTTCCTGCGCGAGGGGCGCGCCGCCTCGGCCCTCGACGATCCCAACATCTGCACCATCCACGACGTCGGCGAGCACGACGGCCAGCTCTACATCGTCATGGCCTACTACGAGGGCGAGACCCTCAAGGAGAGGCTGGCGAGAGGGCCGCTGCCGGTATCCGAAGCCCGGCAGGTGGCCATCGAGGTGGCCCGGGCCCTGGCGCGGGCCCACGAAGCCGGCATCGTGCATCGTGACATCAAGCCGGCCAACGTGATGCTGACCGGCGGGAAGGTCAAGGTCCTCGACTTCGGCATCGCCAAAATAAGGGGCGACGCGACTCTGACCCGCACCGGCAGCTCTCCGGGGACGCCCGCCTACATGTCGCCCGAGCAGGCCCGCGGCGAGCCGGTGGACGGCCGTACGGACGTCTGGTCGCTGGGCGCGCTGCTCTACGAGATGCTCGCCGGGCGCCGGCCGTTCCCAGGGGACGACGAG
>DASXJP010000515.1:0-30227 GCA_036497345.1 Thermoanaerobaculia bacterium
CGGTTTTTCTCATCCGACCGATCCGACGGATCCGTCGGATCGGACCGATAAAGCTCGTGTTTTTCTCCCGCTTCTCCCGGTGAGGGAGGGTGGGAGAGGACGGGAGAAGAGGGCCGGGGTGATGAGGGTTTCATAGCCATCCCAATCCCGGGCCCATCAGGCCCGACGTCTCCGGGAATCCCAGCAGCCGGTTCATCCATTGGATGGCCCCGCCCGCGGCCCCCTTCACCAGGTTGTCGATCGCCGAGAAGACCACTACGTGGTCTCTCGACACCGCGGCCGACAGCCGGGCGCGGTTCGTCCCCACCACGTCCTGGAGGCGCGGCGGATCGGCCAGCACGTCCACGAACGGCGCCCCGGCGTAGAAGCCGGCCAGGGCCTGCCGCACCTCCTCCGTCTCCATGGGCCGGATCAGCCGCCCCTGGAGCGTGGCGTAGATCCCCCGCGCGAACGGCCCGGACTGCGGGGTGAAGAAGATCTCCGCCTCCACCCCCGAGGCCGCCGCGGCCAGCGCCCGCATCTCCGGCTCGTGCCGATGCGTCAAAGGGCTGTAGGCGAAGAGGTTGCTCCGCCGCGCCGGATGGTGGGTGGTGTCGGTCGGCTTCCGCCCCGCGCCCGTGCTGCCGGTGACGGCCACCACCGAGAGCCGCGGCTCGACAAGCCCCAGCTTCAGCAGCGGTACCGCCGCCAGCAGGGTCGCGGTGACGAAGCACCCCGGGTGGCCCACATGACCGGCCGGCGTCTCCGCCAGATGCTCGGGCACGGCGCAGCGGAACTCCGCCAGACGGTCCGGAGCCCCATGGGCGTGCTTGTATACGGTCTGATAGGCATCCCCGTCCGCGAAGCGGAAATCCGCCGAGACGTCCACCACCTTGACCGCGCTCCCCGCCCGCTCGGCCGCGGTCAGCGCCTCGTCCAGCAGGGGCGCGGCGGCGCCATGGGGAGCGGCGCAGAGGATCGCGGCTTTTTCCCTCTCTCCGATCAGCCGCGCCAGCTCGTCCCGGCCCGAGAAGGCCAGACCCGGAAAGCACCCGGCCAGATGGGGGAACGCGGCCTCGACCGTCCCGCCCGCCTGGCTGTCCGAGAGCACGGCTTCAGGCCTCAGGAACGGATGGCCGGCCAGGAGCCGCAGCAGCTCCCCAGCCACGTAGCCCGTCCCGCCCAGCACGATCGCCGGGATCTGCTCGCTCATCCCGCCACCTCGGCCAGGACCGGCCTCTCCAGCTTCTGCCGCACCAGACCGGCCAGCCGCTCGCCGTCCGTGCGGGCGTTGATGGCGGGCACCCCCACCGCCTCCTCAATGATGCGCGTGCCGGCGACGTTGTCGGTCGCCGGCCCGGTCACCACCACCGGCTCGATGCCGAACCGCTCGCGCAGCATCCGCACGCCCCCCCACGCCGCCACCGGATCGTTGGCCGCGAGCACCACGGCGGTCATCGCCTTCCGGATCGCGGGATCGTCCAGGATCGCCGCCACCCCGTAGGCGCCCAGGAGGCCGTCCCCCAGCTCGGCCACGATGGCGTCCGGCCGGCCCGTGGCGAGACGGGTCACCAGGGTGCGCATGGCGGCCGGCGCGTTGGCGGGCGTCGTCGAGACCACCCCGAGGTCGGTGAAGATCCCGGTCGCCCGGGCCCCGGCGTCCTCCATGGCCAGCACGTCGCGCCGCAGCGAGACGCCGGTCGCCTTGAGGCCGTCCACCGTGAGCCCGCCGTGGCTGAGATGCCGCACCAGGGTGCAGGCGGCGGCGGTCTTGCCGCAGTTCATGCACGAGCCCACCAGCGCGATCACCGGCACTCCGGCCGCGTCTATAGGGGCCTCCGGGTCGAGGAGCTCTCCGCCGGGGCCGCCGATCCGCGCCGCCACGCCGATCCGCTCCCCCAGATAGGGGAAATGGAGCACCGCGCCCAGCACCTCGCACTCGAACGGGGGGCCGAGATCCGGATTCACCGAGTCGCAGATCCCGATCACGCCGCCCATGTTGAGCAGGCTCACCGTGTCGCCGGGCGCCAGCCGCTCCGGCAGATACCCCGAGTAGCCGAACAGGGCGTGCCGGTGGCCGAGGGCGCCGGCGATCACATCCCCCTTTTTCACCTGGGCCATGCGGCCGCTGGGCAGCTCGATCTGGCTATAGGTGATCTTGTCGTTGAGCACCCGCACGGCCACCACCACCCCCTCCTCGCAGGGGATGTCGGCGCTCACCCGCACCTCCCGCTTGAGCCCGCAGGCGCGGGTGACCGAGGCGATCTTGTCGAGCAGCACGGTCTTCATGACCCATCTCCTCCCACTTCCGCCATGCGGGCATACAGCTCGCCCGGCAGCGCCGCGATGCGCGAGAAGCCGCGGGCGTCCGCGGCCGACCACTCCCCCGCCGCCTCTCCATAAACGCCGCGCGAGGCCGCCCGCAGCGAGTAGGGGGAAGAGACCCCTTCCACGAACACCAGCCCCGGCCGGAACAGCAGGTAGACCTCGCCCGTGACCCGCCCCTGGGAGGAGAGGAGGAGCGCCTCGATGTCCCGGCAGACCGGATCGAGATGCTGCCCCTCGTGGACCAGGTCGCCGTAGACCGCCGACACCGTCTCCTTGACCCGGATCTGCCGGCCCGTCAGGACAAGCTTTTCGAGCTCACGATGAGAGGTGAGCAACACCTCGGCGGCCGGCGCCTCGAAGGCGACGCGCCCCTTGATCCCCAGGATGGTCTCGCCCAGGTGCACCCCGCGGCCGATGCCATAGGCCGCCGCCGCCTCTTCCACCACCTCGATCAGCTCCACGGGCGAGAGCTCCTCACCGTCCCAGGCGGACGGTACCCCGCCCGCGAAGGCGACCGTGTGACGCGACGGCGCCAGCGGCGTGTCGAAGGCCCCTTGAGTCAGCACCCAGGCCGAGTCGGGGATCGAGGAGATCGTGTCGAGCGTCTCCTTGCCGCCGATCGTCACCCCCCAGAGGCCGCGGTTGATCGAGTAGGCGGCGCCGAACGGCGGCACGGGGAGCCCGCGCGCCTCCAGATAGGCCACCTGCTCGGCGCGCGGCCGGGCCTCGTCGCGCACCGGCGCCAGGATCTCCAGCCCCGGATCGATCGTCCGCAGGGCCACCTCGAAGCGCACCTGATCGTTGCCCGCCGCGGTGCAGCCGTGAGCCACCGTGCGCGAGCCCAGCCGGGCGGCGGCCTTGGCCACCTCCTGCGCCTGGATCGCCCGCTCCGCCCCCACGCACAGCGGATAGACCTGCCCGCGCCGCACGTTGCCCAGGATCAGGAAGCGCAGCACCCGCTCGAAGAACGCCTCCCGCGCGTCCACCAGGAGATGGTCCACCGCTCCCAGGACGCGCGAGCGGCGGGCGAGGTCCGCGGCCGCGGCGGCGTCGATGCCGCCCGTATCCACGGTCACGGTGACCACCGGCCGGCCTTGGGTCTCGGTCAGCCAGGGGATGGAAAAAGAGGTGTCCAGCCCGCCGGAAAAGGCGAGCACGATCGGATCGGGCATGATCTACCCCTCCTGAAGGAAGTAGTCGAGTCGTCGGATGAAGCGCTTCTGGTCGCCGGCGGAGGCCGTGGCCACGAACACGGTGTCGTCGCCGGCCATGGTCCCCACCAGCTCGGGCCAGCCGGCCCGGTCGATGGCGACCCCCACCGCCTGCGCGGCGCCAGACATGGTGAAGACGACGGTGAGATGGGGCCCCGCGGGCTTGACACCGCGCAGGAACTGGGAGACCTCGGTCACCCCGGGATCGCTCTCCTCCCGCTCGCTGGGCCGCGCATAGCGGCCGCCGATCCACCCCACCCCGAGGTCCCGCAGATCCCGGCTCACGCTCGACTGCGTCGCCCCGACCCCCCGCTCCCGCAGCAGCTCGACGAGCTGCGTCTGGCTCGTCACGCGCTGGGCGTCGAGGATCGCCAGGATCTCCTGCTGGCGGGCTTCACGGTGCTCGTGGTCGGTCGGCATGGTCTTCGGCTCAGTGCAATTCCAGCCGCATGATCATGCATAGCTTGCATGGAATTGTCAAGCAGGGGGAACACAGACGAGCACGGACTGACACGGACGCACAGGGACAGGAGAGTGATCGTCCGTGACCCGTCCGTGTAGGTCCGTGCCTGTCCGTGTCGCACGCCCAAGAGCGACAAATAACCTACCTGCGCCATTTTGGGATAGGCTCTCCCCCCTCGAAGAGTGTAGAATGGAGGTGGGAGGTGGCTCATGGCGGTGCCGATTCAAAAGCACCTTTGGACGATCGAAGAGTTCGAGCATGCCTGGGAGGCCGGGGCGTTCCCTCCGGATGCGCGGTTGGAGCTGATCCGGGGGGAGATCGTTGAGATGCCCCCCATCGGCGGTCCGCACATCGCTTGCGTCGTACAGCTCATTACACTTCTGAGCCGACTGATCCCGAGAGCGCTGCTGAGCCCGCAGAATCCTTTGCGGATCGAAGGCTACGAATCCCGCCCGCAACCGGATCTGGTACTGATCCGGCCGCGCGGCGGCTTGGCCGCAAAGCCGCCGGCAGATGAGGATGTCCTGTTAGTAATCGAGGTCGCGGATTCTTCCCTGGCGCGCGACCGCAGGGAGAAAATTCCCCTCTACGCCGAAGCCGGCATCCCCGAGTCCTGGCTGGTCGACCTGAATTCCGACACCCTCTTCGTCCACCGCCGACCCTCTCTCGAGGGGTATCAGGACGTGCGCGCGTACCATCGAGGAGATTCGGTCTCTCTGGAAGCCTTCCCCGAGACACAGTTTGCGGTATCCGACATCTTCGGATCGTAAATACAACCCCGATTCCCTCCATACATTACCTTGAGGTAGGCTCTCCGCCTCTCAACGGCGTAGAATGGAGGTGGGAGGTGGCTCATGGCGGTACCGATTCAGAAGCGGTTCGTGACGATCGACGAATACCACCGGATGGGCGAGGAGGGCGTCTTTCCCCCGGATGCCCGGGTGGAGCTCATCTATGGGGAGATCATTGAGATGTCGCCGATCGGGCCCCGACACGCCGGCTCCGTGAGGCGGTTCAATCGCAACTTCAGCACCCGCCTCAGTCCTTACGCTATCGTGGATATACAGAACCCTGTGGAGATGCGGGACCAGGAATCGGAGCCGCAGCCGGACATCACCCTCCTTCGCCTCCAGGACGACCTCTACTCGGCCGCCACGCCGACGCCCGGGGATACCCTCCTGGTGGTCGAGGTGGCCGATTATTCCTCCCTCTCCTTCGACCGCAGGGTGAAGATGCACCTCTACGCTGAGGCCGGCATCCCCGAATCCTGGCTGGTCGACCTGAAGTCCGGCACCCTCTTCGTCTATCGACGTCCCTCCCCCGAGGGGTATCAGGACGTGCGCCCGTACCGCCGGGGCGAGTCGGTCGCTCCGGAAGCGTTCCCCGACGTCCGCTTCACGCTCGACGAGATCCTGGGCTGAGCGCCGCTATTTCGGCGAGAGATACACCGTCGCGCCGTGCCCCTGGAGCTTCACGCGGCCGGATTCGATGGCCACGACCGTGAAGCCCTGCACGTTCTCGCCCGGGCCCATCACCCGGCCGTCGAGCACGGCGATCGGGTGGTCCGGGGAGTAGACGATGCCGTTCAGCTTCACGCTTCCACCACCCGGCACGGGAAGCTCGCCGGTGTAGGTGTTGCCTTCCACCAGGCCTCCCTCAGGGGCGGATTGCGGAGGGGCGGCGGGAGCCGGTACCGCCTGGACCGGGGCCGGGGCCGGAGCCTCCGCGGCGGGCTGGGGGGCCGGCGCCGTTTCCGGAGCGGGATGGGGAGCGATGGCCACCGCCGGCGGCGTCTGGGGCTGCGGCGCGGGACGGACCGCCTCCGGCTCGCGCTTGGGGGGCTCCGGAGCGGGCTTCGGCGCGGGCGTCTCGACGACGGCCACAGGCTTGGAGGGAGGCTCCTGGACGGCGGGCTGGCTCGGCGGCGGCGCCACGGGGACGGCCGGCGAGGGAGCCACGGGGGCCACCGCGACCTGGGTCTGCGCCGCGGGCTTGTGGAACGGACCCCAGCCGCCGAAGAAGGCCATGGCGAAGATCGCCGCCGCGAGCAGGCAGCCGGCGCCCAGGCCCGCCAGCAGCGAGATCCAGGGGGCGCGCGGGGGGCGCGCATCCACGGCTCCGACGGCGTACGGCAGCCCCGGCCGGAGGGCGTCCTGGCGCGCGGCCTCCTGCCGGGCCTTCTTCAGGGCGTCGCTGATCAGGCTCATGTGAGCTTCCCCTCGAGCTCGCGGATCGCCCGCCGCACCTGTCGCCAGGTCAGCAGGTCCGTGCCGTCCACGTACCCCGCCAGCAGCGCCTTGTCGCAGACGGCGTTCACCAGCCGCGGTATACCCCCCGAGTAGCGGAAGACCGAGCGGACCGCCCACGGCGTGAAGGCCGGGCGCCCATTGGCCCCCACCACTTGGAGCCGGTGATGGATGTAGTGCTCCACCTCGGGCCGGGAGAGCGGCGTCAGATGGTAGCGCACGGTGATCCGCTGGCGGAGCTGGCGCAGGCCGCGCTCGTTGAGCTTGTCGCGCAGCTCGGGCTGCCCCACGAGGACGATCTGCAGGAGCTTGCGCTGGTCGGTCTCCAGGTTGGAGAGCAGGCGGATCTGCTCGAGCAGCTCGGCGTCGAGGTCCTGGGCCTCGTCGATCAGCAGCACCACGTCGTTCCCCTGGGTGAGCTGCTCCAGGAGAAACGCGTTGAGCATCTCCAGGCAGGCTGCCCGGTCCGCGCCGCCGGGCTGGAGCCCCAGCTCCTTGAGGATGGACCGCAGGAGTTGCTCGGGATTGAGGCAGGGGTTGAGGATCAGCGCGGTCACGTAGTTGGGGCCGAGCTCGTCGAGCAGCGCCCGGCAGAGCGTGGTCTTGCCCGCGCCCACCTCGCCGGTGATCTGGATGAACCCCTTACGCTCCCGGATGCCGAACAGGATGTGGTTGTACGCCTCCCGGTGCCGGTCGCTGAAGAACAGGAACCGGGGGTCCGGCGTGATGTTGAACGGCGGCTCGCGGAAGCCGTAGAACTGGTTATACATCGTTGGATCAGAACGGCCGGGCGGCGGTGGACATTTCCCGCCGCCCGAGAGGGGTCCTTGCAATCATCATACGTTCACGGCGCCTTCGCCGTCACGGCCGCAGTCTTCGGAGCCTCCCCCTTCAAGTATTTGCCATACCACGCGATATACCGCTCGTAGCGGTCCTTCTGGTAGCTCGGCTTGGAGATGCCGTGATTTTGGCCGGGGTAGACCACCAGCTCGGTGTCGCGGCCCAGGCGCCGGAGGGCCTGGTAGAGCTGCTCGGAGTTGAGGAACGGCACGTTGACGTCCTCCGAGCCGCCGAGGATCAGGGTGGGAGTGGTCGCCTTCTCGATCTGGAAGAAGGGGGAGATCCGCATCCACCCCTCGGTGTTCTTCCAGGGCAGCCCCAGCTCCGCCTCCCACTCCCTCTGGTAGTGGTCGGTGCCGTAGTTGGCCAGGTAGTTGACCTCGCTCGCCCCCGAGGTCGCCGCCTTGAAGCGGGTCGTCTTGGTGATCACGTGGTCGGTCAGGATGCCGCCGTAGCTCCACCCTCCGACGCCCAGACGACCGGGGTCGGCCACCCCCATCGCGACCGCCTGATCCACGGCGGCCATCACGTCCTGGAAGTCCTTGTTCCCCCAGTCGGCCCAGATGGCCCGGCTGAAGTCGCGGCCATAGCCGGTCGATCCCCTCGGATTGGCGCCGACCACCGCGTAGCCGTGGGCGGCCAGCATCTGCCACTCCTGGTTGAAGGCGGTGTTGTATTGCGAGGTCGGCCCGCCGTGGATGCGCAGGATCGTGGGCACCTTCGTCCCCGGCTTGTAGTCGGGCGGCAGGGTGAGGAAGGCGTCGATCTTGGTGCCGTCGGCGCTGGTAGCCTGGATGCGCTTCACCTCGCCCAGGCGGATCCCCTTGAGGAAATCGTCGTTCACCGTGGTCAGGCGCCGCGGCGAGCCCCCCTCGAAGGCCGAGATCTCATACGGCCGTTGCGGCGTGCTCTCCAGCGCCACGATCTGCCCCTTCGGACCCAGGGTGTAGGCCTGGAGGGTGCGCTCGCCGTCGATCACCCGCTCGACGGCGCCGCCCGCGGCCGGGACGCGCGCGAGGTGCTCGTTGCCCCCCTCCTCCAACCCGAAGTAGATGAATTTGCCGTCCGGCGAGAAACGCGGGCGGTTGACGTTGCGGTCGAGAGCGGCCGTCAGGGCCTTGGGCTCTCCTCCCGCAACCGGCACCACGGCGACGTGGTTGGTGGCGTACCAGATGTCCTTGGGGTCCCCCCCGGCGACGTAGGTGATCCACTTGCCGTCGGGGCTGAAGGACGGCTCCCGATCGGCGGTCGGCGCGGTGGTGAGGGCCCGGGGGGTCTGCCCCGCCTTGGCCTCGACCACGAAGACGTCGCTGTTGTCGTTGGCGTCCGGGTCCGCGGTGCGGTTGCTGCTGAAGGCGATCCAGCGGCCGTCCGGCGACCAGACGGGATCTTCGTCGTCGAACAGCCCGGAGGTGATCTGGGCGCTGGCCTTGGTCGCGACGTCGAAGACGTACAGGTGCTGGTGGAGGTCGCGCAGGAAGCCCGCGCCGTCCCGCAGGAACTGCAGACGATGGATGACGATCGGCTTCGGCGTCTTCGCCGCCCCCTCCTTGTCGCCGCCGGCCTTGTCGTCCCCTGGCTCGTCGGGATCGACGTCCCCCACCACCAGGGCCAGGCGCTTGCCGTCCGGCGACCAGGCGAAGTCCGAGACGCTGGCCTTGTAGTCGGTCAGCTTGACGGCCTCGCCGCCGCGGCGGTCGAGCAGCCAGACCTGACTCTTCTTCCCCTCCCGCCCCGAGAGGAAGGCGAGGTAGCGGCCGTCCGGGCTGAAGCGCGCGTGCGACTCCGGCTTCGGGCTGGAGGTCAGACGCAAAGGCGCCCCGCCGGCATAGGGGACCATGTAGACGTCCGAGTCCGCGGAATCCTCCTTGGGGTCGAGCCAGCGGACGGTGTAGGAAACCCAGGCTCCGTCCGGGCTGATCTGGGGATCGGCGACCTGCTTGAGGGCGAAGATGTCGTCCACCTTGAGGGGACGGGGCCCCTCGGCGAGGAGCGGAGCGGCCAACAGGGCGGCCAGCGTGAGGCCGGCCAGGGCAAAGGCGCGTCGAGTCATAGGTATACCTCGTCCGGTGAAACCGCGGTTGCGAGCCGGAAAATCCTACCAGGATCGGATCGTCATGGATCGGATAGACTGCCACGTCGTTATCGATGGAGGAAAGCTCTTATGAAGCGTGCGCTCGTTCTTGCTCTCCTGACCTTGACCACCCTCCCGGTCGTCCCCCCCCTCGGGGCCGAGGAACCGGTGGACCTCGCGATAATGACCCGCATCCGCGACGAGGGCCTCCACCATTCGCAGGTCATGGAGACGCTGTACAACCTCACCGACGTCATCGGTCCCCGGCTCACCGGCTCGCCCCAGGCGAAGCGGGCGAACGAATGGACCCGCGACCAATTCAAGAGCTGGGGGCTGGCCAACGCCCACCTGGAGGGGTACCCCTTCGGCCGCGGCTGGTCGTTCAGCTCCTGCCAGGTCCGCCTGACCTCCCCGCATCCGGCGGTCCTCCTCGGCTACCCCAAGGCCTGGACCCCGGGCACGCAAGGGGTCGTGCACGGCCAGGTGATGAAGGTGAAGATCGAGTCGGAGAAGGACCTCGACCAATACCGTGGCAAGGTAGCCGGCAAGATCCTGTTGATCGCCGACGTCCGCGATCCCAACCGGCCGAGCTTCCCGGAGCCGCCGGAACGCTATTCCAAGGACGATCTCGCGAAGCTCGCCGATTACGAGATCCGGGAGGAGCGCGACTTTCGCCGCCGGGCGGTCGAGCGCTACAAGCTGCGGCAGGCGGTCAACAAGTTCCTGGAGACCGAGAAGGTGGTGGCGACCCTGGAGCTGAGCCCGCGCCCCAACGGCATCGTGGTGGTGAGCGGCGGCGGCTCCCGGAAGCCGGGGGAGAGCACCGGCACCACCGCGCTGGTGCTGGCCGCCGAGTCCTACAACGAGATCTCGCGCCTGCTCGATCACGACCAGCCCGTCGAGCTCGACGTCGACGTCGCCGCCCGCTTCTACGACGACGACCCGCAGGCCTACGACACCATCGCCGAGATCCCCGGCACCGACAAGAAGGACGAGATCGTGATGGCGGGCGCCCACCTCGATTCCTGGCACTCCGGCACCGGCGCCACCGACAACGCCGCGGGGAGCGCCGTGGTGATGGAGGCGGCGCGCATCCTCAAGGCGCTCGGCGTCAAGCCCCGGCGCACCATCCGCTTCGCGCTGTGGACCGGCGAGGAGCAGGGCCTCCTCGGCTCGCACGCCTACGTGCAGCGGCACTTCGGGGGCCATCCCGAGAACAACGACCCAGCGCAGAAGGACATCCCCGAGGAGTACCGCGAGGCCCGCTGGCCGCTCCAGCTCAAGCCCGAGCACGCCAAGCTCTCGGCCTACTTCAATCTCGACAACGGCAGCGGCAAGGTGCGCGGCATCTACGCCCAGGAGAACACGGCCGCCGCCCCGATCTTCACCGCCTGGCTCGCCCCCTTCGCCGACCTCGGCGCCGACACCGTCACCCTGCGCAACACCGGCAGCACCGACCACGTCGAGCTCGACGACGTGGGCCTGCCCGGCTTCCAGTTCATCCAGGACGGGCTGGACTACTTCACCCACACCCACCACACCAACATCGACACCTACGACCACCTGGAGGCGAAGGACATGATGCAGGCCTCGGTGCTCATGGCGGCCTTCCTCTACGACGCCGCCATGCGCCCGGAGCCGCTCCCCCGCAAGCCGCTGCCGCAGGAGCCACCGAAGAAGAAGACCGCGGCGGCCAACAAGGAGACCGCGCCATGAGACAACGCCGACTGGGGATGATGGGGCCCGAAGTATCCGCCCTGGGCCTGGGTTGCATGGGCATGTCCGACTTCTACGCCGGACGCGACGATGCGGAGTCGCTCGCCACCCTCGAGCGCGCCTTCGCCTTAGGGGTCACCTTCTACGACACGGCCGACATGTACGGCCCGTTCACCAACGAGGAGCTGGTCGGCCGCTTCCTTAGGGCCAAGCGGGACCGGGTGGTGCTCGCCACCAAGTTCGGCGTCCTGCGCGATCCGAAAGACCCCTCCGTCCGCGGGCTCAGCGGCAAGCCGGACTACGTCCGCAAGGCCTGCGAGGGGAGCCTCCGCCGCCTGGGGGTCGAGGCGATCGACCTCTACTACCTCCACCGGGTCGACCCCGCGACGCCGATCGAGGACACGGTGGGCGCCATGGCCGGGCTGGTGCAGGAGGGGAAGGTCCGCTGGCTCGGCCTCTCCGAGGTGAGCCCCGAGACCCTGCGGAAGGCGCACAAGGTGCACCCCATCACGGCGGTGCAGAGCGAGTACTCGCTGTGGAGCCGCGACCCCGAGGACGACGGCATCCTCGACGCCTGCCGGGATCTGGGCGTGGGCTTCGTCCCCTACAGCCCCCTCGGCCGAGGCTTCCTCACCGGCCAGCTCAAGCGCTTCGAGGACCTGGCGCCGGACGACTACCGCCGCCATTCCCCGCGCTTCCAGGGAGAGAACTTCCAGAAGAACCTCGACCTGGTGAAGCACATCGAGGAGATCGCCAAGTCCAAGAGCTGCACCCCGGCGCAACTCGCCCTCGCCTGGGTCCTCGCTCAGGGGGACGACCTCGTCCCCATCCCCGGCACCAAGCGCCGGCAGTACCTGGAGGAGAACCTGGGAGCCCTGGACGTCACGCTCACCGCGGACGACCTGCGGCGGATCGACGAGATCGCGCCCAAGGGGGTGGCGGCGGGGCTGCGGTATCCGGAGGCGATGATGGCGGCGGTGGGGCGGTAGGGGGCGCCCGGGCATCAATGCCCGGGCGGGGAGGCCGACTCCGCCCCCTCCGGAGGGGCTGATCCAGAGCCGAACGAGCGACACCGAGGCCTATACGCGCGTATAAACAACGCCTTGGGCGAAGCTCACACCGTCTCCGGAGAGCCGAGGAAACCCGCAGCCTGAGCCCCTGAGATCGGCGTCAGGCTGCATAAGCCGCCGCTCCCCGAATCGGCTGAGGGTTTCCCCAAAGCGCAGGGGCGTTTCCCCGACCTCCGGACGCCGTCGCCCCAACGCAAGCGGGGAATCCCCCAACCGGCGGGACCGTTGCCCTAACGTAAGCAGCGTTTCCCCCAATCCGGCCGGCCTTTCCCCCAATCTCCTGGACGACCGCCCAATCTGCTGGGCGTTTCCCCCAATCGCCACGGCGCTTGCCCTCCCGGCGTGCGCCGTCCACGCCGCGTCCGCGCGGTGGTATCCTTCCAGCATGACGATCAAGGCCCGGGTTCACAACGGTCGATTCGTAGTGGAAGAGCCCACGCATCTGCCTGAGGGAACGGAGGTCGAGCTCCTGCCTCTCGACCCTGGTGATTGGCTCGACCAGGACGACCGTGCGCTCCTTCATCGCTCCCTCCTTGCCTCTCAAGAAGATGTCGAAGCCGGCCGTCTGATCGACGCCGAAGAGGTGCTCAGAGAGTTGCGGATGCCGTGACGCGGCGCAAGGTCCGTTTCACGGCGACGGCCAACGGCCACGTTCGTCTCCTCAGACGATGGTGGATGGAGAATGCCGCCCACCCTGAGATCCTTCAACACGACTTAGACAAAGCGGTAACGACGCTGTCGGTCGTCCCGGGAATCGGTTCCCCTTACCCCTCCGCTCCCATCCCCGGTGTCCGCCGCTTCTACCTTGAGCGGCTCATGTCTCACATTTACTACACCTACGACGAACGCGAGGTTGTCATCAGGGCACTGTGGCACGCAAGACGCGGCTCGGGGCCCGAATTCGGTCCATGATAGATCTATCTTCTGAGTAAAGCTGGCCCTACGCAGAAGCGTCAGCTCTCCGCTTAAGGACCCTGGAGTTATGGTTCTTGCACGAGGTCGGCGCTATGGAGCCCTAGACCGAAAGTAAAGAGCCCCTCTTTTGGATCTGGACGACGCTCATGCAGAGCCGCCAAAACTATGGAAACATCTTCGCGCGCACACTGGGCAAAGCTAGCAGTTTGGATAAGCTGTTCCCAATCGGTGAGGGGCTCTTCGTGGAGGTCAGAATGATAGCTTTCAACAGTGTGGACCTTTGGCCTTGTTTTAAGCTGTTCGGGGCGTCCATGCGCCATGGTGTTCCTGAAATCAAAAAGCTTCTTGACGGTTTGTAGCGGTCGTGCGCCCCAGCCGCCAGGAAAGCTTACAGCCAAATTCTCGCACAAAAGCTCGAACTTCCCCAGAGGAGGTAACCGGTCAAGGTGCATTTGCCAAACCTTAAATAGGCTCGGACCAATATGGTTCATATAAGCTTCAAAGGTGAACGCGGTTAGAAGTAGGCTTGACAGAAACTGCCATGATGCCCCATCCGGATTTTCAATGCCTGTCTGAAGCATACAGTACGATGCATGCCAAAGCTCCGCATACGTGTGGACAGTACGTTCCTTGGTGACGACAACCCTTGCTGGTTTGGTCATAATAAACGATCATCCTGCCGCCCCTGGCGGGGCTTGTTCAACAATCATCGACCTCGCATCCCCGGGGCTTACGCCACTGGGCTAATACCTGCCGCCCCTGCGGGGCTGATCCGAAAAGCCCCCTACTCCCCCCCTTCCCCCTCCCCGCACCGCGGCTCCACCCACACCCGCCCGTCCCGCGCGGTGAGCACGTACGCCGCCTCGGGGCCCCAGGTGCCGGCGGGATAGATGTGGAGATCGGAGTGGCCCTGGTCGTCCCAGTAGTCCAGGATGGGCATCACGATCTTCCAGGCCTCCTCCACCTGGTCGCGGCGCATGAACTGGGAGGCGTCGCCGTTGATCACGTCGAGGAGCAGGGTCTCGTAGGCCTCGGGCTCCGGCATCTTGAAGGCTTCTTTGTAGGTGAAGCAGGTCTCGACCGCGGCGAGGCGCATGTTCGAGCCCGGACGCTTGGCCTGGAAGCGCAAGGCGATGCTCTCCTGCGGCTGGATGCAGAGGAGCAGACGGTTGGGCTCCATCTCGCCGATCGCCGAGGTGGGGAAGGACTGGTGCGGCACCGGCCGGAACTGAATGCAGACCTGCGAGGCGTGCGCCGGCATCCGCTTGCCCGTCCGGAGATAGAACGGCACGTCCTGCCAGCGCCAATTGTCCACGTAGAGCTTGAGGGCCACAAAGGTCTCGGTGGTCGATTGCTCGTCGACGCCCGTCTCGCTGCGGTAGCCGGGCACCTTCTCGCCGTGGACCAACCCCGGTCCGTACTGGCCCCGCTCGACGAACTGGTGCACGTCCTCCGGCTTCAGGCGGCGGACGGCCCGCAACACGTCCACCTTTTTGTTGCGCAGCTCGTCGGCGTCGAAAGAGACCGGCGGCTCCATGGCGATCAGGCAGAGGATCTGCGTCAGGTGGTTCTGCACCATGTCGCGCAGGGCCCCCGCGTGATCGTAATAGCCGCCGCGCGTGCCCACCCCCTCCTCCTCGGCCACGGTGATCTGCACGGAATCGATGTAGCGGCGGTTCCACAGAGGCTCGTAGACCGAGTTGGCGAAACGGAAGGCGAGGATGTTCTGCACCGGCTCCTTGCCCAGATAGTGATCGATGCGGAAGATCTGCGACTCGTCGAACAGGGCGCCCAGCGAGGAGTTGAGCTCGCGGGCGCTGTCGAGGTCGTGGCCGAAGGGCTTCTCGAAGACCAGGCGCGAGCGTTGCGCGTCGGCAAAGCACCCGGAGTCGTGGAGCTGGTGGGCGATGAGCTGCATCGCCGTGGGCGGGGTGGCGAGATAGAAGACGCGCGTCGCCGGCTTGCCGGTCTGATTGTCGAACGCGGTGAGGTCGTCGCTCAGCTTCCTGAAGGCCGTGGCGTCGGAGAAGTCGGCCCGCAGGTATTCGACGTGAGCGGTGAATTTCGCCCAGGCGTCGTCCGCGGCCTTCCCCTGGCGGCTGAAGCGGTCCACCCCCTCGCGCAGATGCTGGAGATAGACGCCCTGCTCCGTCTCCTTCATGTCGAGGGCGACGATCTTGAACGGCTCGGCGAGCGCCTTGTCCAGCCAGAGGTTGTAGAGGGCCGGAATCAGCTTGCGCCAGGCCAGGTCGCCGCCGCCGCCGAAGATCACGAAAGCCGTCGGATTGGCCGTTTTCGCCATCAGATTTCTCCTCTAGGTCCTCAATCCCAACGCCTCGAACGCCGCTCGCGTGCGGTCGAGGTCGCGGTGCCAGATCTCGTGCATCCCCAGGCTACAGGCCACTTCGGCGAACATGTGCCGGTCGTCGACGTAGACCACCTCTCCCGGCTCGGCCTGGGCCACGTCGAGGGCGATGCGGAAGATGTCCTCGTCCGGCTTGCGGAAGTGGACGTAGCTCGAGACCACGAAGATGTCGACGAATTCCTTGAGATCGAACCGCCGGATGCGGTCGGCCGTCAGCTCCCGCCCCTCGTTGCTCACCACGACCACCCTGAGGCGATTCTCCGCCTTGACCCGCTTGTACAGCTCGATCATCTCGGGGAAGCACCGCGCCTGCTCCACCATGAAGGCGACCACCTGGTCCTCGGTGAAGGGGCGCGGCTCCCAGAAGACAACCCGCTCCAGATAGACGGAGAGGCTGATCTTGCCGGCCTCGTAGGTGTCGTAGGTGAGGTGGTGGCGCTCGTCCATCTCGTCGGCGTCGATCGAGAAGTGAGAGGCGACGAGCTTGCGCAGGCCGCGGTCCCAGCCGTTGGTGAGCAGCACGCCCCCGAGATCGGTGAACAGATGGGTGATCATCGGCCTCCTCCCGAGGCTCCCGCCTCTTCCATCCGCGCGGCCGGCGCCGCGGCCAGCAGATCCCGCAGAAGCTTTTCCGCGGCCTCCGCCTTCACCACGCCGGCCGGCAGATAGGCCACCATCCAGACCTGCCGGGTGTCGCCGGTGACCTTGACCCGCTGGCTGTCGGTGATCGGGGTTCCGAAGGCGCCTTCGCCGTCGGCCAGCAGCGGCTTGCCTTCGAGGTTGAACGGGCCGCGCAGCGATTCGTAGCTCTCGCCGGGCCGCCCCGCCCGCAGCGCCACCGGCGGGGTGAAGCTCCCCTCGGCGGCCACGCAGGCGGGGACGGCGAGGATCACCGAGAGGCAGTTGTTGAGGTCGACGAAGGGGTGGATCGCCGGCAGCTCCTCCCCCTTGAGCAGGCGCCGGAGCAGCGCCTCGGAGGAGGGGCGGTAGCGGGTGGGATCGCACCCCGCGGCCCGGAAGAGCGACCGCACGGCGGCCACGGTGGGATCGGCGGACAGGGTCTCCAGGCTCCATTCGGCGCGCGCCCGCTCCCCCGCCTGCCGGCGCAGGGCCGCCAGCGCCTCCTCCCGATTCGACGAGGATACCGGCAGGATCTCCAGGCGGGCCCAGAAGAGCTCCCAGCCGCTCAGCTCGTGGGTGACGGGAAACGAGACCGGCCGCATGGAGAGGGATCTTGACACAGGAATGCCGCTTGCGCGGAGGTGCGCCTGCTCAACCGGGCGAGCGCTCGCCAGGTCACCAACAAGCCCGAGATGCTCCACCTCGCCCGCGGCTTGGGGCTAGACATCGGCGCCGCGTCGGTCGTTCTCGTCCCCCTCACCCCCGCGGCAACACCATCTCCGCCAGCGCTCCACCCCTCTCCCGATTCACCACCCGCACCGTCCCCCCGTGCGACTTCGCCACCTCGCGCACTAAATTCAATCCCAGCCCGGTGCTCTTCTTCCCGGTATCCGGCCGCCCCAGGGAGTAGAAACGGTCGAAGATCCGGTCCAGCGCGTAGTCGGGGATGCCCGGGCCCTGGTCGGTGATCGCGATCTTGATCCGGTCTCCCTCCGGGGTGACCTCGACCCGCACCGTGCCTCCCCGGGGGCTGAACTCGATGGCGTTCTGGACGAGGTTCTCCACGGCCTGGTGGAGGAGGAAGGCGTTGCCGTTGAGGGTCAGACGGTCCGGCGCGGCGATCTCCATCTTCAGGTCCTTGGCGGCCAGGAGGGGCTCGTGGCTCTCGGCCACGGTGCGTACCAGGGCGTCGAGCTCCACGGGCTCCATCTCCGGCTTCTCGCGGCGGTTCTCCAGCTTGGCCAGCTCCAGCATGCGGTCCACGATGCGCGCGATGCGCGCGGATTCGGTGCGGATGTTGGCGAGGAAACGGGCCTGCTGCTCGCGGGGCATCCCCTCCTGGAGGAGCTCCGCCGCGCCGCGGATGGCCGAGAGCGGGCTCTTCAATTCATGGGTGAGCGTCTGGACGTACTCCTCCGCGTACTGCCGCCCCTCCAGCGCCTCCTGCATGCGGCGCAGCGCCAGGCCCAGATCGGCGATCTCGGTGTTGCCGAGCCTGGGGAAGGGTGGATGCTTCCCGAGCCGGATGCCGTCCGCGTAACGCGCCAGGCGATCGATGGGACGGGTCAGCAGGTAGGAGAGGAGGAGGCTGAGCAGCGCCACGGCGCCGATGGTGAGGAGCGCCGCGCGGACGAAGGCCGGCCGGGCGAGCTGCAGGAAGGCGTCGATGCTGGCCGTGGGCTCGGCCAGGGTCAGCACGCCGATCACGTCGCCGTTCCGGTAGAGCGGCGCGGCGACGTAGAGCGAGGTCGAGAACGGATCGTTGGGATCGCGCAGGGTGGCGCGGGCGCCGTACTTCCTCTCCAGGGTGCGCATCACGTCGTGGTACCGGCTGTAGTCCTGGCCCACGGCGCTGGGCCGCCGCGTGTCGAGCACGACCTTGCCCTTGACGTCCGTAATATAAAGATTGAGATCCACGGCCGGTTTCTTGAGATCGTAGATGCGCGCGGACAGCCGCCGCGCATAGGCCCGGTTGAGGGTGGCCTCGAGGCCGGCGTAGGTGAAATCCGGACGCTCCATCTCCCGCTCGGTCAGGCTCGCGAGGAGGTTGGCGGAGTCCACGAGCGGCTCCTCCACGCTCTCCAGGTAGCGCGTGCGCAGGGTGGTCCAGATCCAGTCGGTGGTGAAGTAGAGGCAGACCGCGAAGACGGCGAGGTAGAAGAGGAAGATTCTTAAGCCCAGCTTCATGCGTTTAGAGACCTTCCTTCAACGAATACCCCATCCCTCGGTGGGTCGCGATCGGGTCCACGTCCTGCCGGATGTCCCGGAGCTTGGCGCGAAGATTCTTGACGTGGGCGTCGACGGTGCGGTCCAGGCTGGCCTCGGGGGCGTCCCAGACCAGCTCCAGGAGCTCGTCGCGGCTGTAGACGCGGCCGGGCCGCTTGAGCAGCACGGCGAGCAGCTTGTATTCGTAGCGCGACAGCTCCAGGGGGCGGCCGAAATAGGTGATCTGCCGCCGCTCCTCGTCGAGCTTGAAGGCGGCGCCCGGCGGCGGGGATTGCGGGGCGCTGTTGGCGGGCCGGGCCCGGCGCAGCACGGCCTTGGCGCGCGCCGCCAGCTCCCGCGGGCTGAAGGGCTTGATCACGTAGTCGTCCGCTCCCAGCTCGAGGCCGACGACGCGATCCACCTCGCCGCCGCGGGCGGTGAGGAAGATGACCGGCACGTCGTGCCGCTGGCGGATGCGCCTGCAGACCTCGATGCCGCTCACGTCCGGCAGCCCGATGTCGAGCACCACCAGCGCCACCGGCTGGCTGTCGAGCACCTCGACCACGCCCGCGCCCACCTCCAGGCGCAGGCACCGGAACCCTTCGGATTCGAGGGCATACTGGATCGTGTCGGCGATGGCCGGCTCGTCCTCGACCACCAGGATCGTGGGTTTATCCATCAAGCTTTCTCCCGCCGGAGGACCGCCCACCACCCCGCCGCAAACAGCCCTGCGGTCACCAACACCATCATGGCATGCTCGGCGTACCGTTGGCCCGGGTGCCCGGTGAGGAGCGGCACGACCAGGGTCATGCCGAGGTAGGCGCCCACCACCAGGAGGCCGCCGGCGCGCCGCCCTCCGGTGAGCTGGTCGAGGGCGGTGAAGAGGCCCCAGAGGGCCCCCAGGTAGATCAGGATGCCCAGGAGCCGGTGCGCGGCCTCCGGGGTGAGACCGGCGACGGGGCCGAGGCGGTAGAGCGCCACCGCGGCCACGATGCGCAGGGTGTTGACGGCGATCGTGGCCACGTAGGCCCCGGCCAGCGAGGCCAGCCACCAGCCGAGCCGCGCCCGGGGGGAGCGCAGCCGGTGCGCGAAGCCGAGCACGGCGACGGTCAGCACGAGGATCAGGAAGCTCACCCCCGCGCAGGCCGGAGCGATGACGTACGAGCCGTCCGGCGCCACCCAGCCCGCGGCGGGGTTGAAGGTGAGCGTCTCGCCGCGCAGCCAGCCCACGGCGCGGGCCGTCGGCACCAGGATCCACGCGAGATCCGCGGCCGCGGCCCGGCTGTAGGCCAGCTTCAGGCCGTAGGCGGCGGCGAGCGCCGCCGCCCAGGAGAGCCAGGGACGTTTCATCACCGGCTCGCGCGCCGCGCCCGGGCCACGGCGGTCAGGCCGAGGAGCAGCGTTCCGAGAGCGATCAGCAGCGGCAG
The DNA here is from genome assembly GCA_036497345.1 of Thermoanaerobaculia bacterium. Lineage (GTDB taxonomy): Bacteria > Acidobacteriota > Thermoanaerobaculia > Multivoradales > UBA5704 > DATARR01. The sequence goes on from DASXJP010000515.1 coordinate 19,461, forward strand.
CTCCGGCTCGGGGACGCCGACGGCGCTGTCCGAGACCCCTTCCGGCAGCGGCAGCGGCTGGTCGACGTCCTGCGCGGAGCCGTCCTGGTTCCGCACCTTCTCGTGCACCGCCACGAAGGAGGTGTAGGCGGTCAACAGCTCATATTTCAGCCCGAGCCCGGTGACCGCCTGGCGGGTGGCCTCGTCGCGCTCGGCGCCGTAATCCGAGAGGCGGGCCACCCGCGCCCGCGCCCAGAGATAACGCAGCGCCTGGTTGTCCGCGGAGGGCCGCGCCTCGGCGACGTCGAAAACCTTTTCAAACCTGCCTTCGCCGCCCATGCCGGTGACGCGGATCGTGCCCGCGGGCTTGCCGTGCCACTTGCCGAAGATCACCAGCGGACGATCGGCGAACAGATCGGGGACCGACAGCGGCTCGACCTCGGAGGTCTGGAAGCCGGTGGTCTCGACCTCCACGTGGGTGAGCACGGGGGACCGCACGTACTCGCGGAACCGCTTCGCCATCGCCGGGGCCTCGGAGGGCTCGGTGACGATGAACGGCTCGCCCTGGCCCGCGCGCGCCATCCCCTCGATGAGGCCGCGGTTCACGGAGGAGCCGATGCCGAAGGCGAACAGGTTGGAGCGGTTGAGCCGGGTGCGGATCTGCTCGCAGATGCTGGCCTCGGCCGCGACGAAGCCGTCCGTGATCACGATCATCGTGCGCGAGACGCCCGCCGATTCCGGCAGCGCCATCGCGCGGTCGAGCGCCGCGCCGAGCTCGGTCTCGCCGCCCCCTGTCGCGCTCTCGACCTCCGCGATCACCTGGCGCACGTTCTCCGGCGTGGCGGGCAGCGATTGCGGCGCGATCAGCTTCGATGCGCCCGAGAAGAGGAGCACGTTGAAGCGGTCGGTGGGCCGCAGGTTGCCGATGAGCTCGGTCATCAGCGCCTTCGCCGTGTCGAGCGGGAAGCCGCCCATGGAGCCGGAGACGTCGAGCACGAAGATGTACTCGCGCCGCGGGATCTGGGCCGGCGTCACGCGCTTGGGCGGCTGCACCATCAACAGAAAGAAATTCTCGTCCTGGCCCGGCTGACCCGGTTGACCTGGATAGAGCAGAAGGCCGGTCTGCACCTGCTGGCCCGCCAGGCGGTAGCGCAGGATGTAGTCCCGGTTGCCGCCGCGCGTTTCGCGGGGATCGAGCCGGACTCTGGCCGTATTGCCGTCCTCCCAATCCACCTGGGTCTGGTGAGAGGGGGTGAGGATCTCGTCGATGGGCATGCCGGCCGCGATGCGCGTCTCGATATCGAATCCATAGGACGGCTCCTCTTTCTCGTGCAGATAGGGGCTCTTCACCCAGCCGCTCTCCTCCGCTTTCGATGCCGGCGCGTTCGAGTAGCGGGGGCCGACCACGGTGGGGTAGACGAATTCATAGACGCCCTCGGTGGGCACCAGGAGCTCGCTGTAGTGGAGCTCGACGCGGATCTCGTCCTGGGGCATGACGTTGGCGACGCTCATGCTGAAGACGTTGGGCCGCTGCTGCTCCAGCAGGGCCGCGCTCTTGCCTTCCGCCTTGGCCGCTTCGAATTCTTTTTTCGCCTGCTGCTTCTCGCGGATCCTGGCGCGGATGCGCTCGTTTCCCACCTGCATCGTCATGCCGTGCACGGCGGCGCGGGTGGAGGCCGGGAAGACGTACCGCGCGTTCAGGGGGCGGCTCCCCTCGTTGCGATAGACCTGGGTGACGACGACGTCGGCGATCACTCCCGCGATGTGGACGTCCGCCTTCGTCTCCTTGAGCGGCAGATGGTCCACGGCGGAATCGCCGTTCTCGACGAAGAAGTAGGGCGACAGGGTGCGGTCCTGATCCTTGTCCTGGGCCGCTCGAGCGGGAGCTCCCGGGAACGCGATCAGGAGCGCCAGCCCGAGAAACAGGAAACCTATCTTGCATGACCGTTTCATTTCATCCTCCTTGGCGGGCGGTACGCCTCGCCATGGAGGGAGTCTGCGGGTCACAGAAGAAGGCTGTATGAAGGGGTCATGAAAAGGCGAAGAAGATTGTGGCGGCGGTGAGGACGAACACGGACAGGCACGGACGCACAAGGACGGCAAGGACGTGGAAAAGAGCGTGCCCGTCCTTGGTGGTCCGTGTTTCGTCCGTGTTCCAGCTACGGCGCCCGCCTCACCCCGCCAACGGCAGCCGGACCCGGAACGTGGCCCCCCGCCCCATGCGGCTTTCGACGTCCACCTGGCCGCCGTGGGCCTGGGCGATGTGCTTGACGATGGCGAGCCCCAGGCCGGTGCCGCCCTCTTCGCGGGCGCGCCCCTTGTCCACCCGGTAGAAGCGCTCGAAGATGCGGGGGATCGACTCGGCCGGGATGCCGATCCCGGTGTCGCTCACCTCCAGCAGGGCGTCGGCGCCGTAGCGCCCCAGGCGGACGGTGATCTTGCCGTCCGGCCGGTTGTACTTGATGGCGTTGTCGAGCAGGTTGAGGAGCAGTCTCTCGAGGTTCCCAGCGTCCCCCTGCACCGCCGGCACCTCCTCCTCCTGGAGCTCGATCTCGACCCGCTTCTCGCGCGCCGCGGGGGTCAGCAGCTCGACGGCGCGGCGGACCACGGTGTCGAGGTCCACCGGCTCGCGGTCGAGCGCCGCGTCCAGGCCTTCCAGACGGGAGAGGATCAGCAGGTCGTCGAGCAGCTCCTGGAGACGGCGGCACTGGCTGAGGATGCGGTCGGTGAAGCGGCGGGCCGTGGGAGGCTCGTCGAGGGCGCCGTCGCGCAGGGTCTCGGCGTAGCCGCGGATGGCCGCCAGCGGGGTCTTGAGCTCGTGGGAGACGTTGGCCACGAAGTCCCGCCGCATGTCGGCCACGCGGGTAAGCTCAGTGGTGTCGCGGGCGGCCACCACCGCTCCGCGCTCGCCGCCGGAGAGCACGGCGCTGGTCAGCAGCAGGGTCCGCCGCTCGGGGGTGGCGAGCACGATCTGCGAGCTCTGCGGCTTTCTCTGCCGCAGGGTGTCCTCGATCAGGCGCGCGAAGCCGGGGTGGCGGATGATCTCCGGCACCGGCCGGCCGGTGAAGTCCCCCACCAGGTCGAAGAGCTGGTAGAAGGCCGGGTTGATCATCTGCGCGCGGCCGTCGCGGTCGACCACCAGGACCCCTTCGGACATGCTGGCGAGGATCTCCTGGAGGTTGTCGCGCTCGCGGCTCATGGCGTCGAGCTGCTGCTCGGAGGTGGCGGCGAGGCGGTTGAGGGCGAGCGCCAGGGCGGCCAGCTCCTCCTCGTCCGGCACGGCCACGCGGGAGACGCGCCCGCGGGCGAGGTCCTGGGCGCCGGAGATCAGCCGCGAGACCGGCTCGAAGAGGCGGCGGTCGAGCCAGAGCGAGGTGAAGAGGATGGCGATGCCGGCGGCCAGGATGGCGAGGCCCATGGCGGCGGCGAGCCGGGTCTTGAGCGCGTCGAGCTGCTCCAGGGGCTCGGCCAGACGGAGGATCATCACGTCCCCCCCGGGGCCGGAGAGGGTGCGGGCCACGTAGACGTAGGTGTTGCCCGTGGTGGCGCTCTTGCGGACGTTCATCCCCCGGCCGCTGGCGAAGGCGGCGCGCACCTCCGGGCGATCGCGGTGGTTCTGCATCTCGCGCACGTGCTCGGGCTCCACCGAGCTGTCGGCCAGCACCACGCCGTCGCGGCGGATGAGGGTGATGCGGACGCCGCTGTCGGCGCCGAGTTGCACGGCCCAGCTCTCCAGGCTGGTATGGGGATCGGCCAGCCGGTCGCGGGCGATCGGCGCCAGCAGGTCGAGCATGTCGAAGAGCTGGACGGCGGCGGTGCGCTGGAGGAGGCTCGGCAGCAGCGACCAGAGGAGCACGGTGGCGGTGGCCACGGCGGCCAGCGCGGGCCAGAAAGGCGCGAGCCGCAGCTTGGGCGGCAGGCTCAGCATTCGCACCGGCCCTCAGGGCCTCAGCCGGTAGCCGACGCCGATCACCGTCTCGATGCGGTCGGCCTCGGGCCCCAGCTTGCGGCGCAGCCGGCGGATGTGGGTGTCCACGGTGCGGCTGTCGATGTCGTCGGCGTACCCCCAGACGTCGGTGAGGAGCGTGCCGCGCGTCTGCACCCGGCCGGCCCGCTCCATGAGCAGCCGCAGCAGCCGGAGCTCGGTCGCGGTCAGCGCCACCTCCTTGCCGCGGACGCGGAGCTGGTGGGCGGCGACATCGAGATGGATGCCGCCGATCTCCAGCTTGTCGCTGGCGGGCTCCTCGTGCTGGAGCCGGCGGAGCACCGCCTTGACCCGCAGCACGACCTCGCGGGGGCTGAACGGCTTGCTGATGTAGTCGTCGGCCCCGAGCTCCAGGCCCACGATGCGGTCCACCTCCTCGCCGCGGGCGGTGAGCATCACGATCGGGATCCGCGACGTGGCGGTGTCCCGCTTGAGCAGCCGGGTCAGCTCCAGGCCGTCGACGCCCGGCAGCATGAGGTCGAGCAGGATCAGGTCGGGGGCCTGCCGCCGCAGGGATTCGAGGCCGCTGTCCCCGCGGTGGGCCAGGTCCACGTCGAAGCCCTCCTTCTCCAGGTTGTACTGCAGCACCTCGGCGATGTCGGGCTCGTCTTCGATGAGCAGGATTCGTTCGCGTGCCATGTGACAAAAGGCTACCACGGAGTCTTCCACACCCGATGCGGAAAAACCTGTGGAAAACCCCCCTGAAAGCGGGACCAAAGGCCCGGTTTCCGGGCCTTTCTCCGCTTTGACCATAGCACTGTGCAATGGCGCGTAACTGACTGATTTTATTACACTTTCGCCTCGGTTTCCCCTCGCTTCGAGACGCTTGACGGATCATCGATGAAGGGTTTTCCACAGAGGGGGGAGTGAAATCCCTGCAAAAGTCTTGTTAAGTCTTTGTGACGGAGGATGTTACCGTGGGGTGACAGCGGTTGTCAGGGGTATTCTCAGGGAAGAAGCTCTTACAAAGTGTTGTAAAAAAGGAGCACTGCTACTACTTACCCCGCCACCTCCAGCCCCTGGCGTAGCCGGAGGTCGCAATCGAAGACCTTGGCGAAGAGGCGGGCGTGCTGGCGGGCCTCTTCGAGCTCCAGGTCGACCGAGTAGCGGGAGAGGACCTCCAGGGTGGCCTTGTGGCCGCGGATGGCGCAGTAGATCTCGTCGACGCGCGAGGCGTGGGTGCGGTCGAGGGCGTCGGCCACGCGCAGCAGCGCGGCCAGCTTGCGGATGGCGCGCTGCTGCCAGGGCTTGAGGGCGGCCATGTTGGGGTGGCTCGCCTTGGGGGCCGAGCCCCGGTGGTAGCGGGCGACGTTGGCGATGATCTCGATCTCCCGCTGGTCGAAGGCGTCGAGCACGGCGTTGGTGATCAGGTAGTAGGCGTGCTTGTGGTGCCCCCTGTAGTGGATCGAGTAGCCGATGTCGTGCAGCAGGGCGGCGTACTCCAGCCATTCGCGCTCGCGCACGCCCAAGCCGTGGAGGGAGGCGGTGAGGTCGAACAGGCGCACGGCGAGACGCGCGGTCTGCCGGTTGTGCCGGTAGACCGTCTCGGCGCGCCCGGCGAGCTGGAGCACCTGGCGGCGGCGCAGGTCCTCGGGCTCGGCCGCCGGGGGGATCGGCTGGCCCAGGGCGGCCAGCACCAGCCCCTCGCGCAGGGCGCGGTCGGAGACCAGGAAGCGGTCGACGCCGGCGTGGGTCACCAGCGCCTGGAGGAGCACGGCGCCGGCGAGCAGGCTGTCCGAGCGGGGGCCGCCCACGGGCGGCAGGTCGGCGAGCTGCCGCCGCTTGAGGGGGCGCAGCCGCTCGACCAGGGCCGCGAGGTCGCGGGTGCGCACCTCGCGGGCGCCGGAGACCTCCTTCCATGGCCGGTCGGCGAAATAGTCGATCAGGTCGGCGCAGCAGACGGCCGTGCCGGAGGTGGCGATCAGGCGCTCGACCGGCCCCTGCGGCACCCGCTCGGCCAGGTGGCGGTCGATCTTGCGGCGGAGCTTGTCGAGGGCGGCGGCGCTCACCGGATCGCCCGCCAGATCGGCGGCGCAGCGCAGGGAGCCGAGGGTGAGGCTCACCACCTGGCCGAGCTCGCCGGCATGGCTGGTGATCCATTCGGTGCTCCCCCCGCCGACGTCGATGATCACCGCGGCCGCCGGCCCCAGGTCGACCACCTCGCGCACGGCGCGGAAGATGAGCTGCCCCTCCTCGACGCCGGTGAGGAGGCGGACGTCGAGGCCGGTCTGGGCCTTGACCCGCGCCAGGAAGTCGCCGCCGTTGGCCGCTTCGCGCACGGCGCTGGTGGCCACCGCCACCACCCGCTCGGCGCCGCGGAGCCGGGCGATGGTGGTCATCTTGGCCAGCGCCTCCAGGCCGTCCTGCATCGCCGCCTCGGAGAGGGAGCCCTCCTCGCCAAGGCCCGTCTTGCCCAGGCGGACCATCTCGCGCTCGCGGCCCAACAGCCGGTAGCCGCCGTCGGGCGCCGCCTCGGCGACCACCATGTGGATGGAGTTCGAGCCGATGTCGATCGCCGCCAGGCGCTCGACCTCCGGGGAGGCGGCCACCGGGGTGTGGGCCGCCTCGCTCGTCGCGGGGAAGGTCAGGGGTTGGACGGCCACGGTCGGTGTCGCGCTCACGCGGTCATTCTAGACCGTGACTCCCCGGCCATCTCTGCCGCAGTATGGACGCCAATATGGACGCGGTCCATCTGACCGTAGAACCAGTTGGTGTAGACCCGGGCGAGGTCCTCCAGGGCCGGGCTGCCGGAGAGCCGGCGGATCTCGGCGGGGAGGTCGGCGCCCTGGATCGCCGTCAGGCGGATGCCGAGGAGCTTGCCGGCGACGAGGCCGGCGAGCCCGACCGGGCCGGGGGTGTCGATGAGGATCTCCGAGTAGCGCTCGCGCTCGCACAGGTCGAGCATCTCCAGGACCGGCGGGACCCGCAGGGCCGGGAAGCCGGGCACCGGGATCTCCAGCAGCGGCTCGAACGCGTGCACGGCCAGGCCGGACGGGGCCTCGCCGCAGGTCACCGCCACCAGATTCTCCCCCCGCTCCCAGGGAGAGGACGGTGAATCGGTAAACCATGCCCTCTTGACCGGGCGATCTCCCTCGGGAAGCTGGCCGAGGAAACGGAGCGACGCCGCCTCCAGCAGGTCGGCGTCCTTGTGCTGGGCCTGGAGGGCGACCAGGTAGGGGGCCGCCGAGAGGGCCAGCGGCGCCAGGTGGGTGAGCGCCGACAGGCTCTCGGAGAGGCGGCCGCGCCGGAGGTGGCGGACGAAGCCCTCGATCATCGAGGAGATCGATGCCCGCTGCGCCCGCCCCGCCGCCGCGAAGGTCCGGCGGTCGACGGTCTCCGCAGTCTCCGGGGAACAACCGCTGGCCGCCGCCCGCCGGGCACCGGGGAAGACGATCACCTGGGCGAGGCGCTCGCGCAGACCTGATCGCTCCTCCTCGGGCTGAGCCCCGGGTTGGGCGAGATTGCGCAGGAGATCGGCGAACGGGTCCTTGCGGTTGCCGAGCAGGGCCGGGAACTGCCGCCGGTAGTACTCCCAGGTGATGCTGTAGAGGCTCTGCACCAGGCGGAGGCTCGAGCCCGTCTCGCCGCCCGTCTCGTGCCGGCCGGCCCGCAGGTGGGCGAGGTACTCCTCCACGGTGGCCGCCTCCGGGGTCTGCGTCCAGGTGGTGGCGATGTAGAAGCCGCCGTGGTCGTCGCTGCCGCCGGTGAAGGTCTTGCTCCAGGGGGTGGGCCCCCAGGGCTCCAGACGGTGGCGCTCGGCCAGAACGGCGATCACCTCGGGGGTGAGCGAGCCGAAGATCCGCCGCACCAGGGCGTTCGCCCGGCGGTCGTGGATGCCGTTGAGCGCCTCGAAGCGGTTGAAGAGCACGAGCAGCTTCTCGAGCTGGTCGAGGGTCAGCCGGTCGTTGACCCGGTAGAGCGGATGGGCGACCGAATAGAGGACGTCCTGCTCGCGCAGGTAGTCCCGGAATTCGTAGACGTCGCGCCGCAGCCGCTGGATCTCCCGGTGCTGCTCCTCGCTGACGCCGGTGACCAGGCAGTGGATCTCGCAGCCGTCCTCGGGGAATTCGACGGTGACCTCGGAGGAGAGGAAGACGCCGGGCAGGTGGGCGATCTCCAGGGCCCCCGCGACGGAATCGTGGTCGCTGACGGTGACGAAGCTCATGCCGCGCTCGCGGCAGAGGCGGTAGATCTCCTGGGGCTCGGTATAGCTCTCGGGGGCGCGAAACTGGCGCAGGATCCATTCGCTGGGCTGGCTCGAATGCTTGCTGTGGACGTGCAGGTCGGCGCGGGCCGTCATCGGCGCTTTCTCCTTCCGGCGTTGGGGTGAAGGGGTGAGGGATGGGCTCTCACGTCGGAACCCCAGCGTAAGGGGTGGGCGTGAAAGCGGCGTGACAGGTGGGGCGCGAGGACGTAACGATCGGGGGCGCCATGGTTTGTCACACCACTGTTACCTGGGTTGTGGCAAGATTTCGCCCGTGGTCGAGCCGAAGCGAATCGAGACGCTGGAGAGACCCGCCGCCGAGGGGGAGCCCCTGTTCCTCAACCGGGAGCTCTCCTGGCTGGAGTTCAACGCGCGGGTGCTGCACGAGGCGGAGGACCCCGACAACCCGCTGCTGGAGCGGCTGAAGTTCATCGCCATCTTCGACTCCAACCTCGACGAGTTCTTCATGAAGCGGGTGGGCGGGTTGAAGCAGCAGATCGCCAGCAACGTGCGCGATCTGGGGGCGGACGGCGAGGGGACTCCCCGCCAGCAGCTCGCCCAGATCAACGCCTCCGTGCGGCCCACGGTGGCCCGCCAGCGCCGCCTGCTCAACCAGGATCTCCTCCCCCTGCTGCGCCAGCACGGCCTGGAGATCCTCTCCTGGGACGAGCTGAGGGCCAGCGAGCGCCGCCATCTCTGCGAGGAGTTCGACCGTCTCATCTTCCCGGTCCTGACGCCGCTGGCGGTCGATCCGGCCCATCCGTTCCCGTTCATCTCGAACGTCAGCCTGTCGCTGGCGGTGGCGGTGAAGGCGCCGGGCGAAGGTCAGCTCCCGCGCTTCGCCCGGGTGAAGGCGCCGCACATCCTGCCGCGCTGGGTACAGGTGCCGAAGACGCAGCGCTACGTGCCCCTGGAGGAGCTGATCGCCCACAACCTCGACCGGCTCTTCCCCGGCATGGAGGTCGTCGAGGCCGCCTTCTTCCGGGTGACCCGCAACGCCGACGTCCACCGCAACGAGGAGACCGCCGAGGACCTGCTGGAGGTGATCCAGGAGGAGCTGCGCGAGCGCCGCTTCGCCACGGTCGTGCGGCTGGAGACGTCGAAGGGGATGTCGAAGTGGATGACCGGGCTGCTCTGCGAGCAGCTCGAGATCTCCGAGGCCGAGGTCTACGAGGTCGAGGGCCCGCTCGCCCTCAAGGACCTGATGTCGCTCGCCGGCGAGGCGCCGCTGCCGTCGCTGCGCTTCCGCCCCTGGGTGCCGGTCACCCAGCCGCGGCTGGTCTGCGATCCGGGTGAGGAGACGGAGATCTTCCGCGCCATCGACGACGGGGACATCCTGGTCCACCACCCCTACGACTCCTTCGCCACCAGCGTCCAGCGCTTCATCGAGACGGCGGCGGACGATCCCAAGGTTTTCGCCATCAAGCAGACCCTCTACCGCACCTCGGCGGGGTCGCCCAACATGGCTGCGCTGATCCGGGCGGCGGAAAAGCGCAAACAGATCGCGGTGACGGTGGAGATCAAGGCGCGCTTCGACGAGGCGGCCAACATCGAATGGGCCGAGGCGCTGGAGAACGTGGGGGCCCACGTCTGCTACGGCATGGTGGGGCTCAAGACCCACGCGAAAGTCGCCCTGGTGGTGCGCCAGGACGGCGACACCCTGCGGCGCTACGTCCACGTCGCCACCGGCAACTACAACCCCGAGACGGCCAAGCTCTACACCGACCTCGGCCTGTTCACCTCGGACGCGGCGATCTCCCATGACGCGCTGCAGCTCTTCAACATGCTGACCGGGTTCGTCCACCAGCCGCAGTTCGAGAAGCTGCTGGTGGCGCCGGTCAGCATGCGCCAGCGTTTCCTGGAGATGATCGCCCGCGAGGCGGAGCACGCCCGGGCGGGCCGCGGCGGCCACATCATCGCCAAGATGAACGCGCTCGACGACAAGCAGATGGCCGAGGCGCTCTACGAGGCCTCCGCCGCCGGGGTGGAGGTCGACCTGATCGTGCGCGGCATCTGCCGGCTGCGGCCGGGGGTGCCGGGGCAGAGCGAGACGATCCGGGTGATCAGCATCGTCGGCCGGCTGCTGGAGCACGCGCGGATCTTCTACTTCGCCAACGGCGGCAGCCCCAAGTACTACATCGGCTCGGCCGACTGGATGTCGCGCAACCTGGACGCCCGGGTGGAGGCGGCGGTGCCGATCGAGGACCCGCGGCTCCAGGAGGAGGTCCAGGCGATCCTCGACCTGCAGCTCGCCGACAACTGCAAGGCCTGGGACATGCGGGCCGACGGCTCCTACGTCCAGCGCCGGCCCGCGCCGGGCGAGGAGCCGCGCGGCAGCCAGGAGCTGCTCATGCAGCGGGCGATGGAGAAGGTGGGGAGATAGTCCACCCCTCCGCCCCGGTCTGCCTCGCCAGCCGGTCGAGGGCCGCCTCCAGCGCCGCCCGCCGCCCCCGGGTCTCCTTGACCTTCGGCTCCCACCAGAGCCCCTTCACCTCCAGCAGTCCCTTCTCCCGGTGGAGCTTGGGATCGAGCCGCCCGATCAGGCGCTCCCCTTCGAGGATGGGCAGCACGTAGTAGCCGTGCTTGCGGTGCTGGCCCG
>DASXJP010000516.1:0-22206 GCA_036497345.1 Thermoanaerobaculia bacterium
GGAGCCGCGCCGCTCGACGCCCGGCGCGCCGTGATCGAGCCAGGCCAGCCGGTGCTCCGGGCCCTCCAGGCGCACCAGCACCAGCGCGCCGTCGGCGGCCGGGCCGGGCAGGCGGACCTCGCCGCTGAGGAGCAGGCCGGCGCCGGAGGTCTCCCCCACCACCGCCGCGGCCTCCCAGCCAGGCTCGGGCGCGGGGGTGAAAAGGCCGAGCGCGCCGCGCCGCGGCGGCGCCACCGCCGCCGCGGCCGGGCCCGGCGTCGCGAAGCAGGCATCGACCAGCGGCAGGACGCCGAAGCGGTGCTCGACCTCCGCGAACGCCTCCATGGCGGGGAGCCGCGACATCAGGCTCTCCACCTCCGCGGCGGGACCGACCGCCGGCGCGACCTCCAGCCGCTCGATCACGCCGCCTCGCCCCGCTGCGCCGCGACGTAGCGCACGATGTTGTCGATGGTGTGGAGGAAGCTGTGGTCCTCCTCCTGATCGAGGTCGATGGCGACGCCGAACGTCCTCTCCAGCCCCTCCAGGAGATTCAGATAGCCGAGCGAGTCGAGCCCGAGGGTCCGCAGGTCGGTGCCGTACCCCCCGAGCTCCTCCTCTTTGATCTTGCCGCCCGCCGCGATGTAGACCAGGCGCTGGACCCGCTTCTTCATCGCGGTCAGCTCGTCGTCATTCATGCCGTCGTTCCTTTCACGTTGGTGTTGAGCTGCTCGCGGAGCATGGCGATCCGCGGCTTGCCGATGCCCGTGCGCGGGATCTCCGCCACGAAGCTGATGCGGCCCGGCACCTTGTACGGCGCCAGCCGTGACCTGCAGGCCTCCGCCACCGCCTCCTTCGTCAGCGCGCGGTCGGCGGCGACCACCACGAGATGCACCAGGGCCTCGCGGTTGAGGTCCTCGTCGGGGAAGGCGACGGCGTCCGCCACCCCGTCGAGCGCGGAGACGACGGCGACGATCTCGGTGGGATCGATCTTGCGCCCCGCGACATTGATGTGGTCCTGGGTGCGGCCCACGAGATGGAGCCGGCCGTCGGCGATCCGCCCGCGGTCTCCGGAATGATAGAAGCCGTCCGCGTCCAGCCGCCCCTCGAACAGCCCCGGGTGGTTGAGATAACCGCTGGCCATCGACGCGGTGCGCACCAGGACCTCCCCCACCTGCGGATCGCCGTCCGGCCCGGGGGCGATCCGGATCTCCACGCCCGGCAGCGGCTCGCCCAGCCCGGTGTGGTGGCCGGGGTCGCGCTCGAAGGTGCAGGGGCCGGTCTCGGCGATGCCGTAATAGTCGGAGATGTCGAGGCCGTAGAGGGCCCGGAACTCCTCGCGCACGTCGGGCCAGAGCGGCGCCCCGGCGGAGATCGCGTGCCGCAGGCTCGCCAGCGCCGCGCGCTCCGGGCCGCCGGGCGCCACGAAGTTCCGGTAGAGGGTGGGAAAGGCGACCAGCCGGGTGATCCGGGACTCCGCGATCCGGCGGGCGACCGGCCGGGTCAGCGGCGGCCCGGTGAGGAAATGGAGCTCGCCGCCGGCGAGGAAGGTGGAGAGCAGCGAGGTGTTGAACGCCAGGCCGTTGGAGAGCGCGGCCAGGCAGAGGGTGCGGTCCTCGCCGGTCATCGCCGTCCCCAGGACCCAGTTGCGCGCCGCCGAGACCACGGCGCGCCCGCTGAACTCCAGGCACTTCGGCCGGCCCGTGGTGCCGGAGGTGAAGCGGCAGACCTCGGTGTCCGGCCGCGGCCGGAAGGAGGGCTCGCCGCTCCGGGCGAGGGGCAGGAGAGCCACGCCGTCGCCGAACGGGATCGGCTCGCCCGTCCCGGGGAGCCCGAGCGCCGCCACCCGTTTCGGCTCGAGCACCAGCGCGTCGAGCCCGCAATCGCCGCGGATCGCCGCGATCTCGCCGCTGTTGAAGCTGGCGTCGAGCAGGAGCGGGAGATCGCCGGCCCAGAGGGCCGCGAAGTAGAGAATGACGTATTCGGGCCGGTTGCCGAGGCTGAGCCCGACGTGCCGCGGCGCCGGGCCGGACAGGGCGGCGCGCAGCGCGGGGAGGGCGGCCTCGATGCGGTCGCCGAGGTCGCCGTAGGAGAGGGGCTCCGAGCCCCCCACCACCGCCGTGCGGCCGTGATGGCGGCCGAGGCTCCCGGCCATCGCGTCCCGGATCTCCCGCCCCCCGCTCATGCCAGCGCCTCCAGCTCCTCCCGGTGCGCCAGCGCCTGGCCGGCGATGGTCAGCATGGTGGTCAGGCTGCCGCCGGCCATCTTGAGGCCGAGGATCTGCGCCTGGGCGCGCAGGAATTCGCTGTCCCACATGTAGCCGGCGCCCCCCTGCATCTCGGTGCACAGGGCCGCGAAACGGGCCGTGCGGTCGACGCAGAACCACTTGAGGGCGGCGACCTCGGCCACCGCGTTGCGCCGGCTCTCCAGCTGCTCGAAGCGGTCGGCGAGCCCCGCCCGCATCAGCTCCTGGTCGGCCGCGGCGCGGGCGAGGGCGTGCCGGTTGAGCGGCCAGCTCGCCAGGGGGTGGCCGTCGATCATCCGCGTCTTGCCGTGCTCCAGGATGCGCGCCAGCAGCAGGGCGTGGAGCAGGCAGGCGTCGGCGCACATCAGGAAGCGCGCCTCCGTCATCACCTTGTTCCACTGCATCAGCTGCCGCACACCGCGCTTGGCGGACAGGTTGGCCACCGGCACCCGCACGTCCGCGAAGTCGATCATCGCGGAGTCGATCGACCGCGTCCCCAGCTTGTCGAAGACCTTGAGGACCTGGACGCCGGGGCGCTCCTTCTCCACCAGCACGGTCGCCATCTCGCCGTCGAGCCGCAGGGTGACGAAGCAGAGGTCGGCGTTGGCGCCGTTGACCACGTAGAGCTTGCGGGCGTTGACCACCAGCTCGCCGACGTCGCGCACCGCCGTGGCCGACAGCGGCCCGGCGGGCTCGGTGTCGCAGGCGCAGCCGACCAGGCGGCCGGCGATCATCTCGGGGAGATAGCGGTCGCGCACCGCCGCGTCGTGCGCGGTGGCCAGCCAGCTCGCGGTGATCTCGGTCTGGCAGTGCAGGCCGAGGGAGACGCCGAGGTCGCCGAGTTGCGCCGCCGCCTCGCTGAGGATCAACGCGCCCAGCAGGCCGAGGCCGCGGCCGCCCAACTCGCGCGGCAGCGAGACGCCGAGCAATCCCTGGCGGCCGAGCTCCGCCCATTGCGACTTGCGCAGGTGGCCGCCGGGCGCGGCCAGCCACTCCCGCAGGCTGGCGGGCTGGAAGTAGCTGCGGGCATGCTCCCGCAGCTCCCGGTGCTCCGGGGTGAGGCGCCGCGCGAACGCGGGGTGGTCCAGGAGAGCGCCGCTCATGATTCCTGCAGGGTGCTGTGGCCGTGACTGTAGGCCACGCTGAGCCGGTCCTGTTTGATGGCGGCCTCGTCGGGGAGGCCGAGCAGGATCACGTAGAGGGTCTCGTCGGCGTCCGTGAGCCGGGCGAGGGCGGCGCATTCGTAGTCGTCGAAACCGCCGATGCAGGTCATGCCCACGGCGCCGATGCGGGCGGCGGCCAGATAGAGGCGCTGGGCCAGCTCCCCGGCCTGGATGTGCAGCTCGGAGAAGGCCGAGTACCCCTGGCCGGCCATCAGGTCGCTGATCGGCGCGTGCAGGAAGATCAGGGCCGCCGCGTTGCGGGCGATCTCCTGGTGCATGCAGGCCGGCCGGGGGTCGCCGGTCTGCGGATCGAGCCGGTGCAGGGAGTGGCTCCGCGGGGCATACGCGAAGACCCCTTCCAGGCCTTCGACGTTCCTCGCCACCAGGCGCACGCCGAGCCGCGCCGAGGCGTCGCCGGCGAAGTCGGAGGGGAAGCCCTCGTCCCGCAGGGCGCCGAGCAGCTCGCCGACGTGCGCGGCGCTCAGCGGCTCGGCGCGGAACCCCTTGGCCGAGCGGCGCCCCAGGATCGCCGCGCGCCATTCCCGCGCCGCGGAGGGCTGCGCGCGGCCGATCGGGAGCGGCACGACGTCCTCTTCGGGAACGGCGGCCGGCTCGATCAGCAGCGGCGCGTTGGCGGGCGGACAGGGGAGAGCGAGCGGGCAGTCGAACGACCGGATGCCGCGCAGCGACTCCCAACAGCGGATCTCGGCCTCCGCGGGCAGCTCCAGGGCGGCGGGCTCCTGGCCGGCGCGAGACCAGGCGGCCGGCTCCGGGCAGGCGGCCGGCTTTGCGGCGGCGAAGGAGAGGACCGCCAGGGGCTCCCGGCAGAGGCCGCCGAGGCTCAGGTACCCGGCGAGGGCGGTGTGCGAGAAGCGCAGGTGGAGGGCGGAGCCGTGCCCCAGGGCGGCCGTGTAGATCGCCAGGTTGGCGGCCAGGTGGCCGACGTCGAGGTGGCAGTAGGCGTAGCCGCGCTGGAAGTACTTCTTCATGCTCACCCAGGGGCGCGCCACGAGGACGAGCAGGGCCTCCAGGCGCTGGCCGGGCGCGGCGGCGAGCCCGGCCGCGGCGAGGTCCTCGGCGGTCAACGCCGCCAGGCCGCAGGGGACCAGGCGCTCCTCCTCGACGTCCCAGAGATAGCTCCCCTCCCCGACCACGCAGGCGAACACCTCGAAGGGGTAGAGCGCTCCCGCCGACGGCGTGGTGAGCCGGCGGACCTGCTGCCAGGAGCCCGCTTCGTAGCGGGACTGGGTCTCGACCCCATAGCCGATCTTCAACACGTCCTCCAGGGCGATCCGCCAGGGGACGATCTTGGGGGCCGAGCGGACCGAGGTGGATTTGGCCTGATCGGCGCGCAGACGCGAATCTTTCCAGAAGCGGACCAGCTCCTCGGTGGGAGCGCCCGGCTGGGCCGCGGACGCGAGCACGAGCTCGGGCGAGACGGCGCCATCGTTCATCATGACCGGATCCTCCCTGCCGAAGCTAAAACGTTGTCTACCATGGGAACTCCTCACGATCCCTGAAGAACTTGCCCCGCGGCCCGTCGTCCGGCAGCGTCGCCAGCCAGACGGCGGTCTCCGCGCCCTCGGCGGTCGACCGCGGAGCTTTCGGCCCTCCCAGGCGGGTGCGTACCCAGCCTGGGGTCATGACGTTCACCAGGATGTTGGTCTCCTTCAGCTCGTCCGCGAGGATCACGGTGAGAGCGTTGAGCGCGGTCTTCGAGATGCGGTAGCAGGGGCCTCCCGCCGCCAGCTTGGAGAACGACCCCCGGCCGCTCGACACGTTGACGATGCGGCCGTACTCCTGCCGCCGCATCATCGGCAGGAACGCCTGGCAGCAGTGAAGCACCCCCATCAGGTTGATCTCCAGCGTCCGCCGCAGCACGTCGAGATCCACGGTCTCCAGGGCATCCTCGGGATCGATGGCGACGGCGGCATTGTTGACCAGCGCGTCCAGCCGGCCGAGCTCGCCGGCCACGAATTCGGCGGCCCGGCCGGGGCCGGCGGGATCCGCCACGTCCAGCGCGTGGAAGCGGGCGTCCAGCCCCTCCTCGC
The DNA here is from genome assembly GCA_036497345.1 of Thermoanaerobaculia bacterium. Classification (GTDB taxonomy): domain Bacteria; phylum Acidobacteriota; class Thermoanaerobaculia; order Multivoradales; family UBA5704; genus DATARR01. The sequence goes on from DASXJP010000516.1 coordinate 5,436, forward strand.
GCAGGGTCCCGGCGGCCCGGGCGCCCCGCTCCGGGTCGCGGGCGGTGAGCACGACCGTATAGCCGGCCGCGCCGAGCTGGCGGCAGATCTCGTAGCCGATGCCACGGTTCGCTCCCGTGACCAGCGCCACTCTCTTCACCTTCACAGGCTCCTCCCGAGGCTTTCCGTTACAAGGTCGACGATCCTGCGGCCCGGGTCGGCGGCGATCTCGTCGAGGATCTGCAGGAAACCGGCGCGCATGCCGGCGACCCGCTCCGGCGCGAGCACGTCGCGGTTGTATTTGAAGCGGCCGGCGAGCCGGTCCGACTGGGTCAGGAAGAGGGTCAGGTCCTGGCGGATCCTGCCGGTGTCGAACGGCTGGCGGGCCACCTTGAGGCCGGCGAGGCCGCGCTCGGCCGGCGGCAGCTTGGCGAGCTGGAACATGATGCGGAACGGCTCCAGGCCCGCCATCACCGGCCCGGGCAGGAAGTCCGGATGCTCGTGGGCCGCCAGGGTCACCTCGCGCACCCGCGCCAGCAGCTCGCGGAAGGTGAGGGTGTCCGCGAGCCGCGTGCGCAGCGGCAGGCCGGTGAAGAAGTTGCCGATCAGGCGCTCGATCTCGGCCTGGGTGCGGTTGGCGAACAGGCAGGTGACGACGACGTCGTCCTGCCCCGTCTCGCGATAGAGCAGCGTCTTGAAGGCCGCGAGCAGGGTCATGAAGAGGGTCGCGCGCTGCTCCGCGGCGAAGGCCTCGAGCCGCCGCTCCAGGTCGCGCGGCACCACGAAGCTCTCGAGGCCCGCCGCGAAGGTCGGATGGAGGGGCGGCGGCGCGAGGTCGAGCGGCCGCGACCCGCGCAGGTGCTCCCGCCAGAAGGCCACCTGGCGCTCCAGGGCCTCCCCGGTGACGGTGTGCCGCTGCCAGCGCGCGAAGTCCTGATACTGCACGGCGAGGGGGGGCAGAGGGGACGGGAGGCCGCTCCGGAAGGCGTCGTAGAGGGCCGCCAGCTCGGCGAGCAGGACGGAGTCCGACCAGCCGTCGTAGGCGATGTGATGGATGGTCAGCAGCAGGAGATGCTCGCGCTCCGCGCAGCGGAAGAGGGTCAGCCGGAACAGCGGGCCGCGTTCGAAGTCGAAGCGCGACCGCGCGTCGAGGGTGACCCAGCGCCGGACCTCCTCGCCCGCCGGCACCCCCGCCAGGTCGACGACCGGCAGGTGGACGGCGAGCGCGGGGTGGATGACCTGCACCGCCCCGGCGGCGTCCTCCCGGAAGGTCGTCCGCAGCACCTCGTGGCGGTCGACGATCTCCTGCAGCGCCCGGCGCAGGCAGGCGACGTCGAGCTCCCCCTCCAGCCGCAGCAGCACCGGGATGGTGGCGGCCACGCTGCGGGCCTCGAGCTGGCGGCCCAGCCAGTAATTGGCCTGGGCGATCGACAGGGGGGGCGGCGCGCCGCGCTCCCGCCGGAAGGCGGCGACCGCCGGCAGCTGCGGGCCGCCGGCGCCGCGCTGCCGCGCGATCTCGGCGGCGAGGCCCCGCAAGGTCGGCGCCGCGAAGAAAGACCGCAGGGTGAGCTCGACGCCGAAGACCTCGCGCAGCCGCGAGATCACCTGGGCGGCCGGCAGCGAATGGACGCCGAGGTCGAAGAAGCTGTCCCGGGCGCCTATCCGCTCGATGCCGAGCACCTCGGCGAAGAGACCCGCCAGCCGCTCCTCCACCGCGCCGCGCGGCGGATCGTCCACCGCCGCGCCGCTGTCCGGCCGCGTCCGGCCGGCCACGATCCGGCGGCGCACCGCCAGCGGATCGGAGAGCCCGGTGGCGATCCGCAGCAGGAGATCGGAACGGCCCGCGGATCCGCCGCCCGCCGCCGCCCGCTCATCGGCGGGCGTGGGCGCGTCGTCCGCCGGCTGGAGCCCGGGCGTGAAATCGACCGGCACGGCCGGCAGCCGGAAGACGAGCCCGCCCTCCCCCGCCGCCTCCTCGCGGCCTCCCGGAACGGCGCGCAGGAAGTCGAGCGCCGGCCGGTTCCTGGCGGTGGGCAGGGCCCGCACGTCGACGCGCTCCGCCCCCCGCGCGGCCGCCTCCCGGGCGAGCGCCGAGAGGACGCGGTGCTCGACGCCCCTCCCCAGCACGCGGCAGCTCAGCAGGAAGGTGTCGACGGCGAGCGCCGGCGGGCGGACGGCGAAGAGGGCGAGGCCGACCAGCCCGTAGTCGCCGAAGCGGTCGCGGACCTCCACCACCCGGCCCTCCAGGTCGCCGCCGGCGAGCAGCCGCTGGATCTCCCCCTCGGTGCGCCGGACCGTCGAGGCGTTGAATTGATTGGTGCGCTGCGTCAGCTGCGCCGCCCGTTCCAGCGTCTGCGGCGGCCTCTCCGGCTGCAGAGGCAGGACGTCGACCACCAGCTCGAGCCCGGCCAGGAACTCCGCGAAGCTGCCGGCGCTGCGGCGGTGGCGCTCGCGCTCCAGCGCCTGCCGGTAGAGCTCCGGGCGCTCGCGGTCCTCCGCCGTGGTCCGCAGCCGGTCGAAGGCCCAGTAGTGTTGCAGGACCTGCGGGATCTCCCGCGCGTCGGCGGGGAGCTCCAGCACCATCACCTGCGGGCAGGCCGCCCGCACCTCGGCGCACTCCACCGGGTTGTCGTCGATGAGCACGAAGGCGTCGAGGCCGAGCCCGAGCTCCGCGGCCAAGCTGTGTAGATTCTCCGATTTCGGCGCCCAGTTGATCCGCCAGGCCGTGAGGTCCTGCCGCCGCAGGGGGAAGTCCGGCCGGCGGTCGAAGGTGCTCCAGACGTCCTCCTCCTGGTTCTTGCTGCACAGGCAGAGCAGCATGCCCGCCCGCCGTTGGGCGAGGGCGATCTCCTGGAGACGCCGGCGGGGCTCGTCGAGCACCACCCCCTCGGGGCCGTCCTCGCCGCAGACGCCCTTCCAGAGCGTCTGATCACAATCCAGGACGATCACCTTGGCGGGCGGGCTGGCCAGCGCGTAGACCTTGCGGGCCACGAGGGTGCCCAACGCCGCGAAGCCGGCCGGGGTGTAGGGGATGTGACCGAGGTGGTCGGCGTAGGGGTCGTGCAGCGGCTCGACCGGATAGAGGGCCGCCAGCTCCGCCGCCGGGATCACGTACAGGTTGGGGACGCCGGACGCCAGCGCGGCCAGCCGCGCCTCGAGGTCGGCCAGCAGGGCCTGAAAGGGCGGCACGGCGGCGGCGTCCGGCGAGCCGGGGCAGACGAAGACGAGCAGGGGGACCGCCATCGCCCGCGCCGCCTCCTCCAGCGCCGCCAGCAGATCGCCGCCGGCGCGCTCGACCGCCGCCAGGGACTCCGGCTCGCCGAGCCGCCGGACGCCGTCGCGCTCGGGCGCCCAGTCCTCGGCGCGCACCAGCACGACGTTCGCACCCTGGCGGTTGCCGCGCAGCAGGCTGGCGGGGTCGAGCAGCTCCTGGAAGACCTGGTGATAGGCGGCGAGCTCCATCCGCGCCGGCAGGTCGAGCTCGCCGCACCAGAGCTCCACCACCTCCACCACCGGCTCGGCGGTGAAGGTGGCGCTGACCGCGATCGTCCGCGGGCCCGGCGTTGCGGTCATGCCCCTCCCCCCGCCGCCCAGGCGTCGGCGCGCGCGCTCAGCTCGTAGAAGAGCTTGAGCTTGACGATGCTGTACTCGAGGAGGTTGCGCTGCTCGGCGCGCAGGCGGTGCTTGAGCTCCTCATAGCCCTTGTTCTCCTCGGGATAGGCGCGCATGTAGTCGCGGAAGTTGAGCGCCGTCCGGATCCACGGGCTGCCGGCGGCGCAGAGGTGGACGATGAAGGCATGGCTCGCCGGGGCGGTATTCCACAGCCAGAGCGCCTCGTGGTCGCAGGGGCTGACGCCGTAGTCCTGGTAGCCGGCCGCGGCGAGCGGCGCCAGGGCGGCGGGGATCTCCCGCACGGCGACCAGCAGGTCCAGGATCCCCTTGCCGGCCATCCCCGGGATCGACGTGCTGCCGATGTGCTCGACGGCGTGGACCTCCTCGCCCAGGGCGGCCCGCAGCCGCTCCCGCTCGCGCGCGAAGAGGTCGGGCCAGACGGGGTCGTAGGGGCGCACGGCCTGGACCTCGGGAGCGAGGTCGGGCATGCGCAGCTGTTGCCAGCGCCGCAGCTTGCGCTCGATCGGCTCGCGCATCTCGTTGGTGACGCTCTCCTTGAGATCGCGGATCGCCCGCGCGATGCGCCGCACCTCCTGCATGCGATCGGCGGCCTCGGCGGCGGTGACGCTATTCATCGTGCCCCCCTTCCGCCGCCGCCGGCAGCTCCGCCAGCGGGCGGTCCGGGTCGGCCACGGCGACGGCGAGGATGCGGAGCAGGCGGTCGCGCATGCCGGCGGCCCGCTGCGGATCGAGGACGTCGCGGTTGTAATTGAAACGTCCGACCAGCCGGTCGGCCTGGGTGAGGAACAGGCTCAGGTCCTTGCGCATCGTGTCCTTGGCGAAGGGCAGGCGGGTGATCCTGAGGTCGTCCGGCGACGGCGGCTGCCCGAGGGACGGCAGCTTGACGAGCTGGAACAGGATGCGGAAGGTGTTGAGCCCCCCCTCGTCCTCCTTGTCCTGGAAGCTCATTCCCTCGAACACCCGCTCGTAGAGGATGTCGGGGTTCTCGTGCGCCGCCAGCGTCACCTCGCGCACCCGCTCCAGGAGCTCGCGGAAGGTGACCGCGCCGGCGAGGCGCACGCGCAGCGGCAGACCGGCGTAGAAATTGCCGATCAGCCCCTCGATCTCGGCCTGATTGCGGTTGGCGAACAGGCAGATGATGACGATGTCGTCCCCGCCCGTCTCGAGATGGAGCATGGCGTAGAAGGCCGCCAGCAGGGTCATGAACAGGGTCACGCCCTGCTTCGCGATGAAGGCCTCGAGCTGCCGCTCGAGGTCCTCCGGGACCAGGACCGCCTCGGAGCCCAGCTTGCCGACCTGGCCGGGCTGGCGCGGGCGGCCGCCGCGCAGGTCGAGCGACACGGCGCCGTCGAGATGCTGGCGCCAGAACCGCACCTGGCTCTCCAGGACCTCCCCGGTGAGCGTCCGCCGCTGCCAGCGCGCGAAGTCCTGATACTGCGCCGCCAGCGGCGCCAGGGGGGACGGGCGGCCGGCGCGGAAGGCGCTGTAGAGCGCCGACAGCTCGCCGGCCAGGACCGATTGCGACCACCCGTCGTAGGCGACGTGGTGGACCGTGAGGGTCAGCACGCTCTCCCGCGCCGAGAACCGGAAGAGGGTCAGCCGGAAGAGCGGCGCGCGCTCGTAGTCGAACGGCGTCAAGCCATCGCGGATGCTCAGGCGCCGCGCCTCCGCCATCCGCTCGGGAACGGCCAGCGGCTCCAGATCGACGACGGGCAGCCGCACGGGGAGCGTGGCGTGCACCACCTGCACCGGCCCCGCCGGCCCCTCGGCGAAGCTCGTGCGCAGCGATTCGTGACGGTCGACGATCTCCTGCAGCGCCCGCCGCAGGCAATAGGGATCGAGCTCGCCTTCGAGCCGCACCACGGTCAGGATCGTGCTGGGGAACCCGCTGCGGGCTTCGGCCTGCCGCCCCGCCCAGAAACGCTCCTGCGCGAAGGACAAGGGGGGCGCCGAGCTCCGGTCCTGCCGGAAGGAGGCGATCGCGGGGCGCTGCGGCGCGCCGTCGGGCCCGCGCAGACGCTCGACCTCGGCCGCCAGCCCGGCCACGGTCGGCGCCGCGAAGAGGGCGCGCAGAGGCAGGTCCACCTGGAGCGCCTGCCGCAGGCGCGAGATCATCTGGGAGCCGCTCAGGGAGTGACCGCCCAGCGTGAAGAAGCTCTCGGAGCCGATCTGGGCGAGCCCGAGCACCTCGCACCAGATCTCGGCGATGATCTCCTCGGTCGGCGTGCGGGCTGCCGAGGGCTCGCTGTGGCTGCTCCATTGCGGGGCGGGCAGGGCGCGGCGGTCGAGCTTGCCGTTGGCCGTCACCGGCAGCTCCGGCAGGATCACGAACGCCGTCGGCACCATGTATTCGGGAAGCGACTGCAGCAGGGCGTCGCGCAGACTGGCGGCCGTCGGCTCCGCGGCCGTGGAGGGGACCACATAGGCCACCAGGCGCTGGTCGCCCGGCCGGTCCTCGCGCACCAGCACCACCGCTTCCCGCACCCCGGGGTGGCGGGCCAACGTCACCTCGATCTCCCCGAGCTCGATGCGATAACCCCGTACCTTGACCTGCTGGTCGAGACGTCCCAGGAACTCCAGGATGCCCGCGGCGTCGTAGCGCGCACGATCGCCGGTGCGGTAGATACGGGCTCCCGGCCGGCCGGCAAAGGGATCGGGCATGAAGGCGGCGGAGGTCAGGTCCGGACGCCCCCCATAGCCCGTGCACAGGCAGTCGCCACCGATGTAGAGATCGCCCGGGATACCGATCGGGCAGGCGGCGAAAGCGGCGTCCAGGACGTGGTAGCGGGCGTTGGAGATCGGCCGGCCGTAGGGAATGCTCGGCCAGCGGGGGTCCACCACCCTCACCGGGAACCAGTTCGACCATACCGTCGCCTCGGTGGCACCGCCCAGCGCCATCACCTGCGCTCCCGGGAAGGCCTGCCGCACCCGGTCCGGCAGCGTCACCGGAATCCAGTCTCCCGACAGCATGACCAGCCGCAACCGGCTGCCGACCTCGAGCTCGGCGGGGAAGAGCGGTGCGAGCCGTACGAGCGCCGCGGGAGCCGAGTCCCAGAGCGTGATCCCTCCCGTCCGCAGCAGATCCACCAGGCGCTCCGGATCGCCGAGCTCCTCCTCAGTGGCCACGTGGACCGTACCGCCAACGGCCAGCAGCCCAAAGATGTCGTACACCGAAAGGTCGAAGCACAGGGAGGTGATGAACAGCCCGCGATCCTGCGCGCCCACCATGAAGGAGCGGTTGATCCAGTCCACCAGATTCGCCGCCGGCCGGTGCTGGACGAAGATCCCCTTGGGCTCGCCGGTCGAGCCCGAGGTATGGATCACATAGGCGAAGTCGTCCGGCGTGGATACCTCGGCCAGCCGTTCTGCCGGCAGCCGGTCCACATGCCAACCGGTCCAGAGGCGCTTGAGACGCTTGCCATGGGGCGGTTTCGCGTCTGCTGCGCCGCGGGTGAAGAGCACGTCATAGCGCCAGCCCAGCTCATTGGGGAAGCCTTCGCCGCGGTGATGGACGGCGACGTCAACCGCCTCGGGCAGGGCCGTGCCGAAGTCGCGGAAGAGCGCCTCGTCGAGGTACAGCTCCTGCCTCCGCGCGACGGCGGTGCCATCCTCTCCCGCCTGCCGGCGGTGCTCCATGATCGTCGCCAGCAGCTCGTCACGGCGCCGGGCATCGAGCACGTCGGCGATGAGGATCGCGCCACCGGGGGCGAGCCGGCGGAACGCCCACCGTACCACCTGCTCGAGATAGCGGGGGCCTGGGAAGAACTGGACCGTGCTGGCGAGCAGGACGAGATCGAAACGCTCCTCGCCGCCGACGAGGTCGTCGAGCTCATGCGCGAAGCCCGTCAGCAGCTCGACATTGGTCAGCCCTTCTTGCGCCGCCTGCGCCCGGTTGCGCTCCTGGGTGAGAGGAGAGGGGTCGACGCCGGTGACGTGGGCGACGCGGGAAGCCATCTCCCAGAGCAGAAGGCCGGAGCCATTGCCGATCTCCAGCACCCGCGCCTCGGCGTGGAGCCATGGACGGGCCAGGGAGAGGACGTGGTTACGGTACTCGTCGACCTCGGCCTCGCTGAAGGGGAGGCCGGTGAAGGCGCTGATGAAGCCGCCCGCCGTCACCCGATCGACCGCCCGCGCGGCGACGAAGTCCCACAGCTCGCGCACGTCCTCGGGGGCGAGCGTTTCGGCCGGCGGCTCCGGCTCGGCGATGGCGAGGCAGACGACGTCGGATAGTGCCGGCAGCCGCCAGCGCATCTCCTCGACCGCGGCCAGGAGGCCGCTGCCGGCCACGATCGCGGGCGCGCCGGTGGTGGCGAGGATCGACTCGACCCGTCCGGCCGGCCAGGCGGCGTCCAGCGCGACGTAGTAGCCGCCCGCTTTGAGAACGCCGAGCACCGCGATGAGCATGTCGAAGCCGCGCTCGACCCAGACTCCTATCGGTGCCCCACGCTCAACGCCGGCACGGCGCAGCAGGTGGGCCAGCCGGTTGGATCGCGCCGCGAGCTCGCCGTAGGTCAGCTCGCGGCCTGAGCAGACCGCCGCGATCGCCGCGGGAGCCCGCTCCGCCGTGGCTTCGAAGAACTGGTGCAGGAGAGTCTCCTCGGGGAAGGCCGCCCGCGTATCGTTCCATTCCTGGAGAATCTGGTGACGCTCGACGGACGACAACAGCGCCAGCTCCGACACCAGGCGCGAAGGCGCTGCGACGGCCTCGGACACCAAGGTCACGAGCTGACCCACCAGACGGGAGATCGTCGTCGCGTCGAACAAGTCCGTCGCATACTCCAGCGATCCGACCAGACCGAGTGGGGATTCCATCAGGCGCAGGGCGAGATCGAACCGTGTGCCGCCCGTGCGATCGCTCCCCTCGATGGCCACCGCCTCGAGCTCCGGCAAGGAGAACGCCTCGCGGGGAGCGTTCTGGAGCGCCAGCATCACCTGGAACAGGGGCGAGTAGCTCGTCGCTCGAGCCGGCTGCAGGGTTTCGACCAGCTGCTCGAACGGCAGATCCTGATGGGCATACGCTTCCAGCGCGGTCTCCCGGGTCCGGCTCAGGGCTTCCCGCAGGCTCGGGCGGCCGGACAGATCCCCCCGCAGCACCAGGGTGTTGGCAAAGAAGCCGATCAGCGGCTCCAGCTCCGCATGATTGCGGCTGGCGATCGCCGTCCCGACCGCCAGCTCCTTCTGCCCCGACAGGCGGGACAGGAGGATGTGGAGCAGGGCCAGCACGAGCATGAAGTCCGTTGCTCCCTCACTCCGGCCGAGATCCTTCAAATCGTGCAGTCTCGCGGCGGGGAGATGGACTGGGATGCGCGATCCGCGACCGGTGCGAAACGCCGGACGCGGATGGTCGGTCGGCAGCTCGAGCAGCGCCGGCAGGGTGGCGAGACGCTCCCGCCAATAGCTCACCTGCCGTTCCAGCACGGCCCCGGCCAGCCAGCTCCGCTGCCAGATCGCAAAGTCCACGTACTGAATGGCGAGCTCCGGCAGCGGCGACGGGCGGCCGGCGACGAAGGCGCCGTAGAGAGCGATCACCTCGCGCACCAGGACGCCGACCGACCAGCCGTCCGTGACGATGTGATGCTGGTTGAGCAGCACCGCGTGCTCGGCTTCGCCCAGCCGCACCAGCACGCCGCGCAACAGCGGTCCCCGGGTGAGGTCGAACGGCAGCCCGGCATACTCCCGCAACAGCCGCGACAGCTCGCCTTCCCGCTCACGCGGGTCGAGCGCCATCAGATCGACCACCCCGAGGGGGACCGCGGCGGGAGGGAGGATCCGCTGGATCGGCTGACCCGCGGAGAGCCCGAAGACCGTCCGCAACGCTTCGTGGCGCCGCACCACCTCGCTCAGGCTCGCCCGCAGCGCCGGAACCGAGAGCTTGCCGCGCAGGCGCAGAGCCACCGGCATGTTGTAGGCCGGGCTGCCCGGCTGGAGCTGCTCGAGGAACCAGAGCCGCTGCTGGGCGAAGGAGAGCGGCAGCTCTCCCGAGCGGTCCGCCCGCACCAGCGGCGGCGTCCCGGTCTCGCCGGCGCTCCGCTCCAGCTCCGCCGCCAGCCCCGCGACCGTCGGGGCGGCGAACAGGGTGCGCAGCGGCAGCTCGACGCCCAGCACCGCCTTCACCCGCGACGCCACCTGCGTCGCCAGCAGGGAGTGCCCGCCGAGCTCGAAGAAATTCTCCTCGACGCCGACCCGCTCCAGCCCCAAGACCCGGGCGAAGATGCCGGCCACCAGCTCCTCGGTGGGCGTCCGCGGCGCGGTCCGGTCTGCGGCCTCCCGCTCCGCCTCCGGCACCAGCCGCTCCAGGGCCCGCCGGTCCACCTTGCCGTTGGGCGTGACCGGCAGCGCGTCCAGGACCACGAAGCTCGACGGCACCATGGCCTCGGGGAGCTCCTGGCGCAGCTGCCGGCGCAGGGCCTCGCGGTCGAGCACCGCTGCCGGCCGGAGCACGAGGAACGCGACCAGGCGCTCACCTCCGGGGCGGTGATCCGCCGGGCGGTGCAGCAGCACGGCGCTCTCCCCCACCCCCGGGTGGCGGCCCAGGGCGGCCCTGATCTCGGCGAGCTCGACCCGGACGCCCCGGATCTTCACCTGCTCGTCGAGGCGGCCGAGGATCTCCACGCTGCCGTCGAGGCGGAAGCGGCCGCGGTCGCCCGTGTAGTAGAGGAGATCGCCGGCGTCGCCCGTGAAGGGGTTGGGGCGGAACCGCAGGCGGCTCTCCTCGGGGTTGTTGAGATATCCGAGGCTGCGGAAGGGGGTCCGCACCACGATCTCGCCGACCTCGCCGAGCCCGCACCGGCGCTCGCCCGCGAGGATCAGCGCCTGGGTCTGCGGCAACGGCGAGCCCACCGGCTGGACGGGCCGCGCCGGCGGATCGGGGACGCGGTAGAAGCACTTGGCCAGCGTCGTCTCCGTGGGGCCGTAGAGGTTGACCACGGCGGTCCGCGGGAAGGCCGCCCGCCAGCGCTCGACGACCTGGTCGAGGAGCGGCTCGCCGGCGAAGAAGGTCCAGCGCAGCGACTCCACCCGCAGCTCCGGCGGCGCCGCGCTGAGCCAGGCGCCGGCCAGGGTGGGGACCGTGTGGAGCATGGTGATGCCGCGCTCCTGGATCCAGGAGAGGATGCGCGCCGGATCGAAGTCCTCCTCGGCCGGCAGGTCGAGCGTGGCGCCGCTGGTCAGCGGCACGAGGATGTCCCGCAGCACCACGTCGAAGGAGAGGCCGGTCAATTGCGCGGCGCGGTCGCCCGGTCCGATCCCGAACTCCTCGCGCTGCCAGGTCAGGAAGTGGCTGAGCCCCTTGTGGCGCCCGAGCACGGCCTTCGGCCGGCCGGTGGTCCCGGAAGTGAAGAAAACGTAGGCTGGATCGTCCGGCGCGGCGTGCATCCCTGGTCCCTCTCCGGGCTCAGTGCCGCCGGCCGCCGCAGGCGGGACGGCCAGGATCGGCAGCGCCTCCAGCTCCTGGCGCCAGCCGCCCTCCTCGCCGGCCGCTTCGGGATCGATCAGACAGACGGGCCGCGCGTCCTCCACCATCACGCGCACCCGCGCGGCGGGGAGCTTGGGATCGAGGAGGAGCAGGGCGCCGCCGGACAGGAAGACCCCCAACAGGCTGGCGACCAGCTCGGGGCACCGGGGTCCGGTGACCGCGACGACCGTCCCCGGCCCCGCTCCGGCGGCCGCGGCGGAGCGGGCGATCTCCCCCGCCCGCGCCGCCAGCTGAGCATAGGTCCACGCGCCCGCGCGCCAGCGGAGGGCGGTCTCTGCGGAATGGGCCGCCGCGCAATCGAGAAAGAGCCGCGCGATCGGCGGGAACGGCGGCTCCGCCAGCGCCGCGGCGGGGTCGGGCAGCAGCGCGCGCGCCGCGGGGGTCACCAGCGCGAAGCTCTCCAGGGGGTCTTCCGGCCGCGCCACGGCAGCCTCGAGCAGGATCTCGAGCTGTGCCAGCAGCTCGGCCATGCGGGCGCCGGCGAAGAGATCGGCGTTGTAGACCAGGTTGATCCGCACCCCCGATTCCGCCTCGGACACGTAGAGGGTCATGTCCAGCTTCGACGGCACCTCCGCCGGCGTCAGCACCCGCAGCCCGAGCCCCGGCAGGGAGCCGTCCGCCGCCGGCAGATTGAGCATGTTGAGCAGGACCTGGAAGAGCGGCGCGCGGGAGAGGTCGCGCTCGGGGCGCAGGCGCGCGAGGACCGCCTCGAAGGGGACGTCCTGATGCGAGTAGGCCTCCAGCGTCACCTGGCGCACCTGCGCCGCCAGCCGGCGCAGGCTCGGCGCCCCCGACAGGTCGGTGCGCAGCACGAGCGTGTTGAGGAAGCAGCCGATCAGCCCCTCGGTCTCGCTCCACCGGCGGCCGGCGACCGGGGCGCCCACCGACACGTCGGTCTCGCCGCCGTGCCGGGAGAGCAGCGTAGCCGTGGCCGCGAGGAGCGTCATGAACAGCGTCACCCCCTCCGCGTGGCCGAAGCGCTTGAGGCGCAGGACGAGGTCCGGGGGGAGCACGGCCTGGAGCCGCCCGCCGCGGAAGGCCGGCACCGCCGGGCGCGGCCGGTCGGTGGGGATCTCGGCGCCGGCGTTCTCCCCGCCCAGGCGCGACTCCCAGTAGGCGAGCTCGGCCTCCAGCGTCCCGGCGAGCTCCTCGCGCTGCCAGACCGCGAAGTCGGCATACTGGATCGGCAGCTCCGGCAGCGGCGACGGCCGCCCCTCCACGCCCGCGCCGTACAGCGCCCCCAGCTCGCGCACCAGCACCCCGAGCGACCAGCCGTCGGCGAGGATGTGATGGAGATTCAGCGAGAAGCGGTGGCTCTGCGCGGCGAGGCGCACGAGGAGGGCGCGCACCAGCGGCCCGCGCTCCAGGTCCAGCGGCTCACCCGCGTGCTCGCGGTCCAGGCGCTCCGCCTCGGCGCGGCCCGCCGGGACGGGCAGGGCCGAGAGGTCGACGAGCGGCAGCACGGCGGGTGGAGCGGGCGGCGCGATCCGCTGCCGGGGGACGTCGCCGGCCGCCGGGAAGGTCGTGCGCAGCGACTCGTGGCGGCGCACGATCTCGGCCAGCGCCGCCGCGAGGGCGCTCACGTCGAGCTCGCCGGAGAGCTCCACCGCCACCGGCATGTTGTAGGCCGCCGAGCCGGGATCGAGCTGCTGGAGGAACCAGAGCCTCTCCTGGGCGAACGAGAGCGGCGGCGCCGCCGGCCGCTCGCGCCGCGCCAGGGGCGCGACCGGCGGCGGGCCGCCCGCCTGCGCCGTCGTGATCTCCGCCGCCAGGCCCGACACCGTCGGCGCCATGAAGAGCGCGCGCAACGGCAGCTCGACCCCGAGCACCTGGCGCACCCGCGCCACCGCCTGGGTGGCGAGGAGCGAATGGCCGCCGAGGGCGAAGAAGCTGGCCCCGGGATCCACGCGCTCGAGCCCCAGCACCCCGGCGAAGATGCCGGCGACCAGCTCCTCGACCGGGGTGAGCGGCGCCGCCGGCTCGTCCACGGCGCTCTCCGGCTGCACGGCGAGCAGCGCCTTGCGGTCGATCTTGCCGCTCGGCGTCAGGGGCAGCTCCGGCAGGACGGTGAAGAACGACGGCACCATGTACCCGGGCAGCCTGCTCTGCGCGAGCTGGCGCAGCTCGGCGGCCGACGGCGGGGCCGCGCCGGGGGCCGCCACGTAGGCCGCCAGCCGCTGGCCTCCGGGGCTGCCGGCGTCGCCCAGGAGGACCACCGCCGCGTCGTGTACCTCCGGATGCGCCAGCAGCGCCGCCTCGATCTCCCCCATCTCGATGCGGAAGCCGCGCACCTTGACCTGGCGGTCGATCCGTCCCAGGTACTCCAGCCGCCCGTCGGGCAGCCAGCGCGCCAGGTCGCCCGTGTGATAGAGGCGCTCTCCCGGCTCGCCGGCGAAGGGGTCGGGGACGAAGCGCTCGGCGGTCAGCTCCGGCCGGCCGAGATAGCCCCGCGCCAGACCCGCGCCGCCCAGCGCCAGCTCGCCCGGCACGCCCGCCGGCACCAGCTCGCCCGCCCGGCCGCGCAGGAATACCCGGGTGCCCGCCAGCGGACGGCCGATCGCCGGCTCGCGCCGCTCGTCCCGCGGCGCCGGCGCCCACGTCGAGTAGGTCGTGGTCTCCGAAGGGCCGTAGAGGTCGAGCACCCGCACGCCCGCGGAGAGCTCGTGGATCGCCTCCACCAGCGACCGCTTCAGCGGCTCGCCGGCGAGGTTGACCGTGCGCACCGCCGCCGGCACCGCCCGCAGGCGCACCAGCTCCGCCATGGCGGAGGGCACGGTGTTGATGAGCGTCACCTCCCCGGCGGCGGCCAGCTGGGGCAGCTCCAGGGCGTTGGCGGCCAGCACCACCTTGCCGCCCCAGGCGAGCGTCACCCACAGCTCGAAGATCGAGAGGTCGAAGGAGACCGAGGTCGCGGCCAGCACGCCCGCGAGGTCCGCGGGCGTGAAGACCGTCCGCGCCCAGCGGGCGAAGGCCACCGCGCTGCGGTGCTCGATCGCCACCCCCTTGGGCCGCCCGGTCGAGCCCGAGGTGTAGATCAGGTAGGCGAGATTGCCGGGCCCGGCGCCGCTCCCGGCCCGCGGTCCGGGCGCGGCCGCGGAGGCGGCCGCGGGCTCCACGAGCAGCACCTCGGCCCGGTGCCCGCCCAAGCCCGCCGCCAGACCGGGCTCGGTCACCAGGACGGCCGCCGCGGAGTCCTCCAGCATGAAGGCGAGCCGCTCCTGCGGATACTCCGGATCGAGCGGCACGTAGGCGCCGCCCGCCTTGAGGACCGCCAGGAGGGAGGCGACCAGCAGCGGCGAACGGGTCAGGCAGACGCCGACCCGCACCTCGGGCCCCACTCCCAGGGCGGCCAGCCGCAGCGCCAGCGAGCTCGCCCAGAGGTCGAGCTCCCGGTAGGTCCAGCGCTCCCCGGAAAGCCCGGCCACCAGGGCGACCGCATCGGGCGTGCGCGCCGCCTGCGCCGCGAACAGCTCGTGGATCGTGACGTCCGAGGGGGGCAGGCCGCCGGCGTCGTTCCATTCGACCAGGAGCTGCTCCCGCTCGTCCGGCGACAGCAGCGGCAGCTCCGACAGGCGCCGCTCCGGCGCCTCCACCGCCCCGGCAAGCAGGCGGCGGAGGTGATCCGCCAGCCGCTCGATCGTCGCCCGCTCGAACAGGTCCCGGTTGTACTCGAACGTCCCCGCCAGGCCCAGCGCCGTCTCGGTGAGCGCGCAGCTCAGCTCCAGCTTCGACGTCCCCGTCTCGAGGGGGGAGGCCGCCAGCGCGAGACCGGGGAGCTCCAGCGGGCCCGACGGCGCGTTCTGCAGGGAGAGCAGCACCTGTGCCAGCGGCGGCCGGCTGAGGTCGCGCTCCGGCGCCAGCTCCTCGACCAGCCGCTCGAACGGCACTTCCTGGTGCGCGTACGCCGCCAGCGTGGTCTCCCGCACCCGCGCCAGGAGGTCGGCCAGCGACGGGTCTCCCGAGAGGTCCGTGCGCAGTACCAGCGTGTTGACGAACAGGCCGATCAGCGGCTCCGTCTCCACCCGGGTGCGCCCGGCGATCGGCGTCCCGACGGCCACGTCCTCCTCGCCGGTGTAGCGGCCCAGGAGCGCCGCGAAGCCGGCCAGCAGGGTCATGAACAGCGTCGCTCCCTCCCGCCGGGAGAGGCGGTTGAGCCCGGCCAGGCCCTCCGCCGCGACGGCGAAGCCGTGGAGCGCTCCCCGGGCGCTGAGGACCGCCGGCCGCGGGTGATCCAACGGCAGCTCCAGCGCCGGCGGCATCCCCGCCAGGCGCTGGCGCCACCAGCCGAGCTCCGATTCCAGCCGCGCGCCCGACAGGTGCCGCCGCTGCCAGGCGGCGTAGTCCGCGTACTGCACCGCCAGCTCCGGCAGCGGGCTCCGAGCGCCCGCCACGGCGGCGCCGTACAGCGCGCCGATCTCGCGCACCAGCACGCCCATCGACCAGCCGTCGCTGACGACGTGATGCATCGTCAGCAGGAGCGCGTGCCGCTCGCGGCCGCCGCGCAGCAGCGCCGCCCGCAGCAGGGGACCCCGGCCGAGGTCGAACGGCCGCCGCGCCTCTTCGGCCGCCAGGCGTGCCGCCTCCGCCGCGCGCGCGCCCTCCGGCAGGCCCTGGAGATCGACCAGCGGCAGGGGGAAGCCGGCGGGCTCGGCCACCACCTGCAGCGGCTCGCCCGCCACCGCCGGGAACGCCGTCCGCAGCGCCTCGTGGCGCCGCACCACCTCGCCCAGCGCGGCGGCCAGCGCCGCCACGTCCAGCCGTCCGCTCAGCTCCACCGCGGCCGGGATGTTGTAGAGCGCGCTGCCCGGCTCGAGCTGATCCAGGAACCAGAGACGCTGCTGGCCGAACGACAGCGGCAGGGGCTCGTCCCGGGAGACCCGCACGAGAGGCTCGGCCGCGCTCCGCTCGCCTTTTTCCAGCCAGGCGGCCAAGCCCGCGACCGTCGGTGCCTCGAACAGCGCCTGCACCGGCAGCTCCACCCCGAGCACCGCGCGCGCCCGCGCCACCACCCGGGTGGCCAGCAGCGAGTGACCGCCCAGCTCGAAGAAGTCGGCCTCCAGCTCCACCCGCTCCACGCCCAGCACCTCGGCGAAGATCCCCGCCACCAGCTCCTCGGCCGGCGTCCGCGGCGCCGCCGGCGCGTCCGGGAGGGCCGGGGCCCCCTCGGCAGGCAGCTTGGCGAGGGCCTTGCGGTCCACCTTGCCGTTGGGCGTCAGCGGCAGCGCGCGCAGCGGCACGAAGGCCGAGGGCACCATGTAGTCCGGCAGCGCCGCCTTGAGGAACGCCCGCAGCTCGCCCGCCGGGATGTCCGCCGCGCTCTCGACGTAGGCGATCAGACGGTTGCCGCCGAGCGCCTCGGGCTGCGCCAGCACCGCCGCGTCCCGCACCTGTGGATGGCGGGTCAGCGCCGACTCGATCTCCCCCAGCTCGATGCGGAACCCCCGCACCTTCACCTGGTGGTCGAGACGGCCCAGGAAATCCAGCTCCCCCGTGGGCAGGTAGCGCGCCAGGTCCCCGACCTGGTACAGGCGCGAGCCCGCAGGACCGTAGGGATTGGGGACGTAGCGCTCCGCCGTCAGCTCCGGACGCCCCAGGTAGCCGCGCGTCACCCCAACGCCCGCCATGTACAGAGCGCCCGGGACTCCGAGCGGCACCGGCCGCATCTCCCGGTCCAGCACGTAGGCC
>DASXJP010000517.1:0-7912 GCA_036497345.1 Thermoanaerobaculia bacterium
TAACGTCAGATTTTCTGCTTGGGCGATGGCATGAAAACGCGTCTCTTCGTGGACAGGTCCTGAGGAGACTAGCCCATGCTCTTGGAACACCAGGTAACGAGGGTTTACTACTAGGCTTGCCAAGGGTGGATAGAATCCCCATCATACGCCAGAGGGTCGAGCACCTTGTTAAGGTGCGCGACCTTAAGACCGCCAATCGGTTGGTCAGGCTAGGGTTGAATTGGGGCCATGATTCTACGCTGAGATTTCTTGAGGGGCAGGTACTGTATGAGTCTGGTCAAGTCTCTGAAGGGATAGGCTACATGAGCATGGCTCTGGAAGTCCTACGGCAAGAGGGAACCGTCAGTGTTCAAAATCTCTTGATCTTGGGGGACGCTCTTTTGCGGCACGGCGGAAGTGAGGGGCAGCGGGAAGGATTAAATCTCATAGAGGACGCAGCCCAAGTTGCAGGGGAGATAACCGATAGCATCCTTGATCAGTTTTTGAGAGTTTCTTTGGATTTGCTGGAGTTCAGGGCAGTGTCACGGATTGCGACCAAAATTAAGACGCCGCCAGGCGTTCAGCGGCTCGCCAGATCACTTTTGCCACTATTGGATCACAGGGATTTGTTAGATCAGTGCGGATTTGAAATCTTAGGTGTTATAGGGTCTGCCCTGAAGGCTGACTCCGAAGATAAAGCTCTCCGAGAAGCCTACAAGAGAGTTAGAGAAATAGCGGAAGGCAAGGCTTGACGGAGAAACTTTGCACCTGCTAAGAGTCTCGTGACATTGCTAACGCCCTACCCTGCGGGCCGAATCTTTTGGCTTGTCTTCCGAACATCTGGAAGAAGCCGGTATCGATTCGGCCCAAAGATGGGATGCCAGCCACTTGGATAAACGCCCTACGACCCGAATCCAGAACCTCGGCAGTCAACTCTCCAAGAACGGATTCAAGATCTGGACTCCCTCCACGATCTGGCCGTGGCCCAAGTCCTCGGACCAGAACCGTTTCGCCTTGGAAGCCTTGGCGGCGACCAAGAGCATGGCGTCCCAGAATGAGATCTTGACCTCGCCGGCAAGCCTTCCGGCGGCCAGCACGTCCGCCGGAACGGGCGAATAGACCGGCCAGAGGGAAGGTCGGCTAGGACGGGCCGTTTCTCGCGGCAGGGGAGTAGGGATCTTCCGGGTGACGATCCAGAAGAATTCCTGCACCACCTGGATGTTGAGCCGCCCGTCTTCTCGATCCAGAGGCGCTCCACGAGCGATCGGGCACGCTCGTGCTTTGCGGGTGTTGTCGGGGCGTGTGCGCAGACGAGAACGTTGGAGTCAACAAACTCAGCGTTCATGGAGCTCGTCTCTCGTCCAGGTCGGCCGCTCGCCGAGGCCCATGGGAAGGCCTTGCCTCATCCGGGCGATGGCGCGGTCCCGGGCCTGCTCGTAGGTTTGCCCCGGGGCGACCACCTCTTCCAGGCAGGAGCCCACGAGCTCAGAGAGCGAGACTCCCCGCTCTGTGGCGACGTGCCGCGCTTTGCGGACCAGATTCCGCGGAAGAGAAAGCTTGACGTTCTGGGTCTCCATCTCAGGCTCCCAGGGTGATCGTAACACGGTGGGGAGAGCCCTACTGCTTCGGCAATCCAGAAGTGACGCGTTCCTATGTAGGGGCGGCCCTATGTGGCCGCCCTGGGTGGGAGAAATTCCCGACCGGACCAGCCCCCGCCCAGGGCGGCCACCACAGGGCTGCCCCTACAGAATCCCCTCATTTCTAGGGTGACGGCGTACTACGGCGCCTTCCCGCCCCAAGCCCCCAAATCCCCGCTCTCGAACCCGTCGTAGAACAGCCCGTTCGCCGCGCAGACGCCCACGTTCGCCACGTTCACCGAGTCGACGTACCAGCCGGTGGCCGCGATGCTCGAGTCGTCCCCTTCGTGCCAGCGCAATTGGATTGGAGAGCCGGCGAAGGAGGTGAGGTCGACGGTCACCCGGGTCATCGGGCCGATCGCGCCGTTGCACCAGGCCCGCTTCCCGGCCAGGGGATTCGAGAAGCCGGCGTTCACCGTGCCGGTGAAGCCACCCTCCTGGAAGGCGGCGTCCGGCATCACCGACCACGACGTGCCGCCGTCCGTCGATACCTCCAGCGTGCCGCCGTCGTAGCAGGTGGTCGGGTTCTCGAACGCGTAGGTGTGCCAGAAGGTGAGCTTGGTGCCCGCCTGCGGCGTGATCGCCGGCGAGACCAGGACCCTTTCGGCGATGGCGCTCTCGTTGACGGAGAGCCAGGAGTGCGTGGGCGACTGCGACTGCGCGGTCGACAGCACCCAGTCGCCGGTCCCCTGGAGCTTGGCGTGCGTCCAGCCCGGATTGTCGAAGCCGCCGGCTCCTTCGAAGGTGTCGGTCAGGACGGACGCGACCGGGCCGGTGGGGGCGGCGCTGCGCACGACAGTGTTCCCCTCCTCCTGGCCGTTCGAGAGGTCGACCGCCCGCACGACGTAGTAGTAGGTGGTGCCGTTCGCCAGCGATCCGGATATATCGTTGTAGACCGTGCCCGTGACGCCGCTAGCCAGCCGGTTTCCCGGGGCCGGCGTGAAGCCAGGGGTGGTCGACCGGTAGACGTTGTAGGTGACCGGTCCGGCGCAGACCGGCGTCGCGGCCGCCCAGGAGAGGGTGAGGCCGCAGTAGGCCCCCGCCGGGTTGCTGACGCTCGCCAGGCCCGCGAAAGTCGGCGGCAGCGTGCACGGTCCGATCGCCGTGGCTTCCACGCACCCCGAGGCGGCCGACTCGCAGTGGCCGGTGGCGTCGAGCCCCTTCACCTGATAGGCGTAGTGGATCGTGCCGGAGACGGTGCCGTCGGTGAACGGCGAGCCGGCCACGGCGCTACCCATCAGGGTAAAGGTACCCGGCGAGGCGCAGGTGCCGGTCGCGCGGTAGACGTTGAACGCCGAGGCGACCGGCGAGCCGTTCCCCCAGGTGACCTGGATCTGGTTCGGAGCCGTCGCGGTGGCGGTGCCGATGGCCGGCGCCCCCGGAGGCGTGCAGGCCAGATCGGTGACCTTCGCCGTCCAGATCTCCTCGCGCGCGTTGCTCCGCCGGTCGGTCCAGGAGGGGAAGAACTGGCCGGCGATCCCCGAGAGGCCGTTGTAGTCGCCGAACTGGTTCCCCGAATCGGCGCCCGCCACCGTCTCGTCCGTCTGCGCCGAGGTCACCTTCACCGCCGGGGTCCAGGTGACGCCGTCGTCGAAGGAGGACTGGGTCCAGACGTCCACCTTCTTGCGCCCGGGGTCGCCCACCGTGTCGTAGTACATGATCTCCAGCGCGCCGGTCGTCTCGTCGACCACCATCCACTGGTTGAATTGATCGTTGAGCGAGGCCTGGTCGTTGAGCTTCTTCGCCGCGCCCCAGGTAGCGCCGCCGTCGGTGGAGCGCGCAAACCAGACGCGGCTCTTGCAGGTGGAGGCCGTGTTGGACCCCGGCTCGTTGCCCGACGCGTTGCACCCCGTGGCGCCCGAGAGGTCGGTCCAGGAGGCGTAGACCAGGTTCTTGCCCCCCGCCGTCCGGTAGGCGCCGCCGGAGACGTAGATCAGCGCCCGGCGGCTGTTCATGGACGGGATGCCGACGTCGAAGCTGCCGAACGTGGTGGCGATCTGGACGGGCGCGCCGTAGGAGGCGCCGCCGTTGGTCGACTTGACCACGAAGACCTTCTGGTTGCCGGTCGTGGGCCAGAAGCCGAAGACGTCGCCGAAGGCGTTGGTCTTGACGTCGTCGCCGATCGCCGTGCCGCTCGATTCCGCGCCGCTCACCTGGATCGGCGTCTGCCAGGAGCCGGCCGGCCCGGTGCGCCGGTTCATGAAAGCGGGCTGGTCGTTGTGCCAGATGGCGTAGAGGTTGTCCTTGAAGGGGGACGTCGCGCTGTGGTCGACCCAGTTGATCTGCTTGTCGGTGCTCGTCTGGGTGCTGGAGAAGGTGGCGTCGAAGGTCCAGGTGGCGCCGTTGTCGATCGACTTGTAGGCCCGCATGTGGAGCACCGTAAAGCTGCTGTCGATACCGATCGTGGTCGACCAGGCGGTGCCGTCCGAGGTCCACTCGACGGTCGGATCGGAGTGGAAGGCGTCCCCGGTCTGCAGCGGCAGGCTCGTCTGCCCCCAGGTGGCGCCGCCGTCGGTCGAATAGAACTGCGCCTGGCTGCCGCTGCCCGAGATGTTGTTCGAGGCGCCGATGATCTTCATCGGATTCCAATAATTGACGCGGATGTCCGACTCGCTGCGCGGGGCGCTCTGGGCCCCCGAGATCCGCTTTTCACCGCTGACCGAGGCCGATTTGCCGGGGAGCTCCGCCGCGAATTCGGGCTCCGCGTCCTTGTTCGGCGGACCGGGCACGAGATTCTGGTGGGTCAGCATCCACTCGTGGATCTCCTTGAGGACCAACGGATAGCCCCCGGTGGGATCCTTCTCCGAATAGACGAGCTCGGGATGGGCGCGGCGCCAGAGCACCCGCAGCCAGGGCGGGACGGGGATGTGATCCTTGGCCTCCTCCGGCCGCAGCAGCGAGAAGTCCTGGTTGGCGGCGATCAGCGCCTCCAGGGCGCTATGGGGCATCACGCCGTCGGCCTGCATCTGGTCACGGAGCGTGGGCCAGCCGACCGCGGCGCCCGAGACGGCCTGGGGGAGAAGGGCGGCAAAGGCCACCAGAAAGGCCAGCGTCTGTCGTTTCATAGGAGTCTTATAGAATAGCAGATTCCTGGCCGGCCCCTCACTCCCCAACCCCTCTCTCCCAGCCCTCCACCCACCCCTGCCGGGGAGAGAGGGGCTAAAACAGCTTTCTCGACAAGCTTTTCTCCCTCTTCTCCCGTCAGGTCGGGGGGGAGGCCGGGAGAAGAGGGCCGGGGTGATGAGGGCCTACCTCCCGGCCGCGCTAATCCTCGACTACCATCCCCCGCCGCCGCCCCCGCAGCCGGACCAGCGCCGCGCCGGCCAGGATCATCCCGAGGGCGAGCAGGCCCGTGAGGTCCAGCGTCGGGACGGCGATGATGGGGGCCTGCACGTTCGCCGTGCTGGTGACCGTCGCCGAGGCCGTGCCGGGAGCGTCGTCGGTCAACGTGACGGTGACCGGGTAGCTGGCGGCCGAGGCATAGGTATGGGTGCCCGAGACGGTGAAGGTGCCGCTTCCACCCGAGACGACGCCCGCGGTCGTATTGCCGTCCCCCCAGTCGATGGTCGCCGTGAAGTCGCCGGCCGTGTTCGCCGTGTTGGCGTCGGTGAAGGTCGCCACCGCGCCGGTAAACGGCGAGCCGGCCAGCGGGGTGAAGGTGACCGGCGTGCCGGCGAGCTGGTCGGTCTCGGTCACCGTGGCGGTCGCCGAGGAGCTGGCGGTGGCGCCGCCGGGGCCGATCTCCGTCACCGTCACGGTGAACGTGAAGCTCCCCTCGTCCGCGTAGGTGTGCTGGCCGGTCACTGTGAACGCGCCCGAGCTGCCGGTGACGATGCCCGGCGAGGTGGTGCCGTCCCCCCAGTCGATGGTCGTCGTGAAGTCGCCGGCGGTCTTCGAGGTGTCCGAATCCGAGAAGGTCGCCACCTGGCCGTTGAAGGCCGTGCCCTCGGGGGTCGTGAAGCCGGAGGCCATCACGGACAGGCCGGTGGTCACCTGGGCGGTGCTGGTCACGGTCGCCGTGGCGGTGCCGGGAGCGTCGTCGCTCAGCGTCACCATCACCGAGTAGTTGCCGGGGCTGGCGTAGGTGTGCGTGCCGCTGACCTGGAACGCGCCCGAGCCGCCGGAGACCGTGCCCGCCGAGGTGGTCGCGTCCCCCCAGTCGATGGTGGCCGTGAAGTCGCTCGCCACGGCCGAGGTGAGCGTGTCCGAGAAGTCGGCCACCGTGGTCGTGAAGCTGACTCCGGAGGAGACCGCGAAGGTCCGGGGGGTGCCCGAGAGAACGTCCGCCTCGGCCACGGTCGCGGTGTCGGTCACGCTGGCGAAGCCGGTGCCGGGCTCCTGCTCGGTGATGGTCACCGTCGCGGCGAAGGTCCCCTCGTCGTCGTAGGTGTGCTGGCCGCTGACCGAGAAGGTGCCGGCGTTTTCCGTGATCGTCCCGATGCTCGTCGAGGAGCCGTCGCCCCAGTCGATGACCGCCACGAAATCGCTCGGGGCGGCGGATGGGTTGTCGTCGGTGAAGGTCGCCACCACGCCGCTGAAGAGGGACTGCTCGCTGGCCGAGAAATTCACCGGCGACGCGGTGATGACGCTGGCGCCGGTCGGCCCGGCCGCCAGGATAAGAAGAATGGCGGCGAGCCCCAGGACGCAGGATCCAGCCCTTCCGAAAACCCGAGAACGGAAACTCATGAGCCCCTCCTGATCGACCTCATATCGCGCTTGGCCGGACCGAAGGTACCAGGAACCAGGGCGGGAGTCGAGGGTCCTCACCCGGGCCGTCCTGCCCGCCGAAGCTGTATACTCATACGCAGCGATGAATAAGAAAATCGCCGTCCTCGTCCTGGCGCTCGCGCTCCTCTCTCTCCCGGCCGCCGCCCAGCCTGGGGGGACCCTTCCGGGGCCGTTGCCGCTCTTCCCGGCGGACAACTGGTGGAACGCGGACGTCAGCTCGGCGCCGGTCGATCCCCACAGCGCGAGCTACATCCACTTCATCGGGGAGAGCGTCGGGCTCCATCCCGATTTCGGCGGGGACGCGGACACGCCGCCCGAGATCTATGGGATGGTCTACGTCGTGGTGCCCGGCACCCAGCCGCTGGTGCCGGTCACCTTCGTGGAGTACGGCGGCGAGAGCGACGCCGGGGCTCCGGGGCGGCCCGCCGGGTATCCGATCCCGGACGAGGCCAAGAGCCAGGCGAAGTGGATCGAGGGGGGATATCCCGGCAACGCCAGCCCCGGCGGCGACCGCCACATGCTGATCGTCGACCGCGATCACCGCATCCTCTTCGAGCTCTACCACGCCCGCTGGAACACGGCCCGCTCGCGCTGGGAGGCGGGGTCCGGCGCGGTCTTCCCGCTCAGCTCGGACCTCCGCCGTCCCGAGGGGTGGACCAGCGCGGACGCGGCCGGCCTCGCCATCCTGCCCGGCCTGGCGCGCTACGACGAGGCTTTCGGCTCGGACCCCATCCGCCACGCCTTCCGCTTCACCGTGGACGAGAGCAACGGCCACGTCTTCCCCGCCTCGCACGACGCCGGCGGCACCAACGGCGCCCTGCCCATGGGGGCCCGCCTGCGCCTCAAGGCGACCAAGGACATCTCGGGGTATCCCCCCGAGGTGCGCAAGATCTTCCAGGCGATGAAGACCTACGGCCTGATCGTGGCCGACAACGGCACCAACATGTACATCACGGGGGCGTATGACACGCGCTGGAACAACGACGTGCTCAACCCCGCCTTCGCCAGCCTCAAGGCGAGCGACTTCGAGGTGATCGAGCTCGGCTGGCAGCCCTCCTCGCCCCCGCCGCCGGGTGACTGCGTGCCCGGGGACACCCGCATCTGCCTCAACGGCGGCCGCTTCCAGGTGGAGGCGCAGTGGACGGCCAACGGCATGAGCGGCGCCGGCCACGCCGTGCTCCTCACCCCGGACACCGGCTATTTCTGGTTCTTCGCCGACACCAACATCGAGGTGGTGCTCAAGGTGCTGAACGCCTGCGGCTTCAACCAGCGCTACTGGGTCTACGCCGGCGGCCTGACCAACGTGAAGGTCCACCTGACGGTGACCGACACCAAGACCGGAGCGGTCAAGACCTACGACAACCCCCAGGGGACCGCCTTCCGGCCGATCCAGGATTCGGGGGCGTTCTCGACCTGTCCGTGAGCTGAAAGCCGCCCACCGGGAGAAGCTTGGAACGGCCCATTGCAAGGTTGCAATGGCCCATTGCAACGTTGCAACGGCCCGTACAACTTTGCAACGGCCCATTACAAAGTTGTATGGGCCATTGCAAGGTTGCAACGGCCCGTTG
>DASXJP010000518.1:0-5982 GCA_036497345.1 Thermoanaerobaculia bacterium
TGATCATCATCCCCACGGCATTGCTGATGAATTCTTTTGCCGACTCCGTGCGTAATTTCATCGACGGCGTGCAGCACAATACGCTGGTTATACCTGCCCCGCCAGAGCGAGTCGAGCGCCGGCCGATCGTCGGCAAAAAGATCCACGACATCTGGTCGCAAGCTCATGACGACCTGCCTGGGCTCGTGCAGAGCCTGCAGCCGAAGGTCGGCCAATTGGCCCAGAAAGCGCTCGCCATGGTCGCGGGCATTGGCGGTGGCCTGTTGCTGTTTCTGGGCTCATTCGTCATCGCCAGTATCGCAATGGCATACGGTGAAGCAAGCTCGCGCGCCATCCGGGTGATTTTCCAGCGGGTCGCGGGCGTAGCGAGAGGAGAGGCGCTCGCCAAGCTGTCCACGGCAACCATCCGCACCGTCGCTCTGGGTGTCATCGGCGTCGCCTCCATTCAGGCGATCCTCATCGGCTTGGCGCTGCTGCTGGCCGGCGTACCCGCGGCGGGTGTGTTGTCGATCATTGTGCTGGTCTTGGCTATTGCCCAAGTGCCAGCGGCGATCGTCACGATTCCAGTGATCATTTACATCTGGTCGAGCGGCCATTACAGCAGCTCCGCGGCGATCACATATACGGTCATCCTGCTGGTTACCGGCCTGGTTGACAACGTTTTGAAACCGCTGATGCTCGGACGCGGCGTTGCCGTTCCGATGCCGGTGATCCTGTTTGGCGCATTGGGCGGTATGGCGAGCCGCGGAATTCTGGGGATGTTCGTGGGCGCGACGGTGTTGGCGCTCGGATATGAGATCTTCAAGGGCTGGGTTACCGCCAACCCGGACGACGATGCGGTGATACCCCGGAACGAACCGATCCAGCAGGGCGAATCGGAAGCAGAGACTCAAAGCCATCCCTGACGTCCGGATAGTCCGGGCGGCTCCGATCCTTCCTGGGCAGAGGAGCGATTGCTGCCCCGGCTCTCGCTGCTCGCATGCGGCTGGGCTAGCCCATAGATGGTTCTCTTGCTTCCTTGGGGCTCCATGAAATATCCGTCCCGCTCATCCGTCTACAGTAGTGGATGACCATATCCCGGAGGGGATGACGTCCCCTGACGCCTCTCCAGGAGCGAAGGAGAGAAACGTGGGCTCAATCAAGAAGGACGCGAGATTCGCGGGGTTGATGTACCTGTTGCTCATGACGGCCCCCTTGCGGCTCGTCTACATTCCCAATGCTCTACTCGTGCGGGGAAACGCGGCCGCGACGGCCCATAACATCGCCACGCACGAGACGCTCTTCCGTCTCGGCATCGTCAGCGATCTCTTCACCGGGACCGCCGCGATCTTCCTCCTGCTGGCTCTCTACAGGCTTTTCAAAGGAGTGGACCAGGGAAAAGCCGTGCTGATGGTGATCCTGGGGTGCCTGGTGAGCACCCCCATCTACTTCCTCAACACGCTCAATGACGTGGCCGCCCTGCTGCTCGCGAAGGGCTCCGATTTTCTGGCCGCGTTCTCACGACCGCAGCAGGAAGCCATGGTCATGCTGTTCCTGCAGCTTCACAAGCATGGAGTCCTTGCCAACGAGATCTTCTGGGGTCTGTGGCTCCTGCCGTTCGGTGCTCTCGTCTTCAGGTCGGGCTTCCTCCCCCGTTTCCTGGGCGTCTGGCTGATCGTCGGGGGGCTCGGCTACGTCGCCATCAGCTTGACGGGCTTTCTGGTGCCGCAATACGAGGATCTGGTGGCCAGGATCGCCTTTCCCGGCATGCTCGGAGAGCTGGCGATCCTGCTCTGGCTGCTGATCCGGGGCGCCAAGGAGCCGGCCCCCCTGGCCGCCGCGGCGTAAAATATCCGCCCCGCTCATCCGTCTACACTAGCGGATGGACGAGATGCTCACCCTCGACGACCCGACCGCGGAGCAGGACCGGCGCATCGCCCAGGCGGTGGCCCGCGAGGGCTCACGCCTCAAGGCCTTCATCCGCCGGCGGGTGGCCGACGCGGGCGACGCCGAGGACGTCCTGCAGGAGGTCCTCTTCGAGCTCGTGGAGGCGGTCCGGCTGATGACGCCCATCGAGCAGGTGGGCGCCTGGCTGTTCCGCGTCGCCCGCAACCGCATCATCGATCTCTTCCGCCGACGGTCGCCGGAAGCGCCGCGCGGCGTCTCCGTCGAGGACGAAGCCTTCGCGCTCGAAGGCCTCCTCCCCTCGTCCGAAGGTGGGCCTGAGGTGGAGCTCGCGCGCGGCGTGCTGTTGGAGGAGCTCGCGGCCGCCCTCGACGAGTTGCCGGAGGAGCAGCGCGAGGTCTTCATCGCCCATGAGATCGAGGGGCGCAGCTTCAAGGATCTCGCCGCGGAGACCGGGTTGAGCATCAATACTCTGCTGTCGCGCAAGCATTACGCGGTCCTTCACCTGAGACGGAGGTTGCGCGACATCCACGACGAATTTCAACGACTGGGAGCATAAGCCATGAATCAGAGACGGACGTTGCGCGTATTGAAGATCGTGGGAATCGGGATCCTGGCCCTGGGGGTGTTCGGGCTGGTGGTGAAGACCCTCTGGAACTGGCTGATGCCGGAGCTGTTCGGCGTGCATCCGATCACGTTCGCGCAGGCCCTCGGGGTGTGGATCCTCAGCCGCATCCTCCTCGCCGGCTTCCACGGCAACAAGAACGACCGGCGCTGGCGGGGCCGCCTGATCGATCGTTGGGAGTGGATGACTCCCGAGGAGCGGGAGAAGCTTCGCGCGAGGTTGCGGCACCGCTGGGAACCGTTCGAGGAGGGGGAGAAAAGCTCATGAAAGCCATTGCCTATCATCGCTACGGCTCACCCGACGTCCTCCGGTGCGAGGAGATCGCAAGGCCTGTCCCGGAGGACGACGAGGTCCTGATCGCCGTCCGCGCGGCCTCGGCCAACCCGCTCGACTGGCACTTCCTAAGAGGGACACCGTACATCGGCCGCCTGCGGTTCGGGCTGCGCAAACCCAAGGCCCCGCGGCTGGGTGCGGACGTGGCCGGCCGGGTCGAGGCGGCCGGCGGGAACGTGACGCAATTCAAGCCGGGCGACGAGGTCTTCGGCGCGTGCTGCGGCGCCTTCGCTGAATATGCTTGCGCTCCCGAGTCGACCCTGGCGTTGAAGCCTCAGAACGTGACGTTCGAGCAGGCGGCCGCCGCGCCCGTGGCGGGGCTCACCGCGTTGCAGGCCCTGCGCGACAAGGGACGGCTTCAGCCGGGGCAGACGGTCCTGATCAACGGCGCGGCGGGGGGCGTGGGCACGTTCGCCGTGCAGATCGCCAAGTGGCTCGGCGCGGACGTGACCGGCGTGTGCAGCGCGCGGAACGTGGAGAGGGTCCGCTCGATCGGCGCGGATTGGGTCATCGATTACACCCAGGAGGATTTCACCCGGAGCGGGCAACATTACGATCTGATTCTCGACTGCGTGGGAAACCATTCCTTGCCGGCCTGCCGGCGCGTCTTGAATCCCCAGGGGATCTACGTCATCGTCGGAGCGCCGGACGGCCGGTGGATCAGTCCCCTCCCTCGCGTGCTCCAGGCGCTCGTGATGTCGCGGCTCGGGAGCCAGAGCCTGGTCCTGTTTCTGACGAGGCGGAGCCAAAAGGATCTGATCATCCTGCGCGATCTCATGGCGGCCGGCAAGGTGACGCCGGTGATCGACAGATGTTACGGGCTGGATGAGGTCCCGGAGGCGATCCGCTATCTGGAAGGGGGACACGCACGCGGAAAAGTGATCATCACGGTATGAAGGTCGCCGCGTACCAGGCTCCCCTGCACGCCGTCAGCTCGCCGGACGTCCTCGGCCTGATCCGCGAGCAGGTCGATCGGTGTGAAGCGAACGGCGTGGAGATTTTATGTTGTCCGGAGGGCGTCCTGGGAGGTCTGGCCGATTACGCGAGCCGGCCCCACGAGATCGCGATCGACGTGGAATCGGGCCAACTGCACGCGCTGCTGTCCCCTCTGGCGAGCGACCGGGTTACGACCATCCTGGGGTTCACGGAGATCGATCGCGGCCGGCTTTACAATTCCGCGGCGGTCTTCCACCAGGGAACGGTTGCCGGCGTCTATCGCAAGCTGCACCCCGCGATCCACCGATCCGTCTACTCGGCTGGAGATGAGACACCGGTCTTCACGGCCGGCGGTCTGACCTTTGGAATCATCATCTGTCGCGACTCCAACTTTCCCGAGCCGGCCAGAGCCATGGCCGCTCGCGGGGCGACGGCTCTGTTCATACCCACCAACAATGGCCTTCCTCCGGCCAAAGGGGGACCGAAGCTGGTCGATCAGGCGAGGAAGGCTGACGTCGCCCGGGCGACCGAGAACGGCGTTTTCGTGATCCGGGCCGACGTCGCGGGGCATGCTGGAAGCTTCGTCTCCCACGGCTCCTCCGGGATCGTCGATCCCGGCGGCAGGGTGCTTCAGTCGGCGCGGCAACTGGTCCCGGACCTCATCGTGGCCGACATTCAAACGGCTCGAGGCTCCTTCAGGAGCCCGGGCACGCCACCGAGATGAATTGCGGCACGGTGTAGTCCCGCGCGTGGCGGCGCACGAAGCTGAAGTCGAGCGCCTCCGCCAGGTTGTTCGCCGCGTCGTCGCGGACGGAAAGCGCCGGCAGGCCCCAGCGCCATTCGATCATCTTCAGGATCGAGGTGTGATCGTAGACGTCGCGGACGATCGTGCCGGGCGCCGAAAACGGTGAAACGATCAGACAGGGAACCCGGAATCCGCGCAGCTCGAAAGCGGGGTCCACGTCGGGCGCCGCCGGAGGGACCACGTGATCGAAGAACCCTCCCGACTCATCGAACGTGATGATCAGGACGGTGTGTTTCCAGTCGGGATTCGTCGTCACCGCGCGATAGGTCTGAGCGAGCCACCACTCGCCAGCGCGGAGGTCGCCGTGGGGGTGATCGTCGTCGGACGTGCCGTCGCTCTCGCCCTTGAGCGGCGGGTCCACGAAGGCCACGTGGGGGAGATCGCCGGCGGCGCAGTCCAGGAGAAACTGATCGTACGACTGTTGGATCGCGGTGTACTTCGGGCCCCAGAGATCGAGGAAGGACGTGTCGCTGTGGTAATAGCGACCATCGAGCCCCGCGTCGCCCAGAAGGTCCCAGATCGTCGGCAGCGTCGAGGGTGAGAGAGAGTCGGCCAGCCGGTCGGTGACCGCCGTGTGCTGGTAGAGGCGGTTGGGGTAGGTCGGCCCCATGAACGGGGCGAAATAACGGTCGCACACCGTCCAGTCCGGCGCGGCCTTGCCGAAAAACGGCAGATCGCGCCGGGTGTAATAGCCGATGGCATAGGTATCGTTGGATCCCGCGCGCAACCAGCCATCGCAGAGGCCGCCGTTGTAGGCGACCCGGAGGCCGTCGTAGGAGTGGTCGGGGTCGGAGTGGCTGCACCCCTGGAAATCGGGCGCCAGCGGATGGGTCTTGAAGGCCACCCCCTGGCTGTTCTTGTAGACGAGGCCGAGCTGCCGGCCGTCGGCTCTTGGAAGCCAGCCGAGAAAGTGATCGAAGGAACGGTTCTCCATCATGGCCACGACGACGTGCTCGATTCCACTCTTCTCGGGGCGCGGCAGGCTGGCTGGCCGGCCTGTCGCAGCCGCCCACGAGAGGGACCGCCCCATGGAGAGCGAGCCGATCGCGGCCGCCGAGCTATAGAGGAATTGACGGCGAGAGAGCTGTGACATAAAGGCCTCCCCACCGGCGGAATCTCAGCTCGGTAGGGCCTCAAAGGGGGGACTGCACGCAAGGCCCTGAGCTGACGCGCACCGGTCACACAGACGAGGAGGAGCTTTGCAAGCCGCATGCCTTGGGGCCTGAGAGGGTGTCTCGAAAGGGTGCCCCACTGTAGGGCCGCCCCTTGCGCCAGGCCAAGCCTGGGAAGGGAGGAGGGAACATGCAATAGACAGAACCCGAAACCCTTCGTAGTGGACCCAGTAGGTCCGAATCCTACCCGGCAAGGGCTAGCCACCCACCGGAAGCGAGTCTTGCGT
>DASXJP010000519.1:0-12500 GCA_036497345.1 Thermoanaerobaculia bacterium
GGCGCCGCCGGCCTTGTGGATGGCCAGCAGGGTGACGATGAGGTCCGCGGAACGCTCCAGGAGGACGGCGGCCAGCACCTCGGGGCCCAGCCCCAGCCCGCGCAGGCGGCGCGCCAGCCGCTCGGCCCGCTCGTTCAGCTCACGGTAGGTCAGCCGCGCGCCTTCGGGCGCCACCAGGGCCACCCGCTCCGGAGCGCGCGCCGCCTGGGCCTCGAAGAGCTGGTGCAGGCAGACCTCGGGCCCGGAGGTCGCGCCGGTGTCGTTGAATCCGACCAGCAGCTGGTCCCGCTCGGCCGCCGACAGCAGCGGCAGCTCCGCCAGTCGCCGCCCCGGCTCCTCCACCGCCCCGGCCAGCAGGCGGGCGAAGTGGCCGGCCAGACGCTCGATCGTCGCGCCCTCGAACAGGTCGGAGCGGAAGGCGAGCTCTCCGGAGAGCCCCGCCGCGCCCGTCTCCAGGGCGAGGGCGAGATCGAGCTTCGCGGTCTCCTCCGCGGTGGGCCAGAGGTCCGCCTCGACAGCCCCCAGGCGCAGCGACGGCCGCCCCTCGCCCTCCAGCGTGAACAGGACCTGGAAGAGCGGCGAGTAGCTGAGGTCGCGCCGCGGCTGCAGCTCCTCGACCAGCTTTTCGAACGGCAGGTCCTGGTGCGCGTAGGCGGCCAGCGCGACCTCCCGCACCCGCGCCAGCAGCGCCGCGAACGTGGGGTCGCCGGAGAGGTCGGTGCGCATCACCAGCGTGTTGACGAAGAAGCCGATCAGCCCCTCGGTCCGCACCTGCCCCCGGCCGGCCACCGGCGTGCCGACGCTCACGTCGTCGGCGTGGGTGATGCGCGCCAGCAGGGCCTGGAAGGCGGCCAGGCCGGCCATGAACAGCGTCACCCCCTGGCGCCGCGCCAGCTCCCGCAGGCGGGGCAGCAGGTCGGCGTCCAGGGCCACGGGGCGGGCCGCGCCGCGGTCGCTCATCACCGGCGGCCGCGGGCGGTCCAACGGCAGGTCGAGCACCGGCGGCGCGCCGGCCAGCCGGGCCCGCCAGTGGGCGATCTCGGCCTCCAGGCGCTCGCCCCGCAGCCAGCTGCGCTGCCACACCGCGTAGTCGCCGTACTGCACCGGCAGCTCCGGCAGCGGGGACGGCCGGCCGGCGGCGCCGGCCTCGTAGAGGGCCCCCAGCTCGGCGGCCAGCAGCCGCAGCGACCAGCCGTCGCTCACCGCGTGGTGCAGGGTCAGCAGGAGGAGAGACTCCTCCCCGGCGAGGCGGACCAGCCGGGCGCGCAGCAGCGGCCCGCGGCCGAGGTCGAACGGCGCCAGGGCCTCCGCGCGGGCCAGCCGGCGGGCCTCCGCCGGCCGGCGCTCCCGCGGCAGGGCGGTGAGGTCGATCGCCGGCAGGGGGACGGGGGCGGGCGGCGCCACGTCCTGGACCGGCCCGTCCGGCCCGGCGGCGAAGCGGGTGCGCAGCGCCTCGTGGCGGCGCGCCACCTCGCTCAGCGCGGCGGCGAGCGCCGCGGGCGACAGGGGCCCCCGCAGGCCGATCGCGGCCGGCACGTTGTAGACCGGGCTCGCCGGCTCCAGCTGGTGGAGGAACCAGAGCCGCTGCTGGGCGAAGGAGAGCGGCGGCGGCGCCGTGCGCGGCACCGGCGCCAGGGGCGGCAGCGGGCCGCGGCCGGCGCCCTCCAGCGCCCGCACCGCCCGCGCCAGGGAGGCCACGGTGGGCGTCTCGAAGATCCGGGAGAGCGGCAGCTCGGCCCCCAGGGTCTCGCGCACCCGCGCCTGCAGGCGCATCGCCGCCAGCGAGTGGCCGCCGAGCGCGAAGAAGCTCTCCTCCAGCCCGACCCCCTCCACCCCCAGGACCTCGGTGAAGATGCCCGCCAGCAGCTCCTCGGTGGGGGTCCTCCCGGCGCCGCTCTCGACGGCGCCCGCGGCCGGCCGCTGCGGGCGGATCCCGGCGAGCGCCTTGCGATCGACCTTGCCGTTGGCGGTCAGCGGCAGCGCCGGCAGGAGCACGTAGGCGGACGGCAGCATGAAGCCGGGCAGGCGCCGCGCCAGGAAGTCCCGCAGGCCGGACGGCTCCTCCCCCGCCGCCGCCACGTAGGCCACCAGCCCCAGATCCTCGCGCGCCAGCACGGCCGCCTCCCGCACCTGATCGTGCGCCAGCAGCGCCGCCTCGACCTCCCCCAGCTCGATGCGGAAGCCCCGCACCTTGACCTGCTGGTCGATCCGCCCGAGGTATTCGAGCCGCCCGTCGGGGAGGTAGCGCGCCAGGTCGCCGGTGGCGTAGAGGCGGCCGCCCGGCTCGCCGCTCTCGGCGCCCCGGAGATCGGGGACGAAGCGCTCCGCCGTGAGGTCCGGCCGGCCCAGATAGCCGCGCGCCAGCCCCTCGCCCCCCAGATAGAGCTCGCCCGGCACGCCGATCGGCACCGGCTCGCCGGACCGCCCCAGCAGCGCCGCCCGCGTGCCGGCGATGGGACGGCCGATCGACGGCTCCCGCCGCTCGTCCCGCGGCACCGGCGCCCAGGTCGAATAGGTGGTCGACTCCGAAGGGCCGTAGAGGTCGAGCAGCCGCACCTCCCGGCCGGGGACCGCGGCCTCGTGGATGGCGTCGGCCAGCGACCGCTTGAGCGGCTCGCCGGCGAGGTTGACGGTGCGCACCGACGCCGGCACCGCCCCCTGCCGCACCAGCTCCGCCATCGCCGAGGGGACGGTGTTGACCAGCGCCACCTCGCCGGCCGCCGCCAGCCGCGGCAGCTCCAGGGCGTTGGCGGCCAGCACCACCTTGCCGCCCCAGGCGAGGGTGACGAAGATCTCGAACACCGAGAGGTCGAAGGAGACCGAGGTGGCGGCGAGCACGCCCGCGAATTCCTCCGGCGCGAAGACCGCGCGCGCCCAACGGGCGAAGGCGACGGCGTTGCGGTGCTCGATCGCCACCGCCTTGGGGCGCCCCGTGGAGCCCGAGGTGTAGATCAGGTAGGCGAGGTTGCCCGGCAGGACGCCGCTCGCCAGCGGCCGCGCCGGCGCCGCGGGACGGCCCGCCGGCGCCTCCACCAGCAGCGTCCGCGCGCCGTGCTCCGGGAGCTCCGCGGCCAGCTCCGGCGCGGTGAGGAGCACCGCCGCCCCGGCGTCCTCCAGCATGAAGGCCAGCCGCTCGCGCGGGTAGTCGGGGTCGAGCGGCACGTAGACGCCGCCGGCCTTGAGGACCGCCAGCAGCGAGGCGACGAGCAGCGGCGCGCGCGGCAGGCAGACCGCCACCCGCGCCTCCGGCCGCAACCCCGCCGCCGCCAGCCGGTGCGCCAGCTCGCCGGCCCAGCGGTCGAGCTCGCCGTAGGTCCAGCGCGCGCCCGTCAGCCCGGCCACCAGGGCCACCGCGTCCGGCGTCCGCGCCGCCTGCTCCTCGAACAGCCCGTGCAGCGTCGCCTCCGGCTCCCCCGGCGCCGCGGCCGGCGCGCCGGCGCCGCTCCACTCCACCAGCAGCTGGTGGCGCTCCGCCGCGGCGAGCAGCGGCAGCTCCGAGAGCGCCAGGCGCGGGCTCGCGGCGACCGCGCCCAGCAGCACCGCGAAGCGCTCCAGCAGGCGGGCCGCGGTCGCGGCGTCGAACAGGTCGGCGTTGTGCTGCAGCGCGAGGCTCAGCCCCCCCTGGCGCTCGACGGCGTGGAGCATCAGGTCGAAGGGGGCCGGCGGATGGTCGAGCGAGAGCGACTCCAGGCGGAAGCCCTCCGGCCCGATCGCCACCCCCTCCTCGCCAAGGGCGAAGGCGGTGAGCCCCTCGGCGCCCCGCGTCTCCTTCTGCATCACGAACGAGACCTGGAACAGCGGCGTCCGGCTGGCGTCGCGCGCCGGCTGCAGGCGCTCGACGAGGAAGGGCAGCGGCGCCTCCCCGTGCTCGAACGCGGCGAGCACCCGGACCCGGGTGCGCTCCAGGAGCTCCGTGAACGCGGGGTCTCCCGACAGGTCGGCGCGCAGCACCACCGGATTGACGAAGTAGCCCACGGTGCCGGCCGACCCCGAATGGGGGCGGCCGGAGCGCGGGGAGCCGATCGCCAGGTCGTCCTGCCCGGAGTGGCGGCCCAGGAACGCCTGGAAGGCGGCGGCCAGGACCATGAACAGGGTGCCGTGCCGCTCCCGGCCCAGGGCGCGCAGGGCCGCCGCGAGCCCGCCCGGCAGCCGCAGCCGGCTGACGTCCCCCCGGTAGGTCTGCACGGCGGGCCGCGGCCGGTCGAGGGGGAGCTCGAGGGCGGGGAGCCCTTCCAGCTCCTGCCGCCAGTAGGCCAGCAGGGCCTCCCCCCGCTCGCCGGCCAGCGCCTCCTGCTCCAGCCGCACGTGCTCCTCGTAGGCCAGCCCCGGCGGCGGCGGCGCGGCCGGCCCCTCGCCGGCGGCCTCGCCGACGGTCTCGCGATACAGGGCCGGCAGCTCGCGCATCACGATCGCCAGCGACCAGAAGTCCGCCACGATGTGGTGGATGACGAGGAGGACCACCGGCCCGGCGGCATCGCCCGTGAGCAGCGTGACGCGCAGGAGCGGCCCGCGCTCGAGGTCGAACGGGCGCCAGGCCTCCGCCGCCAGATACGCCCGCACCTCCGCCGCGCTCCAGCCGGTGACGTCCGCGCGGGCGAGCACCACCTCCTGGCCGGCGGCGATCCGCTGGTAGGGATCGCCGCCGGCGGCGGGGAAGGTCGTCCGCAGGGCCGGGTGCCGGTCCACCAGCGCCTGCAGGGCACGCTCCAGGGCGTCGGCGTCGAGCGGCGAGCGCACCCGCGCCGCGGCCGCGATGTTGTAGGCGCCGCCCACCGGCGCGAAGTAGTGCAGGAACCAGAGCGAGCGCTGGCCGTGGGAGAGCGCCGAGACGGTGCTCTCCCCCGCCAGCCCCTCGCCGGCCGGGATGACCAGGTCGAGGCCGCCCGTGGTGTCGCGTCCAATCATAATCGTATGGGCTCCCTACCTACTGCCGCCGCAAGACGTCGTTGGGATCGAGGACCGCGGCGCGCCGCGCCGGCACGAAATTCGCGGCGAGCATCACCAGGAAGAGCACCAGCGCGGTGCCGCCGAGGATGAGCGGATCGGCGCTCTTCGTCTCATACAGCAGGGGGGTCACGTACCCCCGCAGGGCGAAGACCGCCAGCAGGCCCAGGACCAGGCCGCCCATCGCCAGCAGCGCGCCACGCTGCAGGAACAGTTGCAGGATGCTGCGGCGCGCGGCCCCGAGCGACATGCGGATCGCGATCTCCCGCGTGCGCAGCGACACGCCGTAGGAGGTCACGCCGTAGATGCCGACCAGCGCGAGGATCAGCGACAGGGCGGCGAAGGTGCTGATCAGGATGACCAGGAACCTCGCCTTGCTGGTCTGGGCGGCGAGCCGCTCCTCCATGGTCGCCATGTCGTACTCCGGGAACTCGGGAGCGATCGCCTTGACCTCCTTGTGCATCGCCCGCCGCAGCTCTCCCATCGAGACCCCGGGCTTCGGGCGCACCAGGAAGATCGCCGTGAACGGGCGGCGGATCATCTGCATCATCGAGAGGTAGATTTGAGGGACCGGATTCTCCTGCCGGTCCAACCCCTCCTGCCGGACGTCCGCCGCGACGCCGACCACGCTGACCCAGGGGAACTCCTTGCGGCTGCGGACGGCCAGCTTGAGGCGCTTGCCGATCGGGTCCTTGCCGGGCCAGACCCGTTCCGCGAACGCCTTGCTGACGATCACGGAATAGGTGTTGGTGTCGTGCGTGTTGAAGTCGCGCCCCTTCAGGATCGGGATCCCGAAGATGTCGAAGTAGCCCGGCGACACCGCCCGCACCTGGGACATGTAGCTGCCGTCGGGCAGGTCGCTCACGCTGTCCTCGACCGTGAGGTAGGCGACCGAGAAGACGTCGGTGGGAATGTTCGGATCGGAGAGCGCCGCCTCCTGTGCTCCGGGCACCGCCGCGATCCGGGGCAGATAGCCCTGGGTGAACAGCCGGGCCAGCCCTTCGTCGTCGGTGAAGTACTTCGGCTCGCGCATGTCGATGCGGAACGCGAGCAGGTTGTCGGTGCGGAAACCGAGCGGCTTCTGGCTCAGATGGCGGAAGCTCTTCGCCATCAGCAGGGCGTTGAACGCCAGGGGGAGCGTCAGGGCCACCTGGGTGACCACGATCGCGGTCTGCAGCCAGCGCCAACCCCGGCCGGAGGCCTCCATCTTCTCCTCCCGCCCGAGGCTCGAGGTGATGTTGGCGCGCAGCGTGCTCCACAGCGGCGTCAGCCCGAAGGCCAGGCCGCAGAGCGTGGCCAGGCCGACGATGACCACCACCACCCGCGGCTCCATCCCGACCTTGACGAAGCTCGGGAACTGAGCGCCGCTGACGGCGACCAGCACCTTCGTGGTCCAGAGGGAGAGGAGAAGCCCGAAGGCGGCGCCGATCAGGGAGAGCAGGAGACTCTCGGTGAGAAGCTGGCGGACCAGGCGCGGCCGGCTGGCGCCCATGGCGAGCCGGATCGCCCAGGCGCGCCGCTTGGCCACCGCCCGGGTCAGTAGCAGGCTGGCGACGCTGATGCAGGCGATGAGGAGCAGGAGACAGGCGCCGAGAGTCAGCACGAGCAAGCCGGAGCGCAGCTCGCCAAGCCAGTATTTGTCGAACGGCGTCACGGTGCCGCCGAGCCCCTTGTTGAAGTTGGGATACTCCCGGACCAGCCCCTCCGTGATCTGATCGAGCTCCGCCTGGGCCCGCTCCACCGTGACGCCGGGCTTCAGACGGCCGACGCCGGCCGCCCAGCGGAGGGTACGCGTGTTCAGATAGTTGATCACCGGCGGGAGCATCGACGGCACCCACAGGTCGGCGATGTCCGACATCCCGCGGAATCCCGGCGGCGCCACGCCGATGACCTCGAAGATCTTGCCGTTCATCTGCAGCTTGCGCCCCAGCACTTTGGGGTCGCCGCCGAACGCGGTCCGCCAGAGGTTGTAGCCGAGGACGACCACGTAGCGCTCCAGGGGCCGCGCGTCCTCCTCGGACGTGAAGAAGCGGCCCAGCACGGGCCTGACCCTGAGCAGCGGAAAGTAGCTGTCGTTGACCAGCTCGCCCCACAGCCGCTGCGATTGCTGGCCCTGCTGGAGGTTGAAGGCGAACGTGCCCCACATCGACATGCCGGAATAGACCGTGCTCCGCTTGCGCCAGTCCGCGAAATCCATCTGCGAGAGAGGCCAGACCCTGGTCTCCCCCTTAGCCTCCTCCCGGGAGCTCCCCTGCAGCATCACCAGGGTCGAGGGGTCCTTGTAGGGGAGATTCTTCAACAGCACGGCGTTCACGACCGTGAAGATGGTGGCCGTGGCTCCGATGCCGAGCGTCAGGATGAGGATCGCGGCCACGGAAAAGCTCCTGTCCTTCAGGAGCTGACGCAGTCCGACGCGCAGATCTTGCCAAATCGTTGTCATACAGCCTTTCTCCATCACCTCAGGGTTTTTTCAGAACCACCAATTTTCGCGGGCACGCAACGAAAAAGCAGAGATGTCACGAGCGCCAAGCGCGGGGAACCGAACCAGCTGCAGTACTAAAAAACGCCGGGGACGAGCTCCTGCGTTTCACCTTGCGACCCGTAGATTCTCTTCCCGGTCAGGGGCAGTATCTTCCTCACAACCTGTCTAGTGTCACCGGGTCAGCGGGGCGGGACAAAAAAATAACCGCTCAACCCCCCTCCACCCCGGGCCCGATCCACCGCAGCTCCTCCGCCGTCGGCTGGAAGATCCCCGCCCCCACCGTGCCCGGGCCGGCGTTGGCGGCCACCACGGGGCCCATCTCGCCCATCAGGATCTCCTGGACCTGGAAATTCTTCTCGATCAGCCCGCGCAGGCGGTCCGCCCAGACCGGGGCCTTGGCATGGGCGATCGTCACCAGCACGGGTCTTTTGGGATCGATCCGCTCGCGGAACAGCTCGATCAGGCGCGGATGGGCCGCCCGGCCGCCGCGCACGCGGTCGATGGGCACGATCTCGCCGTCCACCACGCCCAGGATCGGCTTGATCCCCAGCAGGTTCCCCATGATCGCCCGCGCCTTGCCGATGCGCCCGCCGCGCGCCAGGTACTCCAGCGTGTCCACCGCGAACAGCACCCGCAGCCGGTCGCGCATCGACTCCAGGCGGTCGACGATGCCGTCCGGCTCGATCCCCCGCCGGGCCATGCGGGCCGCGAACAGGGCGAGCATCCCCAGCCCCAGGCTGGCGCTGCGGCTGTCCACCACGCGCAGCGCCACCCGCTCGGCCTCGCCGCGCATCTGCTCGCTTCTCAAATCCTGATACTGCGGCAGCCCCTCCGCCGCCGCCTCGCGGGCGTGCACCACCGTCTGCGACAGCTTCTCCGAGATGTGCACCGAGATGATGTCCTTCCGCGGCGCCAGCGCGCGGTAGAGGTCCAGGAAATCGGCCTTCGGCGTGGGATTGGTGCGCGGATGGACCGGCCCCTTCTCCAACATCTCGTAAAATTCCTTGGCCTTGAGATCCACCCCGTCGTGATAGACGCGGTCGCCGAACAGCACCAGCACGGGGAGGACGTGGATGCCGTGCTCCCGCGCCAACTCGGGCGGCAGGTCCGAGGTCGAATCGGTGACCACCCGCACCAGCTCCTCCGGCTCCTCCAGGGTGACGATCCCCATCTCGCGCAGACCCAACAGATCGCGCACGATCTCCCCGTCCGTGGAGCCCGGCAGCGCGTCGAGCAGGCGGCCGACCGTCACGCACCCGGGCAGCACGGCCAGCAGCTCCTGCTGGCGCGGATTGAAGCGGGCCTCGAAGAAGGAGGGGCCAAGCTGCACGCGGGCCCGGGTGCGCGGGTCCGGCGCGTCGTGTACCCGGTCCTCCAGCGCCAGGAAGACCAGCGACTTGACGTCCTGCCGGATCTCCCGCGATTTGATCTCCCGCTCTGGGCCCGCCGGCTGGCGGAGCCAGAGCCAGAACGGTCCGGCGTCGAGAGGGCTCAGCCGCAGGAAGGCCTTGATCCCCCGCGCGGTACCCGCCGGCGCCGCCGACGCCGCGACCACCTCGCCCTGATCGAGCGTGACCTCGCCGCCGGCGCAGACGATCCGCCCCGAGACCCCCGTCCGGCTCGCCGCCCGCACCAGCTCCAGGAACGGGATCAGCGAGAAATCCCCCACCAGCGACTCGAGATCCGCATCCGGCTCGACGCCGATCTCCCGCCCGAGCAGGACCAGGTGGATGCGCCGCACCAGATCCTCGGAAGGCAGCCCGTCCGCCCGCAGGAAGAGCACCTCCTCCGGCAGCTCCTTGCCTTCCTCCGCCGTCTTCCCCAGGAGCAGCAGCGTGTGCTCGGCCGTGCGGCCCGTGGCGCCGAAACGCTCGGCGACCGTCCCGTCGCCGTCCTTCGCCAACTCCAGCGGCATCACCACCACCCCGGGCCCCAGCGTCTCCGCGAACCGGATCCCCTCCTCCACTCCCACCGTGGGGACCACCTCATACCCGAACCCCGTCAGGCCGGTGGAGATCTCCTTCCGGCGGACGGCTTCCGGATCGACGACCAGGACGGATGGGCGGGACATCAGTGTTTTTCTAATTTCTGCGGAATAAAAAGCTTCTTCGCTGGCCGGAAACGGGACAAGGATAAACCCGGAGGCGCCCGGGGACAAAGCCTCCCCCCGCCCGGAACCTCACCATGCCCATCGCCCGTTGAGGCGTTATCGGTCTGATCCGTCGGATCGGTCGGATGGCCTCCCCCGCCCCTACCCCACCTGAAACTCCGCCAACACCGGCAGATGATCGCTCGCCACGCGGGCGACCTGGAGGCGGCAGGTGTGGACGGAGACGAGCCGCAGCGGCCCGCGGTGGTAGATGCGGTCGAGCCCCCCCTGCGGCGAGAACGAGGGGTAGGTGGGGATCACCCGGTAGGGGCCCCGCTTGCGCTCCGTGGCGCAGGAAAAGCCCATGCCGTTCGAAAAGACGGGCATCAGGAGCGAGCGCCAGTCGTTGAAATCACCGGCCACCAGCACCGGGGTCGAGTACGGCACCTTGCTCAGCTCCTCGGAACGCTTCAACAGCTCGACCTGCCGGGCCCGCTCCCGCGCCGAGAGCCCCAGGTGGAGATTGAACGCCTCCAGAGTTCCCAGCTTGCCGCCGAGATCCAGCGTCGTGTGCTGGCAACCGCGGCGGATCCAGCTCAGCTCCACCGACAGATCGATGTTCCGCTCGCGCAGGATCGGGAACCGGCTGAGCGTCGCGTTGCCGTAGCGACCCTTCTTCAGGCTGACGTTGTGGCCCAGGGCGAAGCTCGGATAGCCGGCGAGCTCGGCCAGCTCCTTGGCGAGATTCAGCTCGCGCGACCGCGGCGCCCCCTCGTCCACCTCCTGGAGCATCACGATGTCGGGATCGTAGTGGCGCAGGAGCGTCGCGATCCGCTCCGGCCGGAACCGGCGATCTACCCCGATCGCACGGTGGATGTTGTACGTCATCACCCGAAGCAACAATTCACCTGTCTCCACACCGGGCTTTCGCGCCCGAAGCCATCCGATATAGTAGCTCCATGCCGCCCGTCTTCACCGTCGGCCACTCCACCCGCCCCATCGCGGACCTCCTGGCCCTCCTCGCCGAGCACGGCGTGCGGACCCTGGTCGACGTCCGGCGCTTCCCCGGCTCCCGGCGGCACCCCCAGTACTCGCGAGACGCCCTGGCGGCCTCCCTCGCGGAAGCCGGCCTCCAATACGTCCATGAGCCCGGCCTCGGGGGACGCCGCGCCGCCCAGCCCGATTCCCCGCACACCGCCTGGCGCGTCGAGGCCTTCCGTGGCTACGCCGATTACATGGAGACGCCGGAATTCCAGGCCGCTCTTGAAGGGCTCATCCGCCGCGCTGAGGGCCAAACGGTCGCGATCCTCTGCGCCGAGGCCGTCCCCTGGCGCTGCCACCGGCGGCTGATCTCGGACGCCCTGGTTGCCCGGGGCGTTCAGGTCATGCATATATTGAGCCCGGGCCGTGCCGACCCTCACGAGCTCGATCCCAACGCCCGCCTCCTCCCCGGCGGCCGGCTCCTCTACGCCGGCCCGGAAAGCCCCCAGACCTCCCTGTTCACGGATGCCCTCAAATCGTAACCTCCGCCCCATTGCCGCCGGACCGGTCTTTCAATAGGATGGGCAAGGCCCCTGCGGCACGACGTTTTCTCAAAACCTGAAAACCCCGACTGAAGAGAGGAGATTTCCCATGAGCATCAGCGACTCCCTGCTTCCCGAATTCGACCAGGAGATGTCCAACACCCGGCGCGCCCTCGAGCGCGTGCCCCTGGACAAGGCGGACTGGCAGCCGCACCCGAGATCCATGACCCTCGGCCGCCTGGCGATCCACCTCGCCGAGCTCCCGGGCTGGATCTCCACGACCATCAACACCGACGAGCTCGATCTCAGCAGCGGCTACAACCCCGCCAAAGTGGCGACCACCGAGGAGCTTCTGGCGCTCTTCGACAAGAACGTCTCCGCGGCCCAGGCGGCCCTCGCCGGCGCCGGCGACGAGCTCTGGCACAAGCCCTGGACGCTCCGCATGGGCGATCACAAGATCTTCACCCTGCCCAAGATCGCCGTGCACCGCACCTTCTCGATGAACCACGTCATCCACCACCGCGGCCAGCTCACCGTCTACCTGCGCCTCAACGACGTCCCGGTCCCCAGCATCTATGGGCCGTCGGCGGATGAGGGGGGCATGTAGGCACACCCCCCTCCGGAGCAAGGACCCAAAGGACGCCAAGGACATCAAGGACAAGAAAAAAGAATCGCTGAGACCTCTTTCTTGTCCTTTTGGTCCTTGCAGTCCTTGCGGTCCTGTATGTCCTTGAGAATTCCACTACCCGGCCGGAGCGGCTCGCCTTTCAAGGCAAGCCATTCGCCCCGAAAGGCGAGCCACTCGCCTTGAAAGGCGAACCGTTCGCCCCGAAAGGCGGACGCCCCGGATTCGGGGCGAGCGGCTCGCCCCGAATCCTGGACGACGCAGACTTCGAGGCGAACGATCCGCCCCGAAAGGCGAGTCATCCGCCTTGAAAGGCGGGTGCTCCGGATTCGGGGCGAGCGGCGCACGCCGAAAGGCGAACAGCCCAAGATCCGGCCGGCTCTCGTCAATCCCAGAAACGGCAGGCTCCATGTCGGGGCGGCCCCCGCCTCAACGCTCCCCCCCACCTCCTCCGTATACCAGAACGCCTCGAAACGCTCGCTCGCAGGATCATCCCGAAGAGGCCGTTGCGGTTCATTGACATTTGAAGCCCAGTCAGGAGGACGAATCCGGGCCCGTCCTCCTGGCTGTCCCTCCTCGGCTGCCATCCGTACGCGGGGGCGGGTGGCAGCCCTATTTCCGCAGCCGCTGATACACTAAGGGCCATCCGTTCCAGGAGGAGCCCTTGCCGGACGAGAAAGTCGCCTTCGACGTCTTCCTGAGCCACAACAGCAGGGACAAGCCCGCGGTGCGGGAGATCGCGGACGTTCTGGAGCGCCTCGGCCTCCATGCCTGGCTCGATGAAAGGGAGCTCCCCCCGGGAGCTCTCTGGCAAGATGAGATCGAGAACATCATCGA
>DASXJP010000520.1:0-2045 GCA_036497345.1 Thermoanaerobaculia bacterium
CGAGAAGATGGCGCGGTCCTTCAGCCACTCGGGGACGTCGCCGCGCACGATGCGCTGCGCGAGACCCTCGACGATGGCCGTCTTGCCCACGCCCGGCTCGCCGATCAGCACCGGGTTGTTCTTGGTCTTCCGCGACAGGATGCGGACCACGCGCCGGATCTCGGCGTCGCGGCCGATCACCGGATCGAGCTTGTTGCGCCGCGCCTCGGACACCAGGTCGACGCCGTACTTCTCCAGCGCCTCATAGGCGACCTCCGGCATGGCGCTGGTCACCCGCTGGTTGCCCCGCACCGCCGTGAGCGCGCCGAGGACGCGGTCGCGGGTGATGCCGAATTGCGTCAGCAGGCGGCCGAGCGGCGAAGCGGACCCTTCCTCGACCATGGCGAGGAGCAGGTGCTCGACGGAGACGTACTCGTCCTTGAGCCGCTTGGCCTCGTCCTCGGCCCGGATCAGGATCTGCTGCAGCCGCTGGGTGAGATAGATCTTGCCCGCCTCGGCGCCGGGGCCTGAGACCTTGGGACGGCGCGACAGCTCGCGCTCGACCTCGGCCTTGAGCGCCTCGGTGGGCGCCTCCATGCGGGCGAGCAGACGGGGAACGAGGCCCTCGGGCTGCTCCAGGAGCGTGAGGAGAAGATGCTCTCCATCGACCTCCTGGTGACCGTAGCGCAGGGCCTTGGTCTGGGCGCTCTGCAGCGCCTCCTGGGATTTCTGGGTCAGTTTGTTGATATCCATAGCGTTATGCCCTCACTGCCTCCGGTTTTGAATTCCATGTTGGGACCGTTGGCAAAACCATCCTCAAGCCTCCACCTCTCCCTCGGCCGCCACCTCCGCGAGCTGCCGGTAGAGCTCGCGCTCGCGGTCGGTGAGGTTTTCGGGGATCACGATGCGGATCTCCGCCAGCAGGTCCCCCTTGCCGCCGCCGGATTGCGAGAGTCCGCGCCCCCGCAGCCGGATCTTGCGGCCGGAGGAGGAGCC
The DNA here is from genome assembly GCA_036497345.1 of Thermoanaerobaculia bacterium. Lineage (GTDB taxonomy): Bacteria > Acidobacteriota > Thermoanaerobaculia > Multivoradales > UBA5704 > DATARR01. The sequence goes on from DASXJP010000520.1 coordinate 976, forward strand.
CGCCGGGATCTTCACCCGCAGCGTGCCGGTGGGGGTCTCGACGTCCGCCTCGCCGCCCAGCGCGGCCACCGGCGGATGGACCGGGACGTGGGTCAGGATGTCCGACCCCTCGACCCGGTAGCGCGGATCGGGCGCGATCTCGATCTTCAGGAACAGATCGCCCGCCGGTCCGCCGCCGAAGCCCTGCGAGCCCTGTCCGGACAGGCGGATCCTCTGGCCCGAGCGCACCCCCTCGGGGATCTTGATCGTCAGCGTCTTGCGCTGCCCCGTATTCGGGTCCGAGATGGCGATCTCCCGCGAGCCGCCGCGGACCGCCTCCTCGACCGCCAGGGTGATCGTCGCCTCGGAGTCGCCCCCCGCCTGGGGGATGTTGCCGAAGCCGGCTCCCTGTCCTCCAAAGCCGGCCGCGCCCCCGCGCCGCCGGCCCCCCGCGCCGCCGAAGAGCATCTCGAAGAAGTCGCTGAACCCCGCGCCGCCGGCGCCGCCGAACCCCCCGCCCCCCTGGCCGAAGTCGAAGTGGACCCCCTCCCATCCCGGAGGCGGGCCGCCCTGACCCCCGCCCATCCGGTTCCAGTTGGCCCCGAGCTGGTCGTACCTCTTCCGCTTGTCCGGGTCCTTCAGGACCTCGTAGGCCTCGCCGATCTCCTTGAACTTGACCTCGGCCTGCGGATCCTTGTTGACGTCCGGGTGGAACTTCCGCGCCAGCTTCCGGTACGCCTTCTGGATGTCGTCCTGGGCCGCCTCCTTCTTGACGCCCAGGGTCGCGTAGTAGTCCTTGTATTCCAAGAGATCGTCTCCCTCCGACTTCGACGGCCGGCCGGCCTCCAACAGGTTTGAGTTGCCGGCACTCAAATCATAGAACAGGTGGGAGGATTTTTCCATTCCTCGGGACGAGGAGAGGGGGGGAAAGCTTTAGGCGGGCTTTGTCAAGGTTGGGGAGGGTGAGGGGCTCCTACCTTGGCGAAGGGGGGTAGAGACGTCCCAGTCCGTTTCAGCACGATGCTCGCAGGCCTCCGGCGTCGCCGGGTAGGCCTGGGTGGTTGCCCACCCAGGCCCCCCACAGACCCGTA
>DASXJP010000521.1:0-16096 GCA_036497345.1 Thermoanaerobaculia bacterium
GGAACATGCTTTTCGATGGCGGACGGGAAAATAAGCAAAGGGGGCCCGCAGGCCCCCTCGTTCGTGGCTGGAAGGTGGGACGCTAGTCGCAAGTGGCGGTCCCGGTGTTGCAGTCGACCGTCCCACCCACGTACCGGGTGGCGATCCGGCAGGGGATGGGGTCGTTCAGGCACTTCGGCGCGAAGTAGAAGCCGACGTCCACCAGGCCGTTCCCTTCCGGGGTGACCTCCATCGTGACGTCATACATCTTGGAGCCCACGAAGGGCGCCAACTGGGTCTGGAAGCACGGGGTGGCGAGGGCGATCTTGATGGGCTTGCACTGGTTGGCCTGCGCGGTGGGCGTGGCGAGAAGAATGACGAGCATCGTCACGGCGATCACCGCGGCGATCTTGAAGAGCTTTGACATGGTGCACCTCCTGGGAGCGTGCTGCGGTTGCGGCGGAGCCGCATGGACAGCTCCACTGTATGAAGCAATGAAAGGGTCACCCACGCCCGGCAGGGTGGGCGGGCGCGCGTCTTCGGGGGGACTTTGGGGCTGTCCGGACGGGTGGGGGGGTAGGCGTCAGCTCAGCCAGGCTTCGACACGGAGGCCCGGCACCCGATTGAATTCCTCTACGTTTGCAGTGGCGATTCTCAGGCCGCGGGCGATGCAGGCGGCCGCGAGCCAGAGGTCGTTCGGACCGATCAGAGTCCCCGACATTTTGAGGTCCGCTCCGATCTGGGCATGGACCCTCGCGGTCGCCAGATCGACTTCGAGAAGTGGAAATCGCGCGATCACCGCCTCGACGAACGCGGACCGCTTTGTACGGATCGCTGGGTCTCCGGCGCGGTAGATCCCGTGCAGAAGCTCGCTGGCGGTGACCACGGAAAGAAAGAACCCCTCCTCTCCCCGGTCCGCCAACCTTTTTTCCAGGTCGAGGCGCCCCCCGCTCATGCCGGATGAGGACGCTCGTGTCGATCAGGACTCCCATGGATCCCGGACCGGAAGTCGATTGAGCTCAGCCCGCGCAGCCGCGAGATCCTTCTCGAAGCTCTCGGCTTCCTCCTCGGAGAGGTGGGGGAGGGAAGCCAGCAGCTCCGGGAGCTCGCGGAGGGGTCTGCCGGCAGGGACGGGCACCAGCTCGGCGACGGCCTTCCCGCCGCGCATCAAGACGAAGCGCTCTCCGCCATAAGCGACGCGGTTGATGTACTCCGCGAAATTTCTAGCGACTTCGGTGACGGACGGTTTGGAGCTCATAAGCGTTCGACCTCCGAATCAGATTATCTGATTTCGTTGGCTGCGTCCAGGCTGATTCTACTTTTCAAGGATCTGTAGCGGCGCCACCCCCGGCATCAGCTCCAGCCCCGCCGCGGCGATCCGCTTCCGGAAGGCCTCCACGTCCTCCGCGTAGAAGCGGTTGAGATCGGCCAGATAAGCATCGAGGGCCTTCTCCGCCCGGTCGAACAAGGCGAGCTGGGCAGGAGTGGGCGGGTCCATGGAGGTCTGGAGGTTGTCCCCGGGGGCCCAGACCTCCTCCATCACCAGGCCCTCGCGGGAGAGCCCGATCGGCATCTCGGGAGCGACGCGGAGGCGCGCCTCCAGGGCGTCGACCTTCGTCCGCAGATCGTTGGCTGCCTGGAGGAGGGACGGCCGGGCATCCGAAGGCGCGTCGGAGCGGATCTTCGCGGTGACGGTCTCGAGGTCGGCGCGGGTCCCGCGCAGGCGCTCGACGGCGCTGATGCCCACGTCCTGGAGATGGCCGGCGCGCAGGACGGCCGCCCAGCGGGCCTGCCAATCCGCTTCGGTATTCTTCGCGCGGGGATCGGGGAGGACGCGCACGGTGCCCCGGGCCTCGTGCCCCTCCAGCTTCACGGTGACCGTGTAGGTGCCCGGCGGCACCTCGGGGCCCGGCGGGTCCGGCGGCCGGGGCGGCTGGCCGGCGCCGCGCGGCGAGAGCTTGAACGCGTTGCGCTCCAGCCCCCAGGTAAGGCGGTTGACCCCCGGATCGAGCGACGTGTGGAAGACGCGGACGACCGTCCCCGCGGCGTCCTGAACCTGGATCTCGGCCCTGCCCCCTTCAGCGGACGCCACGGTGAGGAGCGCGCCGTAGGGGCGGCTCTCGCCATGGAAGATGTCGGCGCCATGGCCTCGGGTGCCGGCGCGCAGCCAGTGCTGGCGGGCGTCCGGGATCGCGAAGAGGTGGAGCGGCTCGGCCAGCAGGGCGGCGTTGAGACCGCGCAACGGCCCGACGTCGTCCAGGACGTAGAGGCCGCGGCCGAAGGTGGCGATCACCAGGTCGTGGTCGCGGGGGTGGACGGCGAGGTCCGTGACCGGCACGGCGGGGATGCCGTTCCGCCAGGGCATCCAGCGCCGGCCGCCGTCGAGCGAGATCCAGAGGCCCCGGGAGGTGCCGAGGAAGAGGAGGTCGCGGTCCACCGGATCCTGCTCCAGGGAGAGGGTGTGGCCGCGGAGGTCCGGGGAGGCGAGGCTCCTCCAGGTGGCGCCGAAATCGTCCGTGCGCAAGACGTACGGCGTCTCGTCGCCCCGGCGGTGGTCGTCGAGGACCACGAAGGCGGAGGCGGGGTCGAAGCGCGAGGGGCGGATCATCGCCACCCAGGCGCCGTGGCCCGCCGGCAGATGGGCCTCGACGCTGGTCCAGGCACCGCCGCCGTCGCGGGTGACGTGGAGCCGGCCGTCGTCGGTCCCCACCCAGAGCAGGCCCGGCTTCAGGGGGGACGGGGCGATGGCGACGATGGTGGTGAAGTTTTCGCCGTCTCCCACGTCGGGCGTCAGGCCACCGCTCTCGGCCTGATGCTGCCGCGCGGAAGCTGGCGCCGCCGTCGTCCGAGCGCAGCAGCGCGCTCACCTTCGCCTCCACCATGGCGTAGACCACCTCGGGGTTGGAGCGGGAGACGGCGAGCTTGATGCGCCCGAGCTCCCCCGCGGGGAGGCCGTCCGCCGCCATGCGCCGCGCCCAGGTCCTCCCCCCGTCGAGCGAGACGTAGAGCCCGGTGCCCGGGCCCCCGGAGCGGAAAAACCAGGGCCACCGGCGGTGCTCCCACATGGCGGCGTAGAGCTTGCCGGGGTTGCGGGGATCGACGCCCAAGTCGGCCGCGCCGGTCCTCGCGTCCACGGAGAGGACCTTCGTCCAGGTCCGGCCGCCGTCCTCGGTCTTGAAGACGCCGCGCTCGGGGCTCTCCCGGTAGCTCGGTCCCAGGGCCGCCACCCAGGCCACCTCCGGATTGGTGGGGTGGAGGACGATGCGGGCGACGTGCTCCGTGCCGCCGAGCCCCAGATGGCTCCACGTCCGGCCGCGATCGAGCGAGCGGTAGACGCCGTCCCCCGAGGAGGCGGAGACGTGGATGTCCCCCTCGCCCGTGCCCACCCAGACGATCTCCGGATTGGCCTGGAACACGGCGATGGCGCCGATCGACAGCGCCGGCTGGTCGTCGGGTTTTCCGTCGAACAGGGGCTCCCAGGTGGTGCCGCCGTTGACCGTCTTCCAGACCCCGCCCGCGGCGCCGCCCACGTAGAGGACGTTCGGATCGGCCTCCACCCCCTCGACGGCGGTGACCTTGCCGCTCATCCCCGCCGGCCCGATCGAGCGCGCCGCCATTCCGGCCAGCAGCGCGGGGTCGAGAGGGGGCTCCGCCCAGGAGAGAGCGGGGGAGAGCAAGGCCAGGAGGCCGAGAAGGGCAGAGCGCGGCATGGGAATCTCCTTTAGGCGGACCGCGCGGACTTACACGGACCGCACGGACGAGCACGGCCCGTCCGTGTCGGTCCTTGCGAGTCCTTGTTCGTCCGTGCCTGTCAGTGTATCACACCACTAATACACTTTCTCCCTGCTATCCTACCCGCCGGAGACTGAAGCATGAGCGAGCTGATTCTGATCGTTGACGACGAGCCGGGGATCCTCTCCACGCTGGGGGGCATCCTGTCGGACGAGGGATATTCGACCCTGACCACCACCAGCGGCGAGAGCGCGCTGACCCTCTACGAGGAGAGGCGGCCCGCCGTCGTCTTCCTCGACATCTGGCTGGCCGACCGGGACGGCCTGGAGACCCTGCAGGCCCTGCGCGAGACCGATCCCACGGCCGCCGTGGTGATGATGTCCGGCCACGGCACCACCTCGACCGCCGTGAAGGCGATCAAGATGGGGGCCTACGACTACCTGGAGAAGCCCCTCTCCTACAAGCGGGCGGTCGACGCCGCGGCCGGCGCCCTCGAATACAAGCGCACCCTCCAGGCGGGAGCGGCCCAGGTCGCCCCCGAGCCGCGGCGCGACCGCGGCGAGGCCGAGCGCCGCTTCACCGCCGCTCCGGACCTCCCCCTCCTCGCCGAGACGGGGCGCAATCAGCGGACCCTCCGCCATTCGACCGTGGTCTACGGCCTGGGGCTGCACTCGGGCCAGCGCACCGGTATGGTCCTCCAGCCGCTGCCCGAGAACAGCGGCATCCATTTCGTGACCTTGCCCACCGGCGTCGAGATCCCGGCCCACGTGAGCGCCGTGGCCGAGACCGACTACGCCACCACGCTGGCGGGGGAAGGGGAGAGCATACGCACCGTCGAGCACCTCCTCTCGGCGCTCCACGCCTATGGCGTGGGCAACCTGCTGATCAAGGTGCACGGCGAGATCCCGGTCCTCGACGGCTCGGCCCTGGAATTCTGCAAGGTCCTGGAGGAGATCGGCGTGGCCGAGCAGGCGGAGCCGCAGCGCGAGGTGGTGATCGACCGCCGCTACGAGGTGAACGGAACGGGCGAGAAGGTGCTGGCGATCGAGCCGGCGGACGGGTTTTCCGTCTCCTATCTCCTGCGCTACCCCCCGCCGGTGGGCGAGCAGGCTTACGAATTCACCCTCACGTCCCAGGAGGCCTACAAGCGGGAGATCGCTCCGGCCCGCACCTTCGGCTTCATGAAAGATCTTAAAATGCTCAACGAGCTGGGGCTCGGCTCCGGCGGGCGGCTCGACAACTTCATCCTGGTGGGCGAGGACGACGTCATCAACACCGAGCTGCGCTTCCCCGACGAATTCGTCCGCCACAAGATCCTGGACATCATCGGCGACCTCTACCTGCTCGGATATCCCATCCGCGGCAAGGTCACGGCGCGGCTCACCGGCCACCGGGACAACATCGCGCTGCTGCGGAAGATCGTCGCCGGGTAGGCGCGGCTATAATCCTCCCATCCAGGCAATTTTCTTGGACCCCCGCCGCAAGCCCGCGGCGGCTTTTATGGGAGAGGTGTCCTATGGCTCGCAATCCGCTCATCCGTCTGCTGCCCCTGCTCGCTCTGCTGTCCGCGGCCCCTGCGGCCGCCCAGGTCCCCGCCAACGTCCAGATGTACGCGGTGAAGTTCCTCTGCGGCACCGTGGACCGCGTGGCGTCCCCCTATCGCGCCGTGGAGCCGGGCAACTACGGCACGATCGTCAACGTCAACAATCTCAGCCTCGCCAACGCCACCGTCAACCTCTTCCAGTCGGCGCGCGTGGCGGGGATGCAGAGCGTGGGGCTCGCCAACGTGACTCTCCAGGCGGGACAGGTCAGCACCGTGGATTGCGGCGCCATCGTCCAGGCGCTGGCCCAGGTGGGCTTCCAGGCGGACGGCCGTTTCGTCGAGGGGTACGTGATGATCTCCTACTACACCAACCAGATCGACCCGGCGATCCTCTCCCTGGACGTCACGGCGGCCTACAGCTACTCCGGCCAGAAGGCCGACACCGGCGCCTCGGTGCAGGTGACACGCATCGAGCCGCGCGCCATGTTCCAGCCGGAATAGCGCAAGCTATTGATGGAAAAGCCGGTTGGGGGTATCCTGGAAGCTGTCGTACCCTGTCCGGCTTTCCTATCGAGGTGTGCAATGGATCTTTTCCTGCCCTGCCCCGCACCGCGTCCCGTCCGCCGCCGGCACCTGGTCGCCGGCCTGGCCGCGCTCCTCGCCGCCGGCTCGTGGCCTCTAGGGGCCGCCTCCACCGGCACCTCGGCGCTCCATATGCCCCAGGGCCCCTGCGCCGGGACGGCCAACGGCGATTACGTAACGGCCTCGACCGGCGGCCTCAACACGTTCTACCGCTATTTCATCGAGGTGCCGCCGGGGATCGGACAGCTCACCGTGGAGGTCTTCGACGCCGATGTGGGCGTGGGAGGAACCGCGGAGGGCACCGCCGGCAGGGACCGCGACCGGGACGGCGGCTCGCTGTTCAACACCACGGCGACCTACACCTTGATCCGTCCGGACAACTCCACGGCCGCCACCCTCACCTGCACCGACGCGAGCTGTACCGACAACGCCTGGAACACGGTGCTCAGCAGCACCACGGCCCAGAACCGCGCCGTCGGCCACTGGGAGCTGCGGGTGGCCCTGAGCGGCACCACCTGCACGGGGAACAACCAGCCCACCGACATCAACGCCATCGGCATCCGGGCGCACGACGGCAATTCCGGCTCCGGGGGCACGGAGCTGCCGGTCTATATCGACTCGATCGTCCAGCTCGGCGTCAATCCGCCGGCCAGCGGCTCCGGCTCGCGCAGCTATACGCTCTATCCCTACGTGACGTACGGCTGCACGGCCTCCAGCAACGATTTCGACTACGACAGCAACGAAGGCACTGTGGGCTCGATCGCCGTCAGCAGCCGGACGGGCGCTTTCTCCCAGACCTTCAGCAGCGCCAGCCTGTCGACCAACAACACCTGGGCCCGCAACACGATCAACCGCTGGACCTCCGACCAGCTCGCCACCGAGTACGGCATCTGGACGGGGAGCATTACGATCGACACCTACACGGTCGGCGGCGTCGTCAACGGCAACTACACCGACGTCTATTTCGCCAATTCCGCGGCGGCGGCCAATCCGCCGACGGCCAATCCGGTCACCAACGCCTTCCGGACGTACCTGCCGACCGACGCCGGCTCGGCGCCGGTGAAGCCGTACGTCGAGCAGCTCCTCACCTTCAAGAGCGGCACCAATCCGCCGGGGGTGGGGCAGACCGCGAAATACCAGGTCACCGTGCGGGTGGTGAACCCCACCGCGCAATCGATCACGTTTTCCAGCAGCAATCTGGTGACCGCCAACGTCCCCGGCGGCGGCGCGACCTACGCCGGCAACGCGGCGGTGGGGCAGGGGACGATCGTCAGCCAGCCGGCGGTCGGCGGCACCGGCAACATCACCTGGAACCCGGGGACGCTGGCCGCCGGAGCCACGACCATCCTCACCTATCAGGTGAACGTGACCCCGGCCTCGGCCGGCCAGCGCATCCCGGTGACCGGCACGCCCGCCTCCGGCGGCACCACCGCCAAGTACGTGGACGAGACCGGCAACACCACCCAGACGCGGGCGACCTTCACCTTCGGGCCGCTCTGCGAGCTGGCGGTCACCCAGGGTTTGCTCACCGAGGTGGTGGTCTCGGGGTTCCACGTCTCGCCGGCGGACGGCGGCGGCGTGCTCCTCGAATGGCAGACCGCCTCGGAGGCGGGCACGGCGGGCTTCTACGTGCAGCGCTGGAACGGCGCGGCGAAACGCTGGGAGCGGGTCAACCGCGAGCTGCTCGCCGGTCTCCTCCACGCGCCGCAGGGGGGCACCTACCGCTTCGTGAACCCGGAGGCCTCCCCCAATGAGCCGCAGCTCTACCGGCTGGTCGAGGTCGAGGCCGGCGGCGCGCGCCACACCTACGGCCCGTTCGCCGCCCAGGTGGACTGGAGCCGCCGCGATCCACGGAAGAGCCAGACGGCCTACGAGCGCGGCGCCCATCCGCCCACCCGGAAGGGGGACGCCACGCAGCCCCTGGCGCTCAAGGCGGCCGCCACCACGGGATTCCCGGACGGCGTCCATCTCTCCGTGAGCCAGACCGGGCTCTACTATCTCTCCGCCGCCAGCGTCGGAAGCTGGCTCGGCCTGAAGCCGGATGAAGCCGTCAAGGCGATCGCCCAGGGGAAGGTCAGCCTCACCCAGGCGGGCCAGCAGGTCGCCTGGTATCCGGATCTCGCCGGGAGCTCGGCCAAGGCCCAGGGGCTCTTCTTCTACGGCCAGGCGCCGGACAGCCCCTATACCGATTCCAGCGCCTACCGGCTGGTCAAGGGCGCGGGGCTGCTCATGCAGGCGGTGCCCGCGGGCACCGCGGCACCCACCGCCGGCGGCAGCTTCCCCGAGACGCGCCACGTCGAGAAGGACCTCTTCGCGGCGACGGTGATCTCGCCCGATCCCAATTCCGACTACTGGTTCTGGGAGTTCCTGCAAGGAGACGATCCCACCTACGGCCACCGCACCTTCACGCTGGACGCGCCGGGGCTGGCGGCGCCCGCGACCGCCGCCGGCACGCTCGCGGTCGACCTCCAGGGGGCCACGGCGAGCGGCTTCACGGGGGAGCACCAGGCCCAGGTGTCGCTCAACGGCACGCCGCTCGGCCAGACGAGCTGGACGGGGATCACCCCCCAGCAGGCGGTCTTCAGCGTGCCGGCCGGCCTCCTGCACCAGAGCGGCAACCAGGTGGACATCACCGCCACCACCGGCGGCGGCGCCCCCTACAGCATCTGGTACGTGGGCTCCTTCGACCTCTCCTATCCGCGGCTCTTCCGCGCGGCCGGCGACTCCCTGACGTTCACGGCGGGCGGGAATCCGCGGGTGTCGGTGGGCGGCTTCAGCAATCCCAACGTGCGGCTGATCGACGTCCAGGATCCCCTCCATCCGCGCTGGATCGCGGGCGCGGCGGCCGGCCCGGACGGCGCCGGCGGCTCCCAGGTCAGCTTCGTCCCCGCGGCCGCGGGCAGGTACGTGGCCGCCGGTCCGGCCGCCCTCGCGGCGCCGGCCGCGGTCCGGGGCTGGAGCGCGTCGTCACTGCTCTCGACCGCCAACCGCGCCGACTACGTGGTGATCGCTCCCGCCGCTCTGCGCGACGCCGCCGAGCGGCTGGCCGACACGCGGCGGGCGCAGGGGATGGCGGCGATCGTGGCCGATCTCGACCAGGTCATGGACACCTTCAACGGCGGCGTCTCCAATCCGCGCGCCATCCAGGCCTTCCTCACCTACGCCCACACACAGTGGAGCCAGGGCCCCCGCTACGTGGCGCTCGCCGGCGCGGGGACCTACGACTACCGCAACCTCCTCGGCTTCGGGGACGACCTCCTGCCGCCGCTGATGATCCAGACCGACAGCGGGCTCTTCCCGTCCGACAACCAGTTGGGCGACGTGGACGGCGACGGCCTCCCCGAGGTGGCGGTGGGGCGCATCCCGGTGCTCTCGGCGGCCGAGCTCGACGCCTATACGGCCAAGCTCACCGCCTACGAGAGCGCCGCGCCGGCCAGTTGGACGGGCACGGCGGTGATGGCGTCCGACGCCGTCGACCGCGGAGCCGACTTCGCGGCGGACAGCGACGAGGTGGCCGGCCAGCTCTCTCCGGTCTACGCGGTGAGCCGCATCGACCTCACCGCGACTCCGCTGGCCGACGCCCGCGCGCAGCTCCTGGGCGACATCGGCAACGGCACGGCCTTCATCAACTACATGGGGCACGGCGCCCTCGACCGGATGTCCGCGGGAGGCCTGCTCACCAGCGCCGACGTGCCGGACCTGGCCAACGGCGCGCGGCTGCCGGTGCTGACGGCCATGACCTGCACCATCAACCGCTTCGAGGTGCCGGGCATCCCGTCCCTGGGCGAGGAGCTGGCGAAGAGCGGCGGGGGCGGCGCCGCGGCGGTGTGGGGTCCCACGGGCCTCTCCGCCAACGGCGAGGCGAAGCTGCTGGCCGAGCGCTTCTACCACGCGGCCGACGCGCGGCTCGGCGACCGCCTGCTGCGCGCCATCGCCGATTTCCGCGCCCTCGGCGGCAATCCGGACCTGCCGCGCCTCTACGTCCTGCTGGGAGACCCCGCCCTGCGGCTCCTGGCACCGCCGCCGCCGGCGGTGAGCGACTCGTCTCCGGGCGAATGAGAAAAGGGCGGACCAACCCGGTCCGCCCCTTCCAGCCCATCCTGATGAATCGCTTTTTCCCCGCGATTATCAGAATATTGCTCCCGATTTATCAGGATGTTGCTTTTATGTCGTTAGATGATTGACTCATAAAAGCAGGGGGAGTACCGTTTTTCCTGTTGAGGGAGCCCTTGATGATTCAAGTAGGGGCATCATTCGAAAGGAGAAACGTCGTGATCAATCGTACCAAGCGCCAAGCCCTTTTCATCCTCACTCTGGTCCTGGCGATCGGAGCGCTGAGCATGGTGGCCGCCCGCCGCCTGCAGGCCCTTCCCCAGTTCTATTCCGGTCACGTCTACAACGGCGCCAGTACGCGTTGTCTGGACTCCGGGACCGTTGCGAACGCGCAGCTCTGGCCCTGCTCCACCTCGGTCTATCAGCAGTGGTTCTACAACCCCAAGAACGGCCAGATCGTCGGCAACTCTCCGACCGGCTGCCTCGACGACGGCGCCGGCACCAACGGCACCGGCGTGCCGCTGGTCACCTGCACGGGCGCGTCCAGTCAAAAATGGTTCTATGACGGCAGCAATCGGATGGTGAACCAGGCGAGCGGCCGCTGCCTCGACGCCGACCTCGGAACGATCAATCAGAACGGGACCAAGGTGCAGGTCTGGGACTGCGGCTCCGGAACCAACCAGCAGTGGTTCTTCGAGAACGAGCCACAGTAAAAAACTGATCGGTCCGCCCGGGTATTGATCCCCGGGCGGCCCGGGCCTACCGCCGTCCCCCGGCCCGCCGCTTCACCTTGGGCGCCGGCAGCACCTGCCGCAAGTAGCGGCCGGTGTAGCTGTCCTGGATCGCGGCCACCTCCTCCGGCGTCCCCACCGCGAGGAGCTGGCCGCCGCCGGCCCCGCCCTCGGGACCGAGATCGATCACCCAGTCGGCGGTCTTGATGACGTCCAGGTTGTGCTCGATCACCACCACCGTGTTCCCCAGGTCGACCAGCCGGTGCAGGAGCTTGAGGAGCTTGCCGACGTCGTCGAAATGGAGGCCGGTCGTGGGCTCGTCCAGCAGATAGAGAGTGCGGCCGGTCGAGCGCTTGCACAGCTCGCGCGAGAGCTTCACCCGCTGCGCCTCGCCGCCCGAGAGGGTGGTCGCCGGCTGGCCGAGACGGATGTAGCCGAGCCCCACCTCGTTGAGCGTCTCCAGGATGCGCTCGACCGAGGGGATGTTGCGGAAGAATTCGTACGCCTGCTCCACCGGCAGGTCGAGGATCTCGGCGATGTTCAGCCCCTTGTAGCGCACGGCGAGCGTCTCGCGGTCGTAGCGCTTGCCGCCGCAGACCTCGCAGGTGACGTAGATGTCGGGCAGGAAGTGCATCTCGATCTTGATCTGCCCGTCCCCCTTGCAGGCCTCGCAGCGCCCGCCGGGGACGTTGAAGCTGAACCGCCCCGGCCCGTAGCCGCGCATGCGCGCCTCGGGGGTCATCGCCATCAGATTCCGGATGGGATTGAAGACGTTGGTGTAGGTCGCCGGGTTCGAGCGCGGCGTGCGGCCGATGGGGCTCTGATCGATGGCGATCACCTTGTCGAGCTGCTCCAGCCCCACGATGCGCTCGTGGTCCCCGGGGCGGTCGGTCGCCCGGTAGAAGTGGCGCGCCAGGGCCTTGTGCAGGATGTCATTCACCAGCGTGCTCTTGCCCGAGCCCGAGACGCCGGTGACGACCGTGAACACGCCGATGGGGAACTCGATGTCCAGCCCCTTGAGATTGTTCTGCCGCGCCCCCTCGATGACGAGCTCGCCGCGCCCCTCGCGCCGCTCGGCGGGCACCGGCACCTCGAGCGCGCCGGTGAGGTACTTGCCGGTGAGCGACTGTGGAGCCTTGGCGATCTGCTCGGGGGTCCCCTCGGCCACCACCTCGCCGCCGTGCACGCCGGCGCCGGGCCCCAGGTCGATCACCCAGTCGGCGGCGCGGATCGTCTCCTCGTCGTGCTCGACCACCAGCACCGAGTTGCCCAGGTCGCGCATGCCTTGCAGGGTGGCGAGCAGGCGGGCGTTGTCCCGCTGGTGGAGGCCGATCGAGGGCTCGTCGAGCACGTAGAGCACGCCCATCAGCTTGCTGCCGATCTGGGTGGCGAGGCGGATGCGCTGGCTCTCGCCGCCCGAGAGGGTGGCGGAGGAGCGGTCGAGCGTCAGGTAGCCGACGCCGACGTCGTCGAGGAAGGAGAGGCGGTCCTGGATCTCGGTCACCACCTTCTCGGCGATGGCGCGCTCGCGCTTGTCGAGCGGCAGGGTGCCCATCCAGGCGCGGAGGTCGGAGACGGACTGGCGCGACAGCTCGTCGATCGCCCGGCCGTGCACCCTCACCGACAGCGCCTCCGGCCGCAGCCGCCGCCCCTCGCAGGTCGGGCAGGGGTGGACCGACATGTATTTCTCGATCTCGGTGCGGATGGCCGGCGATTCAGTCTCCTTGTAGCGCCGTGCGAGCATGGTGATGACCCCCTCGAACTTGCCGGTCCAGGAGTAGCTCGACTTCTTGCCGGTGAGGCTGAAGGAGATCTCCTCGTCGCCGCTGCCGTGGAGGATCACCTTGCGCGCCTCGGCCGGCAGCTTCTTCCACGGGGTGGAGAGCGAGAACCCCATCGCCTTGGAGAGCGTGTCGACCATCTTCAGACGCCACGACTTCGACCCCTCGGGCCAGGGGGCGACGGCGCCGGCGAGGATGGAGCGCTCGGGGTCCGGCACGATCTTCTCGGGATCGACGCCCATCAGCGTGCCGAGGCCGGAGCAGGTCGGGCAGGCGCCGTAGGGGCTGTTGAACGAGAAGAGGCGCGGGGTGATCTCGGTGAGGCTGGTGCCGCACTCGGAGCAGGAGTAATTCTGGGAGAGCGTCTCCTCGCCCGCGAATTGATCCCCGATTTGGGGCGCCAGCACCACCAGGCCGCCGGCCACCTTGAGGGCGGTCTCGATCGAGTCGGCGAGGCGCTTCTCGATCCCCGGCTTGACCACGATGCGGTCGATCACGATGTCGATCGAGTGCTTCTTCTGCTTGTCGAGGTTGGGAGGCTCGCCCGCCAGCTCGACCATCTGGCCGTCGATGCGGGCGCGCAGGAACCCCTCGCGGGCCATCTGCTGGAGCTGCTTCTTGTACTCCCCCTTCTTGCCGCGCACATAGGGGGCGTAGATGACCAGGCGGGTCCCCTCGGGCAGCTCGAGGACGCGGTCGACCATCTGCTGCACGGTCTGCGGGCGGATGGTGGCGCCGCAGTTGGGGCAGTGGGGGACACCGACCGAGGCATAGAGGAGCCGCATGTAGTCGTGGATCTCGGTCACCGTGCCCACGGTCGAGCGGGGGTTCTTGGAGACCGACTTCTGCTCGATGGAGATGGCGGGGGAGAGCCCCTCGATGGCGTCGACGTCCGGCTTCTCCATCTGCTGGAGGAACTGCCGGGCGTAGGAGGAGAGCGACTCGACGTAACGCCGCTGTCCCTCGGCGAATAAGGTATCGAAAGCCAGCGACGACTTTCCGGACCCCGACACGCCGGTGATGACCACCAGCTTGTTGCGGGGGATCTCCAGGTTGATGTTCTTCAGGTTGTGCTCGCGCGCACCGCGGACGGAGATGCTATCCATAGGGCCGGTCATCCTAGCAGAGGGGAGGGACCAGGGGTGGTCCCGGAGGACGAAAACGCGGCGGGATCGGGGGGAATTCCCGGCGGAGCTTTCAGAAGACACCTCTTGCGCCTTGGCACATAAGTACGTAAATTTGCTCCATGATCCCGGACGAAGATCCTCTCCGTCTTGGCTTCCGCTTCCGCTCTGTCCGCCTACCCGACGGCCGGACCGAGCTTCGGCAAGAGCCGCTCACCGCCGCGGATCTGCTCGATCCCCAGTTGGGGGATCACGTGACCCAGAACAGTTGGCATGTCGCGGTGGTGCACGAGCTGTGGGACATCCTGTCCTGGCGTTACGAGCCGCGTCCCGACGTCTTCGTCTCCTGCGACCTCAAGATGATCTGGAGGATCCGGGGGTTGCCGAACCCGTCGCCGGACGTCGCCGTGATCCCGGGCGTCCGCGACAAGACCCGTTTCCGCAGGAGCTTCGACCTCCGTAAGGAAGGCACCCGGCCGGCCCTCGTCATCGAGGTGGTCTCCGACGAGCCGGAGCACCAGAGCGCGGATCATGACGAGAAGGTTCGGATCTACGAGCGCGCGGGGATCGCGGAGTACCTGATCCTCGACCCCCCGTACCCCTCCTGTCGCCTGACCGGTTACCACCTGGACGCGGCGGGGCGGTATCAGCCCATCCCGCCCGATTCCGAAGGGGGTCTCCTTTCGGCGACGACCGGCATCCGGTTCCGGGTGGCGCCAGAGGGCCGGTCCCTGCACCTCTTCGACGCGGCGACGGGAGAACGGCTGCTGGATTCCAGAGAAGGACGTCTTAGAGCAGAACAGGAAGTATCTCGACTCAAGGCGGAGCTCGAGCGGCTCAGAAACCGTCTCGGCTGAGCGTCCCGTCACCGTCTCGCGCAGCCCGTCCAGGGCACGGTCCTGCTCGCTTCAGCAATTGCCCGGCACCAGTAATTGATGCAGGCCGCGCCGGTTTCAAACTGTCGTCCAGACAAAGGAGGTTTGCGTGAGACATCGAGGAATCGTGTTAGCAGCTTTCGCTGTCGCGCTTCTCGTCGCCGTTTCCCCTCTGGCCGCCGCCGATGCCGTGATCCACCGCGGCATCGACACCTTCACCACCACCGCCAACGGCAGGACGTTCTACGACTTCGCCCAGAGCCCCATCCCCGCCGGCTTCTTCTGCAAGAGCTCCGCGGCTTTCACCGGTCGCGTGATCTTCAAGGGCCTGCCGCTCGAGACCGGAGCCCCCGGCCAGCTCCACGGCGCCGACACGGTCATCGAGCGGCTCGACGATGCCGTCTTCGATTCGACCGGCACCGCCGTGACGCGCATCCAGCTCCGGGCCCTCTCCCTGGTGAGCGTCTCCCCCGTCAAGACGGCCTGTGGCTCTTTCCACGTATATGTCACGCTCGCGGGCAAGCAGCGTGAGACCACGATGCGCATCATCCGCACCTCGGATGGCGGCGGGCACTTCCTGGCGCCGCTCGCGGTCGACGCCCGTCTGTCCTTCATCCCGGTGAAGCCTTCGCGGGACAAGGCCGCGCGCAAGCTGGATCTCACCGGCAGCTTCACCTTCCCGGCCAACCCCATTCCGTGGAGCACGACGGGCGGCGCGGCGACCAAGCGGGTCGGCACCGTCCTCGTGGACACCAACGGCGACCTGATCCCTGACACCCTCGTGTTCGGCAGCGCGAATTTCTGGCCGGGCTGGAAGCCGGGCGCCCGGGTGGCAAAGGCGGGGGGTTGCGAAGAGTGCGAGCCTCCGGTCTGCCACGTCGTTTCCGACGACGGAGAGCAGCACTGCACGGGCGGGCTCACCGTCTGCTATCCCAACCTGTGTCCTTAGAAGAAAGGCGCGGCCGTCCCGGGGTCCGCTCCTGACCTGCGAGCGGACCCTTCTTCACCGGATCTCTTGCAGGGGAACAGGCCCTCGTTTTTCAGCTCCGCTCCCAAATCGCGCGTAAGCAACCGGCGAGCACCTTGAAAAGTAGAGGCCGCGCCTAGTACGTACTTAACCGTCATCCTGACAAGGAGGTGTCCGTGAGAAGCAGAGCAATCCTGTTGTCCACGCTTACGGTTGCATTCCTGGCCGTCGTTTCGCCCTTGGCCGCCGATACCGTGATCCACCGCGGTATCGACACCTTCACCACCACCGCCAACGGCACGACGTTTTACGATTTCGCCCAGAGCCCCATCCCCGCCGGCTTTTTCTGCAAGAGCTCCGCGGCCTTTACCGGCCGTGTGGCCTTCAAGGGGCTGCCGCTCGAGACCGGAGCTCCCGGCCAGCTCCACAGTGCCGATACGGTCATCGAGCGGCTCGACGACGCCGTCTTCGACGCCAGCGGCACCGCCGTGACGCGCATTCAGTTCCGGGCCCTCTCGCTGGTGAGCATCTCCCCGCTCAAGACGGCCTGCGGCTCGTTCCACGTCTACGTCACGCTCGCGGGCAAGCAGCGTGAGACGACGATGCGTATCTATCGCACCTCGGACGGGGGCGGGCACTTCCTGGCGCCGCTCGCGGTCGACGCCCGTCTATCCTTCATCCCGGTGAAGCCCGCGCGGGACAAGGCCGCGCGCAAGCTGGATCTCACCG
>DASXJP010000522.1:0-13109 GCA_036497345.1 Thermoanaerobaculia bacterium
GCAGGTGCTAAAGAACTGATTCACCGGCCGACCTCCCTCTTGGCCCACCATGGCAAGAGAGCTCTCCGGGAGCTCGGTGGCCACTTGCCGGGCCAACACCCTACGCTGTGTCACCTGTCCTTTGTTCATCCTTTTCTCCTCAGTTTATTATCTCAGGATGAAGCTTCTCGGACATTTTGTCAAGGACCTGAATCAGTCCATCTGAGGGACCCTAGCCATTACCCTGGTCCTGGGTGCCGCGCAATCGGATTCCATGCCGCCTCTTGGGAAGCTCCTGCCATACGAGGAATCCTACTTGACGTGACCCCTTGTCAGCGGGCCAGGCGGCCCCTGCAAGAGCATCCTCCGCCGCGACATAGCGTTTCTCGGCATTAAATGCCGGCTCCAAGGCCGCCCAATGTTGTATCTACATGCCAATTGTTAATTTTTTTTAATTTCGTCTTGGTCCAGACTCATCTTTCCTGCCTGGCGTACCTGTTTTTGTAGAAGTCTCTCGGGTCGTCTGCGGATTCTTGTTTTTCTTTACCAGGAGGAACTATGAATGTCAGCGTCCGTCGAGTCGTGTCTGCCTTTGCATTCCTGCTGATCGCCTCCCTCGCACCCCCTGATCTGTTGGCCCAGAGCTGCGGTGTCGAACGCTGGTCCGTGAAGACGGGCACCGACGCGGACGTCGGCAAGGTCAATCTCTCCTCCTCCACGTCCAACACCATCGTCACCATGCGGGGCTGGCCCGCGCCCAATCCGATCCCCGCCAACAACCGCGTGTCTCCCTACGAGACGACGGTGTGGGTGCTCAACGCCACCCTCGTCGAGTACAAGCTGGAGAGCGATTCCGATTATCACCTGGTGCTCTCCGACGCTTCCGGCAACACCTTGATCGCGGAGATCCCGCTGCCCGCCTGCGTGGGCTCCAGCAGCCCGTTCCTGTCGAAGATCACCAGCGCCCGCAACACGTTCAACTCCAGGTATACGCCCACGGGCAGCTTCCAGACCGCCAACATCCCGGTGCAGATCACCGGCGTCGGCATGTTCGACTTCCTGCACGGTCAGACGGGCGTGGCGCCGAACGGCATCGAGATCCACCCCGTGCTGAGCATCGTCTTCAACCCCACCACCTCGCCGGATTTCTCGCTCTCCGTCTCGCCGTCCGCGCTGACGATCGCCTCCGGGAGCAACGGCAGCGCGACGGTCTCCACGACGGTGAGCGGCGGGTTCAACTCGGCGGTCGCGCTCTCCGTCTCGGGGCTGCCCGCGGGCGCCTCGGGGACGTTCAGCCCGACGTCGATCGCGGCGCCGGGCTCGGGCTCGTCGACGCTCAACATCTCCACGGGCACGGCGGCGGCGGGGACCTATAACCTGACGATCACCGGCACCGGCGGCGGCAAGACCCATACGGCGCCGCTCACGCTGACCATCGGCTCCGGCGGCGGAGGTGGGAGCCAGATCCTGGCCAATCCGGGCTTCGAGTCGGGGAACACCTCGTGGACGGCGAGCTCGGGCGTGATCAACACCTCGTCCTCGGAGCCGGCGCACGGCGGCTCGTGGAAGGCGTGGCTCGACGGCTACGGCACGACCCACACCGACTCGATCCTCCAGCAGGTCGCGATCTTCTCGTCGCACACCACGGCGACCTTGACCTTCTGGCTGCACATCGACACGGCCGAGACCACCACCACGACCCAGTATGACAAGCTGACGGTGCAGGTGCGCAATTCGTCCGGCACGGTGCTGAAGACGCTGGCCACCTACTCCAATCTGGATCACAACACGGGGTATGCTCAGAAGACGTTCGACCTCTCGGCCTACATCGGCCAGACGATCCAGATCTACCTGGTGGGCACCGAGGATTCGCAGAAGCAGACGTCCTTCGTCGTCGACGATTTCGCTCTCAACGTGCAGTAGCCAAGGGGAATAGAACCATGAGCAGAGCATTCATTCTCGCCACGCTGGCTCTCACCTTGACGGGCGGCGCCGCGTCCCGGGCCGCCGAGAAGCCCCAGGCGTCCGCGCCGGCCGTGCTGGAACACGCCCCCAGGGGCACGGTCGTCTTCGACGACGACGGCGGCCGGGCCCAGATCGTCCCCCGCCGGGCGGTCCCCTCCCAGGAGGCCAAATACCACGGCGGTCCGGTGGTCTCCCAGCCCACCGTGCAGGCGGTGTTCCTCGGCAGCGGCTGGCGCAAGCAGGAAAACCGGCAGAAGGAGGCCGCGGTGATGAGCGCCCTGCGGAGCCAGGGCGGCCCGGCCGCCAAGTCCCTCTCCCCCTATGGGGTCAAGCCGTGGGAGCTCAGCGGCCAGCCGCTCGAGGACCTCACGGGAGATCCGCTCCGTGGGACCAGCATCTCCGATCTCGAGATCCAGACCCGCCTGGACGGGCTGCTGGGCGGCGCGGACCCCCTCGACGCCAACACGGTCTACGTGGTCTTCCTGGCGCCGGGCCTCGGCTCGACCCTGGGGCCCAGGGCCACGGAGAAGGACTACCTGGCCTACCACAACCACGTCCACGCGGCGGCGGGAGTCATCCACTACGCCGTCGTTCCCTATGACGGCGATCCCGCCCGCTGGGCCGCGGCCGCCCGGCAGAGCCTGCGCCTGACGCTGATCAACCCGGAGGGGAACGGCTGGTACTGATTCGCCATCAGCGTTGAAATGGCAGGTGTTCCGTAGGGGCGGCCCTGTGTGGCCGCCCTGGGCGGGGGATTCCAACCGCACCAGCCCCCACCCAGGGCGGCCACGCAGGGCCGCCCCTACGGCCATCCAGGGTGACGGATTCTCCCTCCCGAAACGTTCCCCCCGCCCCGGTCACTTACAGGCAGGAGAGAGCAAACTTTCCTGTATCCTGAACGTACCTATAGCCAACCCCCGGACAAACCCTGGTCCCCTCGAGCCGCTGTCGGCGGGGCGTCGCCATGGAGGCCAGCCGGGAGAATCCAGACCGCCGATCCAAACCAACATCCGAAGATACTGATACTGGAGAACACCATGTCCCTCTTCTACGTCGTCGCCTTCGTCGTCGGCATCATCCTGCTCATCGGGATCAAAAGCTGGCTGGTCTACATCCCCAACAACCGGATCGGGGTGGTGGAGAAGCTGGTCAGCGGCAAGGGGTCCGTCCGCTCCGGCCTGATCGCGCTCGAAGGGGAGGCCGGCTTCCAGCCGAACGTGCTGCGCGGCGGCTGGCATCCCCTCACGCCGTTCCAGTTCCGCGTCCACAAGATGTCGCTGGTGACCATCCCGCAGGGGGAGATCGGCTACATCTTCGCCCGCGACGGCCAGCCGCTGCCGCCGACGCAGACGCTCGCCTCGAACCTGCGCGCCCACGACTTCCAGGACGCCGCGGCCTTCCTGCGCGGCGGCGGCCAGAAGGGCCCGCAGCGGATGATCCTGCGCGAGGGCACCTATGCCTTCAACCTGGCGCTGTTCGTGGTGCTCACCCGCGACCACCTCTACTATCTGCCGCTCGACCGCAGCGAGGAGGCGGTGTTCGCCAAGATGGGCCAGCTCATCGGCGAGCGCGACGGCTACCGGCCGGTGGTCCTGCGCGGCGCCGAGGACCGCATCGCCATCGTCACCGTGCACGACGGTCCGGCCGTGCCCTCGGGGGAGATCATCGCGCCGCTGGTGGGCAACGACCCGGCGCAGGCCCAGACGTACCACAACAGCTTCCAGGACGCGGACAAGTTCCTGCTCGCCGGCGGCCAGCGCGGCCGTCAGCTCCAGGTGCTCGTCGAGGGCACCTACTACATCAACCGTCTGTTCGCCACCGAGGAGCTGGTGCCCAAGACGGTCGTCGAGGTGGGCACCGTGGGCGTGGTCGTCTCCTATACCGGTGACGCCGGCCGCGACCTCTCCGGCAAGGAATACAAGCACGGCGAGCTGGTGACGGTGGGGGAGCGCGGCGTGTGGAGCGAGCCGCTGCTGCCCGGCAAGTACGCGTTCAACACCTACGCCGGCAAGGTGATCATCGTGCCGACCACCAACTTCATCCTGAAGTGGAGCCGCACCGAGACCGGGGCCCACAAGCTCGACGAGAACCTCTCCGAGGTGAACCTGATCACCAAGGACGCCTTCGAGCCCAGCCTGCCGCTGTCGGTGGTGGTGCACATCGACTACCGCAAGGCGCCGCTGGTGATCCAGCGCTTCGGCGACGTCAAGAAGCTGGTCGAGCAGACGCTCGATCCCATGGTGAGCGCCTACTTCAAGAACGTCGGCCAGACCCGCACGCTGATCCAGCTCCTCCAGGACCGCGCCGAGATCCAGGACGTCTCGGGCGTGCAGATGAAGGAGAAGTTCGAGATCTACAACCTGGAGCTCCAGGAGGTGCTGATCGGCACGCCCACGTCGGGTGAGGGCGGAGGGCAGATCGAGCAGATCCTGGTGCAGCTCCGCTCGCGGCAGATCGCCGAGGAGCAGGTGGAGACCTACAACCGGCAGGAGCGCGCCGCGGTCAAGGAGCGCGAGCTGCGCGAGGCCGAGAGCCGGGCGCGCCAGCAGCAGGCGCTCACCGAGTCGGAGATCGCCATCACCGTGCAGTCCAACGAGGGTAAGGCCGAGTACGCCCGCGCCCAGCAGCAGGCGTCGCAGATCCAGATCCTGGCCGCCGCCGAGGCGGAGAAGGTGCGCATCATGGCCGAGGGCGAGGCGAAGAAGATCCGCCTGGTGGGCGAGTCCGAGGCCGACCGCGCCGCCCGCGTGGGCGTCGCCCAGGCGCTCGCCCTGGAGGAGCAGGTCCGCGCCTATGGCGGTCCGCAGTTCCAGCTCGTGCAGCAGGTGATGAGCCGCTTCGCCGAGGCGATCGAGAAGTCCCAGGCCGACGTGGTGCCGAAGATCCAGATGACCAGCGGCGACGGCAAGGGGGGCGGCAGCCTGGTGGAGAACCTGCTCGCCCTGCTCCTCTCCGGCAAGCTGAGCGACATGACCGGCGCCCTGGCCACGGCGGAGCCGGCCGACCCCAAGGCCGAGACGCTGCGCTCCGAGCTGCGGCGCAGCCTGCAGGGTGGGGAGAAGAGGAGCTCGGGGAACGGGGCGGCGGTGTAAGGGCCTCAGTTTGATCCCCTGATGAGCGTTATCGGACCGATCCGACCGATCCGACGGATCGGTCCGATGGGAAGGGAGAGGGGCCAGGGGTGAGGGTTCGATACAATCCCGCCCCATGCCCCCGCCCCTCCCCGCCCGGCGCCTCCTGCCGTGGCTGGCCCTGACGCTGCTCTACTCGGCCCTCACGCTCGTCTTCTTCTGGCCGCTGCCGCGCCTCGCGGGGGACCACCTGGGGCCGGATCTCGGCGATCCCCTGTTCAATCTCTACGTGCTCAAGTGGGGGGCCCATCAGGTCGGCCTCGGGCTGCCGGACGTGTGGGACGCCAACATCTACTACCCCACGCGGGGGACCCTGGCGTTCTCCGATCACCTCCTGGGGCCGGCGGCCCAGCTCTTCCTGTTCCTGAAGATCGTCCCCAACGCCATCGCTGGCTACAACGTCCTGTTCCTCTCGTCGTTCGTGGCGAGCGCCCTGGCGGTCTGCTGGGTGCTCCGCCGCGGCGGGCTGTCGTGGATCGCCGCCGGGCTGGCCGGTGCGATGTACGCGTTCTCCTCGTTCCGGTATTGCCAGCTCGCCCACATCCAGATCCTGATCGCCCAGTGGATCCCGCTCACCCTCTGGTCCTGGAACCGCCTGCTGGCGGAGCGCACGGCGAAGAAGGCCGCCCTTTTCCTCCTCTTCTACCTGCTCAACCTCTCGGGCGGCTGCTATCTCGCCTACATGATCCATTTCCCCATGCTGGCGATCCTCGTCAGCCGGGCGATCGCGGAGGGGCGCGGCCTGCTCTCGCTCCGCTCGCTGCGGGTGCTGGCGCCCGTGGCGCTGGTGGCGGGGGTGTGCGCGGCCGTCCTGTTCCTCCCCTACGCGCGGGTGTCGCGGGCCCAGAGCCTCTCCCGGCCGGCGTCGGAGATTGAGGAATACAGCGCTCATCTGGCCAGCTATCTCAGCCCGGACCCACAAAACCTTTATTTCGGCGCGGACGCGGACCGCCTCCTGCGCGGGCTCTTCGGCGACTCCGCCGAGCTCTTCCATCGTCCCGAGAACGCTCTGTTCGCCGGCTTCCTGCCCACGCTCCTCTTCTGCGTGGGGGCCTTCGCCGCCCTGCGCGGCCTGCGCGAGGGGCCGGTGGACCCCTGGGCCCGGGGGATCGCCCTCTCGGGATTGCTCTGCTTCGCGATCTCGTTCGCTCCGGTCTATGTGCCACTGGCCAGGATCGTGCCCGGGCTCTCGGGGATGCGCGTGCCGGCCCGCTTCTACGCCTTCACCTCGTTCACCCTGGTCTATTTCGCCGGCCGGGGCGTGGACCACCTGCTGCGCCGCCTCTCCGCGCCGCGGGCGCGGCTGGCCCTCGCCACGGGGCTCGCGATCGTCCTCGCCCTCGAGCTGGCGCCGCGGAGGATCGCCTGGGAGCGGCTGCCCCGCGAGGAGGAGATGCCGCGGGCGTATTTCTGGCTGCGGGACCAGCCCGACGTCAAGGCCCTAATCGAGCTGCCTTTCGGCGGCGACGCCGCCCGGGAGAACGGTTACCTCTACGCCGCCACCCTCCACTGGAAGCCGATCGCCAACGGCACCAGCGGCTACACGGCGGACAGCTATACGACCCTCGCCAATCACATCCGGCTGGTGCCGCACGGCGACGGCTTCGACCTGTTGCGCCAGATGGGATTCACCCACATCGTGCTCCACATCGGGACGACGGTGCGCCCGAAAGTCGCGGAGCGGTGGGAGGAGCGGTTCGGGTCCGGGCCGGAGCGGCGGATGGAAAAGGTTTACGAGGAGGAGGGGATCGCGATCTACCGGTTGGTGGGCCTGCAATAGCGTCTCCGCGAGCCCACCTATGTGCTCGTGTGCTCGTGAATGAACGGGGGATCGTTCGCCGGAAATCTCCAGTGAGACCTCACATATTTCCGCAGCACTTGGGTAGCTCCAAGCTCCACATTTCCTTTCCGTACCTCTTCCTCGAGCTTCTTCCATACCATCCGCATCTGCTCACGCGCAGGCTCGCTGCTCCCTTCTTCGTCATCTAAAAGAGACAGCTCTTGGCTGGCGCGACGGCACACGGCGATAGCGTCAGACGTTTGTCCTTGTCGAAGATAGAAGCCAAACAAGTACACAAGATCCATGAAGAAATTCTTGATCAACCCGTGCTCAAGGTCCCCTGCGATAACCTCTTGAAAGAGAGCCTCTGCCTTTCGTGGCCGCCCAAGGTGCTCGAGAATGCGGCCGGCGTTGAATTGCCGTCTCAGTTGGATGAACGGCTCGCTGAATTGTTCGTGCAACCCCTTGAGGGCGTTGAATCGTAGCAGGGCTTCCTGTGGTGCGCCGATGCCGATCAAGCAGTCGATCTTAATGGTTTCCGCGAACCAGAGAAGTCTAGGGTTATTGTCCGGAATAAGCGCCAGCGCCTGTCCCACAATCCTGAGGCTCTCGGCGGGATCGGAATCGACGAGGACGTAGGCAAGCTGTGTGAGCGTCCTACTTCTGAGAAATGGCTCTGCGGCTACCTCAAAGAGACCTGCTGCCGTGCGCAGCAGTCGTGTGGCTTCCTCAATGTTGCCGAGATCGTCTTCAAGCGCTCCTTCCACGCACAGCATCTTTCCCTCAATGATGCCTCTCTGTGAGCCCCGCTCGGCGCAGTCATGTCCCTTTTTGAGCGCATCGCGGACCGCAGGCCACTTCGCCAGCCGTCTCCGGGCATTCGCAAGCTCGGCAAAGCATTCGGCACATAGATCGTTTTTCGATTCGGCGGAGAACGTCGAAGACGGAAGCTGCCCTGCAACGAGCACGGCAAGGTAGAAGATCTCCTCGCTTTCTGAGGGGGTAGCCAATGCACCTTCTTCGAGGAGCACGTCAAGGAAGCCCAGGGTATGGAGCGTCCGCGAGAGACGTACTTTGTCTCGTCTGGCCTTGGGAGCGAGGGGCCGTAGCCCAACCCAGAGAGCCTGTGCCTCCAATCGCTCCAACAGTCTCGCCTGTTCCATTTCCTGGAGATCGACTATCAGCTGTAAGTGGCCTTGGACAGCGATCAGACCGCGCGCCTTTTGAGTGGCGAGCGCACGGGCGGCAAGAAGCCAGCACTCGCGGCAGCCCGTCAGGTGAGCCACAACCCGCTCCACTTCGACAGAGGACGCCTCACCAGCGAACACCCTGCGCAAGCCCTCAAGTTTCTCGTGAGCCTCTTCAAACATTTCAAACACCTCTTCAAGACAAGCGGAAGCGTGCCGGAAGTTAGCGAAAGGTGAAGCACGGCGTTCTTAGTATAGGGAAAAAGAGCGGAGCCGCAACTACTGCGGCTCCAGAAGAAGAGCTAGCCGAGAGGATCTGCGCCGCTACCGCCGTCAGTCTGCGGCGGCGGGGTGAGGCCGAGGGGGTCTGCACTGCCACCCTGTTTGGCGTGGGGAGCTGTCGAGGAAGACGCGAACAAGTAGAGCAAGACGAGAACGAGACGAAGCATAGGGCTTCTCCCTTTCAGGGACAGTCCTAGCCGCACGAGCGTCGTTGCTCGTGGAGGTGCCCCCGTGGGACGCAGTGTAGGTCCCGAGGGACAAGCTACTGCTTCGCCCGGATGCTGCCCAGAGGGAGGAAAGCTCGATGGAGACCGTCCAAGTCCCGACTCTTGAAACCGAGCGTCTCCTGCTGCGGCCGTTTCGCGGCAGTGACCTCGATGACTACGCCACCTTGAGAGCGGACCCCGAGGTCTTGCGGTATCTGGTGGGCGCCGGGGGAGAGCCGTGGGACCGGGGCCGATCCTCCCGGCATATGGCCTTCATGATCGGCCACTGGCAGGTCTGGGGCACCGGCACGTGGGCGGTAGAGCACAAAGAGAGCGGTGCGTTCCTTGGGCTTGTTGGGTTCTCAGAGCCGGAGGGCTGGCCGGGCCTCGAGCTCGCCTGGGCTCTGGCCCGCCAGCACTGGGGCCATGGGTACGCGACCGAAGCCGCCCGGGAAGCGCTCGCCCATGCCTTCACGACCTGGAAGCGGGAGCGCGTCATCAGCCTCATCCATCCCGAGAACCGAGCGTCCATCCGCGTTGCCGAGCGCATTGGAGAGAAGCTCCTCGATCGCATCAATCATCTCGGGCGGGAGATGCTACGTTATGGCATCGACCGAGAGATCTACCTGACGCAGGCGGGATCAGCCGGCAGCTTAGCTCTGTGTACCGAATGAGCAAGAGCACGGCTGTAAGCTAAGGAGGGCCGCGGAGGCGGGCCGGTATCCGCCCCCGCGGAATGGTGGAAGGATTCAAAGGATTCAGTTGTCAAAGAACGGCAAACCCAGGCCCTGAGGAAGATTGCAGACACCTCGGGCCGCGATCCGATCACAGTCCGTGAAATCCGTTCGAAAAGGGGGGCGGCCCGAGGGCCGCCCCTGAGCATGGGACAAGGGTTCAAACCGCGTCTAGGCCGGTTTCGTCGCCGGCGGCCCGGCCGGAGCCTTGGGCGTCTCCGGCGTCGTGTCGGCCGGTGTGGTGCCGCCCTGCGTCTTCTTGAGCCGCGGCTGCTTGTCGCGGCCTCGCGCCTTGCGGGGCTTGAGGCCGAACTCGATCAGCTTCTCGTTCTTGAAGCCGTAGGTGGTCTGCAGCGAGGCGCCGAGGCGCCCCCGGAGGTCGTCGCCGGACTTGGCGAGCGCCTCGCGGTTGGCGTTGACCGCCCGGCTTTCGGCCTTGAGGGCCTCGGCGCGGGCGTCCAACTCCTCGGACTGGGCGATGACCTGCTCGAGCTGCCCGTGCAGGTCCGCCAGGTGCGGCATGGTGCCGAGCAGCGGTTTGAGACCGGCGGAGATCACCTTCCACCGCGCGATCCGTTCGGGTACAGTGCTTCCCTTCGTAGCCATGATCCTTCTCCTTGCGATGTGATTGGGGGGATTATCCCGATCCCGGATCCCAATCGTTGGTTTACCGTCCCCGCTCCGGCCTATCCGGCTCGGGTCCGTCGGGTTTCAAGCCTCTTTGAAGTCTGTCGTCCCTGGGTGGTCTGCTCGAAGTATGCCATATGATACGGATAACCCGGGCCTCCTGTCTAGCCCCTTCCGCAAAAATATGCCATTCGTAGCGTGGGCCCGGCTGAAAAGCCCTTTCCTGTAGGGAAAGCCCATTTCCCCAGGAGAAAAGGTCTTTTGGGCTGGCTGGGAGCTCCTTGGCGGCAGTCTCGGGGGAAAGATCCGGGAGAATAACTTGTGCCTGTTATGCAATGGGTAGTATGCTGTTACTCGCAGTCGCTGAAGGAGGGAAAAGGCTGCCGGGCCGGAGGGACTGAGCCCACAGGCCGATGTGCCGCCCTTTTCCCGGGCTCTTTGACAATTGAAGGGAAAGACGTGCCCGTTGGTTGGGTACGCCAGGGCTTTTCCCGCTTGGCGGGGCGGGGAGAGGGAGACGTCTCTGCACACCATAGTAGGCTCCCCCGGTCATGAAGATCCTCGCCATCTCCGGCAGTCTGCGGGCCGCCTCCACGAACACCGCGCTCCTGCGCGCCGCGGCTCTCCTGGCGCCGGCGGAGGCCGAGATCGACCTGTATATGGGTCTCGGGGGCCTGCCGCATTTCAATCCCGATCTGGAGGACGCGGAGCCGCCCGCGGTGACCGAGCTGCGGGTCCGGGTCCGGGAGGCCGGCGGCCTGCTCTTCGCGGTCCCCGAGTACGCCCACGGGGTGCCGGGCGCGTTGAAGAACCTGCTGGACTGGCTGGTCGGTGGAGAGGAATTCATTGATAAACCGGTCGCTCTCCTCAACGCCTCGCCGCGGGCCACGCACGCGCAGGCGTCGCTGCGGGAGACGATCCGGACGATGTCCGGCCACATCGTCGAGGAGGCTTCGATCGCCGTGCCGCTGCTCGGCAAGGCCTTCGATCCGGCCGCTATCGCCGTGGACCCGGAGCTGTCGGTCCTCCTGCGGGGGGCGGTCGCCGCGTTTGTCCGCGCCATCGAGTCGTTGCCCCGCCTGGATCTCGGGTGATATCGTCTGCGGTAGATCTCCCGTCTCAGGTGGAGCATGAAGGCACTGAAGGAAGACCCTGGTTCCAGGTACGTCCTGCGTTTCGATCGCGGGCGGTTCGCTCTGGCCGAACGCAAGAAGAAAGCGAGCGCTCTCACCGCCAGCACGGAGGACGAGCGGCTCAGCGTGCCGGTGCGGATCGCCGCGTTTCTGGTCGGCCTCCTCTTCGCCGCCTTCGGGCTCGGTCTGATGGCCCTGGTCGTCTTCGGAATACGCGAGGCGCGGTCCTTCGAATGGGCCGGCGTGCTGCTCCTGATCGTGATCACGCTGGTGGTCGGCACCTATGGGGTCGATCTCCTGGGGCGCGGGATCACGGGCCGGCCGTGGAGCCGCCGCTTCTGGCAGGCCGCCGAGCGCCGGCTCCCCGCCTTCAGATCATGGCTCTGTCTGGCCGTGCTGGGGGCCTTCTTCTGCCTGCTGGTGCTCGCGGGTCTGCCCCGGGAGGGTTGGCGGAGCCTCGCGGTCCTGATGATACCGCTGGCGATGCTGGCCCAGGTGGTCTGCCACGAGATCGGGCATCTCTCCGCCGCCGGCGCGGTGGGATACCGGCCGCTCTGGCTGTCCGCCGGGCCGCTGCTCGTCGAGGTCGACGGTCCCCGGCCCCGCGTCGCCCTGAGCCGCTCCTGGATGATGCTCTTCGGCGGTCTGGCCGTCTATGTCCCGGTGCGGCGGACCCGCGGGAAGGACCTCTGGGTGGTGGCCGCCGGCTCGCTGGCCAATCTGCTGACCGCCGCGCTGGCTCTCGACGTCCTGGGCTGGCCCACCAGCGAGTCCGGATTCTGGGACACCTTCCTGCGGACCTTCATCGGGTTCGGGATCGCCGTCGGCCTGATCAACCTAATCCCCTTCCCGCGCATGGCCGACGGCTCCGCCATGGATGGCCGTCAGCTGCTCGACCTGCTGCGCGGGCGGTGATCCAAGGTCTCAAAAAGGATTCGTGATGCTTGGAAAGGAATTTCGGATCTGGCATCTCACCGCCCTGGCCCTCGGCGCCGCCTTCCTGCTGGCCTGCGGCAATTCGGGCCGCGAGCTCGTGGGCTCCTGGAAAGGCCTGGGGGCGATGGGCTACAACCAGGAGGTCGCCGACTTCCTCGCGGACGGCTCCTGCAAGTCCCTGGAGGGAGGGGAAAGGCGGTTCTGCTCCTGGAGCGAGCGCCCTGGAGGCATCCTCCAGGTCCGGTATGGCACGGATCCGGATGCCGAGCTGCAGGCCGAGATCGACGGCGACCGGATGTGGCTCAAGCAGGGCGGCCAGGCGCAATCGGCCTGGGTGCGGACGGGATCGAAGCTCGACGGGACCGTGGCGGCCTATACCAAGGGGATGTCGCAGATCCAGGCGGGGAATTACGAGCAGGGCATGGCGGCGCTGAAGGAGGCGGCCGACGCCGGGCTCCTCTCCGGCCAGAACAGCCTCGCCTGGAATTACGCCACCGCCAAGGACCCCAGATTCCAGGACGGGAAGAAGGCGGTGGACTACGCCGAGAAGGCGGTGGCCCAGCTCCACGACTATCAGACGCTGGACACCCTGGCGGCCGCCCTCGCCCGCGACGGCCAGTTCAAGAAAGCCGTCGACACCGAGACGGAGGCGCTCTCCCTGCTGGAGAAGGAAACCGACCTCTCGCCCGAGGACCAGCAGGCGGCCGAGGAGCGGTTCCGGAGCAGGATCGACCTGTATCAGGGCGGGCAGGCGTATACGGAGCCGTGAGCCCCGCGGGCTTCCAGCGGCGATTTCACCAGAAGGCTCGCTTAAGTGCTTAGAGAACACCTTTCACTGTAGGTAGATCTGCACTGCTTCTGAGCTCGCCGGAATCTACCGGGATCCAGGTGAATGGCTCGTCGCGCCGCCGCATCGCGGGCATGCGTGCTCCGGCGCTTATTGTCCTTGTGGACAAGGAGGTTTGCATGAGAAAGAGAATCGTTCTTTTGATGCTCGTGGCCTCGATCATGGCCGGTCTCCCGCTGCTTGCCGCGGAGACCACGATCCAGCGTGGTATCGACGTCTTCACCACCCGGGACAATGGGACCACCTACGTCGACTTTGGCCAGAATCCTCTTCCCGCCGGCTTCTTCTGCAAGAGCTCCGCG
>DASXJP010000523.1:0-5271 GCA_036497345.1 Thermoanaerobaculia bacterium
GGTGGTCGAGCGACGCGCGCCAGTTGGCGGCCACGTCGCCGCCCAGACGGGAGGGATCGATCTCGCGGATCACCCCGATCTTGAGGCCGGCGATCCCCTCCTCGATCCCCGCCAGATAGTCGGCGACCGGCTCGGTGGAGCAGGTCGCGTCGTTGGGATCGGCGCCGGCGATCACCTGGAGCCCCAGGGCGGCGTCGCGCACATTGCGCGCGAAGGGGCCGATCTGATCGAGCGAGGAGGCGAAGGCCACCAGGCCGTACCGGGAGACGCGGCCGTAGGTGGGCTTCACCCCCACGACGCCGCAGAGGGCGGCCGGCTGGCGGATCGAGCCGCCGGTGTCCGATCCGAGCGAGAGGGGGACGCTCCCCGCGGCCACCGCCGCGGCCGGGCCGCCGCTGGAGCCGCCGGGCACCGTGGCGAGGTCCCACGGGTTGCGGGTCTTCTGGAACGCCGAATTCTCGCAGGACGAGCCCATGGCGAGCTCGTCCATGTTGGCCCGCCCCACCGGCACGGCCCCGGCGTCGAAAAGCCGCTCGACGGCGGTGGCGGTGTACGGAGACACGTAGCCGGCCAGGATGCGGGAGGCGCAGGTGACGGCGCGCCCTTCGATGCTGAGGTTGTCCTTGAGCGCCACCGGCACGCCGGCGAGGGGCCCGACGTCCTCCCCCGCGGCGATCCGGCGGTCGATCTCGGCGGCCCGCGCGCGGGACTCCCCTTCGAAGATCTCCAGGTAGGCGCCGATCAGCGGCTCGACCTGGGCGGTGCGGGCGAGGCAGGCCTCCAGCACCTCGGCGGCGGACACCTCCCGGCGGCGCACCCGGGCGGCGGTCTCCTCGACGGAGAACTCCCAGAGGTTAAGGCTCACCGCCGCCCCCCTTCACCTCCGGCACCAGGAGGAAGCCGTCCATGGAGGCTGGAGCGTTGGCGAGGAACCGCTCGCGGGGGAGGCACTCGTGGGGGACGTCCTCCATCTCCCGCACGCCCGGCACGTCCGCGGCGGGAGCCTCCCCTTCGAAGCTCTGGAGCTGGTCGATGTAGTCGACGATCTTGGCGAGCTGGCCGGCGAAGCGCTCCTCGTCCTCCGGAGCGAAACGGAGCCGGGCCAGGGTGGCGATTTTCCTTACATCTTCGTGGGTTAGTGCCATGGCCTTCAAGTGGAATCTTAGCCCCGGAATGGGGCGGGAGGCAAATGGATAGTGAGGGAGATCAGCGCACCGTCACCGGCCGCGCGATCACCGTCCCCCGCCGCCCGTCGCGCAGCTCGATCTGCAGCGGGCCCTTCACACGGTCGAGCTCCGCCTTGTCGAGGGTGATCACATAGTAGCCGGAGATCGCCTTCGCCAGGATCTGGGTGGCGAGACCCGGGAAGCGGAAGGTCCGGAGGTAGACCCCTCCCGTGGCTTCGGCCACGTTCTGGAGGCCCACCTCCAGCGAATGAGCGTCCGCGCTGGTGACGTCGAGCACGAAGACGGAGGCGTGCGCGGCGGCCAGGGCCCGCACGGCCGGACGGTAGGCGGGGATCATGCTCACGCCGCCGCCGTCGAAGCGGCCGAGCCCCCAGCCGAGGAAGATCAGCGTCTTCTCGCCCGGGAACGGCTCGAGCGCCCGGGCCGTGAGCTCCAGGGCCCGCTCCGGCGAGGCCGCCTGGCGGGCCGCCTCGACATCGAAATGGGCGGCGAGGGATTCAGAGCCCTCGGGCGCGACCTCATCCTCGGGGTTGTACAGCATGGAGCGGTCGAGGGCCGCGTAGACCTTCTCGTGGTCCTGGGTGAAGTCCTGCCGCAGCTTGAGATGCGAGTCGTAGGAGACCACCGCCACGCGGTCCGCCTGCGGCAGCGTGTCCAGGAGGCCGCGGGTGTGAAGCCTGAGGCGGAGCTGGCCGCTGATGCGCGTGGGATTGAGATCGGCCTGGACGAAGAACACCACCAGGTTGGCGGGCCGGGGAGCGGCGGGCGGAGCCTCCGTTTCGGCCTCCGGCGGCGCGGCGGGCACGGGCGGCGGAGGCTCTTCGCCGGAGATCCAGTCCACGGCGGCCACGGGGATCTCCCGCTTGCCGGCCCGGACGCGGAAGTCCTCCGGCTTCAGGTCCAGGATCGGCGCCCCCCAGGTGTCGACCACCCGCACCACCACCGTGGAGAGGGAGACGTCGATCGTCTCTCCTTCGATGCGGGGCTCCTCCTGCGCGCCGGCCGCGAGGCCAAAGCCGAGGGCACCGATCACGAAGAGGGCCGCCGCCGCGCGCAGCTTCACCCCTTGAGGATAACACCCGATTAGAATGAACCGGTGACCGCGCGCACGTTTCGCCTCCTCGTCCACCTGCCCGCGGTGCGCGCGCTGCTGGAGGCCTGCGGCCCGGCCGAATGCCATCTCGTGGGCGGCATTCTCCGCGACCGCGCCCTGGGGCTGCCCAGCCACGACGTGGACGCGGTCGTCTCGGGAGGGGGCCGGGAGATCGCCCAGCGGCTGGCGGCGGCGCTGCCGGCCCGGCTGGTCTTGCTGGGTGGCAAGGAATTCGCCGCCTACCGGCTGGTCGGCGAGGGCGTGACGGTCGATCTCTGGGACCGCGAGGGGACCCCGCTCCACCAGGATCTCGCGCGGCGGGACTTCACCGTCAACGCCTTCGCGCTCGACGCGCGGAGCGGCGAGCTGAGCGATCCGTTCGGCGGCCTCGCCGACCTCGAACGGCGCCTGCTGCGGGCCACCACGCGGGAGAGCTTCACGGGCGATCCGCTGCGCGTGCTGCGCCTCCCCCGCCTGCTGCTCCGCCTCCCCGGCTTCGCCGCCGATCCCCAGACCCTGATGCTGGCCCGCGCCTCCACGCCCGGCCTCGCCCGCATGGCCGCCGAAAGGGTGCGCGAGGAGCTGGCGATCCTCTTCGCCCACCCCGAGGCCCACCGCGGGCTGGCCCTGCTGGTGGCGCTCGACGCCTACCCCGGCCTCTGGCTGGGGCGGCCCGGCGAGCCCGGCAAGCCGGGGGGAGCCATCGCCGAGCTCGAGGCGCTCCCCGAGCGCGTGCGCGAGATGCGGGAGATCGACACCGCCGTCGCGGAGAGCGTGGACGCCCCCGCGGCCCGTCTGGCCGCGTCGTTCGCCCATCTGCCCACCCTGGACGGCCGCGGGCCGCTCCACTGCCTGGAGCTGTTCCAGGGCGCGGGGTACCTCACCCGCCAGGAGGCCGCGAAGATCGCTCTCCTCCTCGGCTGGGAGGAGCTCCCCGCGAGCGGCCTCGGCCAGCGCCGCTTCCTCCATCGCGCCGGTCCGCTCTGGGCCACGGCCGTGGCCTCCCTGGGAGCGCGCGCCGCGGGCCGCGCCGCCCTGGAGCGCTGGCGCTCCCTGCTCTCCGCTCTCCTGGACCTCGCCCGCCGGGAAGGGGAGGCGCTCTTCGATCCCCCGCGCCTGCTCACCGGCGGCGAGGTGCGGGAGCTGCTGGGGGTCCCCCCGGGGCCGGAGGTGGGAAAAGCGTTGGCGGCGGTGCTCCAGGCCCAGGTGGACGGCAAGGTACGCACGCGGGAGGAGGCGGTGGGGTTGCTGGAGGAAAGAACACGGACGAGCACGGACTGACACGGACTTTCACGGACACTCAGGGCGGGCGGCGGGCTCGTCCGTGTCGGTCCGTGGTCGTCCGTGTGTCCGTGCTCTTTCCTACCGGAAGATCCCCGTCCGCTGGGGACCGGTGGTGCCGGCGTCGCCCATGAGGCGCTGGTTGAGCTCCTTGATGCGCTCCATCAGCTTGTCGATCTTCTCCTGGGCCTCCTGGCGCAGGCGGGTGTAGTCGCCGCGCAGGCGCTCGCGCTCCGCGGCGGCCTCCTGCAGCTTGCCCTGGAGATCCTCGAGCTGCTGGTCGCGCTGGCGGACCGCCTGCTGGACGGCGACGATCTGCTCGTCCTTCTCGGCCAGCTTGAGCTTGATCTTCTCTTCCTGCTCCTCATACAGCCGCTTGAACTGCTGGAGCTCGACGATCTGCGAAAAATCCGACGTGACGGGGCTCAACTCGCCTCCCTTCTCCTCGATCATCGGGAACATCTTGCGGAGCTTGAGGGACAGGTCTTCCGGATCGGGCGACTGGCGCATCGCCTCGGCGTAGGTGATCGTGCCGTGGACCAGCAGCGCCAGCAGCGACTGGTTGGTCGACTGCATGCGGTAGTAGCCCACGGAGGACTCCATCTCCTCGTGGATCTGGCTGATCTCCCCCTCCTCGATCATCTTCGCGATCTTCGGAGAGGCGCGCATGATCTCCAGCGTCGCCGCCCGCCCCTGGCCGTCCGCGCGCTCGACCAGCTTCATCGAGACGACCCCCTTGAGGATCTGCGCGAGCTGGGCCCGGATCTGCGGCTGCTGGTCGGCCGGGAAGGTGTCGAGGATGCGGTCCACCGTCTGCGGCGCGCTGTTGGTGTGCAGGGTCGAGAAGACCAGGTGGCCGGTCTCGGCGGCGGTGATCACGGTGGAGACCGTCTCCGGATCGCGCATCTCGCCCACCATGATGACGTCCGGGTCCTGCCGCATGGCGTTGCGCAGGGCCTCGGAGAAGGCGCCGGTGTCGGTGCCCACCTCGCGCTGGGAGATCGACGCCACGTCGTCCGTGAACAGGAACTCCATCGGGTCCTCGATGGTGATCACGTGCACCGGGCGGTGGGTGGTGATGTAGCGGATCATCGCCGCCAGCGAGGTCGACTTGCCGCTCCCCGTGGGACCGGTGATCAGCACCAGGCCCATCGGCAGATCGCAGAATTCGAGCAGAACGGGCGGCAGATCGAGGTCCTCGATGCTCTTGATCTGGTAGGGGATGCGCCGGAAGCAGGCGGCGATGTTCCCCCGCTGCATGTACATGTTGCAGCGGAAGCGGGCGAGCCCCCGCACGCCGTAGCCGGTGTCGACCGACATCCGCTCCTCCAGCTTGGTCTTCTGCCGCGGGGAGAGGATGGCCATCAGCATCTCGGTGAGCTCGTCGGGCTTCAACGGCGGCGCCTCGATGGGCAGCAGCCGGCCGTTGATGCGCAGCAAGGGCGGACGGGTCGGCTTCAGATGAAGGTCCGACGCCCCTTTGTCCGTCATGAACTTCAGGAGACGATCAAGATCCATGGTTTGGAGCGCATTGTACAGGAGATGGGGGGAAAGGCCATAGCCCACCCAAACCCTCACCCCCTAGCCCCTCTCCCGTCCCCTCCCCCCCTCCCTCACCGGGAGAGGGGAAAAAGGCAGCGCGGAGGGTGGGTTTTCGTAGGGGCGGCCCGGTGTGGCCGCCCTGGGTGTGGGCGGTCTTCGGAACAGGGC
>DASXJP010000524.1:0-6135 GCA_036497345.1 Thermoanaerobaculia bacterium
GACGGCCGCGAGGTGCTGGCCGAGATCAAGGCCGCCCCCCAGTTGAAGCACATCCCCGTCATCGTGCTCACCACCTCCAGCGACGACCGCGACGTCAAGGCCTGCTACCAGGCGGGCGCCAGCAGCTACATCCAGAAGCCGGTCGACCTCGACGGCTTCATGCGAGCGATCGAGCGGCTCAACGACTACTGGTTCGAGGTCGTGATCCTGCCGAAGGCGCAGTGACCGGCGCAGTGACCCAATGAATGAAGCGCCGATCCGCCTGCTGATCGTCGACGACAGCCCCGAGGACCGGGAGCTCTACCGGCGGCTGCTCGCCCAGGACCGCGAGCACGCCTACGAGCTCCTGGAGGCCGAGACCGGGGAGGAGGGGCTCGCCATGGCGCGCGAGCGGAGCCCCGACTGCCTGCTGCTCGACTACCGGCTGCCCGACGTCGACGGCCTGGAATTCCTCACCCGGCTGCCGGCGGAGGCGCTGGTGCCGGTGATCGTGCTCACCGGGCAGGGGAGCGAGGCGGTGGCCGTGGAAGCCATGAAGAGCGGCGCCCAGGACTATCTGCTGAAAGGGAGCGTCACCCCTGACCGGCTCCAGCACGCGGTGCAGAATGCCATCGAGAAGGTGGCCCTCCGCCGCAAGGTGGAGGAGCGCACGGCCGAGCTGGCCGAGGCCAACGCCGCCCTGCGCCGCATGTACGACGAGCTGGAGGTGCTGGTCGCGCAGCGCACAGCCCAGCTCTCGGTGGCCAACGAGGACCTCAAGCGGGAGATCCGGGTGCGCGAGTGGGCGGAGCAGGAGCGCGCCCGTCTCCTGGTGCTGGAGCAGCAGGCGCGCAAGCAGGCCGAGGAGGCCAACCGCACCAAGGACGAGTTCCTGGCGACCCTCTCTCACGAGCTGCGGACTCCCTTGAACGCCATCCTCGGCTGGGTGCAGGTGCTGCGCTCCGGCAAGCTCGACCCCACCGCCGCCAGCCGGGCCCTGGAGACCATCGAGCGCAACTCCCGGGTCCAGGCGCAGCTCATCGCCGACCTGCTCGACGTCTCGCGCATCATCACCGGCAAGCTCCGCCTCGACTTCAAGCCGGTCGATCTGCGGCGCATCATCGACGCGGCCCTCGACAGCGTCCGCCCGGCCGCCGACGCCAAGGGGATCCAGCTCGAGGTCTCCATCGCCCCGCTGGCCAGCCCGGTGCTGGGCGACGCCGACCGCCTGCAGCAGGTGATCTGGAACCTGCTCTCCAACTCGATCAAGTTCACCTCCCGGGGCGGCCGGGTCGAGGTCCGGCTGCGCGAGGCGGACGCCAACGCCGTCATCCGGGTGAGCGACACGGGGATCGGCATCCGTCCCGACTTCCTCCCCTACGTCTTCGACCGCTTCCGCCAGGCCGAGGGGTCGATCACCCGCACCCACGGCGGCCTGGGGCTGGGGCTGTCGATCGTGCGCCATCTGATCGAGCTGCACGGCGGCACGGCCGAGGTGGAGAGCGCGGGGGAGGGGGAGGGGGCCACCTTCACCGTGCGGCTGCCGCTGCGGGCGGAGCTGGCCGAGGACCCGCTCGACAGCACCGCCGTGGGCCAGAGCCTGTTCAGCAGGCCCGACCTCCTCAACGGCGTGCGCGTGGTGGTGGTGGAGGACGAGGCCGACACCCGCGAGCTGCTGGTGATGGCCCTCCAGCAGTGCGGCGCCGAGGTGGCGGCCTACGGCTCCGCGGCCGAGGCCCTCGCCGCGCTCGACCGCGCGGTGCCGGACGTCCTGCTCTCGGACATCGGCATGCCGGTCCAGGACGGTTATGACCTGATCCACAAGCTGCGGGCGCGCGGGCCCGGCCGTGGAGGGGACGTCCCCGCCGCCGCCCTCACCGCCTACGCCCGCGCCGAGGACCGCCTGCGCGCCCTGGAGGCCGGCTACCAGACCCATCTCGCCAAGCCGGTCGATCCCTCCGAGCTGATCAGCACGGTGGCGCGGCTGGCCGGGCGGCGGGTCGCGCCGTAGGGGAATTCGGGGAGAGGGTCTCCCCAAAAAGGACCAGGCCCGTCCAAAAAAGGGGAGGGGTCCCCCAAAAAAGGACGAGCCGTCCTAAAAAAGGACGAGCCCTTCCCAAAAAAGGACGAGGCCGTCCCAAAAAGGGGGAGGGTCCCCCCAAAAAGGGAAGGGGTTCCCCCAAAGCGCCGGACGCGTTTCCGGACCGCCGCCCCACCTTTTTAGATGGACGAAGCTTTCACCGCTTCTACCATCTCCTCATCCCCCCCGGCCGCTCCGCCTCCGCGGCCGGCCGCGATCTCCTGTAAGCTCTCCCCATGAGCGAGCCGGACCCTTTCCCGAAGCTGGACCGCGGTGCCTTTTCCGTCCGTCCCCTCTACTCGGAAAGTGACGAGAAGGCCTACTGGGCCCAGAGGACGCCTGAGGAGCGCCTGGAAGCCCTGGAACAGATGAGGCAGATCCTCTATGGCTACGATCCGGCTTCCACCCGACTTCAAAGGATTCTTACAGTTGCTCACCGCTCATCAGGTTGAGTACCTTCTGGTGGGCGGGTACGCCGTCGGCTACCACGGTTGTCCGCGCGCGACGGTGGACATGGACATCTGGATCGGGAAGGGGCCCGCGACGGCGGAGAAGATGGTCGAGGTGTTCCGGGAATTCGGCTTCGACGTCCCCAACCTCTCGGCGGATCTGTTCCTGAAGGACGACCAGATCGTCCGCATGGGCGTGCCTCCCATCCGGCTGGAGATCTTCACCTCGATTCCCGGCGTCCGGTTCGAGGAGTGCTATCCGGCCAGGGTCGAGGGGAAAATCGACGGCGTGCCGGTGAGCCTCATCAATCTCCGCGATCTCAAGACGAACAAGAAGGCCAGCGGGCGCAACAAGGATCTCGCGGATCTGGAAAACCTTCCGTGATGGAGAGCCGCTGACCCGCTCGGCCATTCATGCCCGGGCGGACCGGACCGCCGCCACCATCTCCTCGTCGCCCGGCCGCGCCGCCTCTGCGGCCGGCTCCCCCAAATCAGAGCACCAAGCGCGAAGAGGGTGGCACCTGGCCCCCCCCGGCACCTGGCCCCCCGGCTCAGATAAACGGAAATCCTGTTGCTTCCATCAGATAGCCTTCTTGTGCTGTCTTCTGGATAGACCCGAGGGTACCGGGAGGGGACACCGTCTTCTACGCGGTCCTGCGGGGGCGTTGACGTTGATAAGGAAGAGGCGTAGAATCAAGGAACCTTATAGAATCAACGACATAGGGTAACGGAGAGATCAGCCCGAGGGAGCCACTTCGACCACGATAGGCATTCTGGGGGAAAAGAGGGAAAGGTTAATCTCGAGGTTGGCCGTCGCAAGATGACGGTTGGTTTAGAGGCTTGCAAATGTACGCCTATCGATTCTTCCTCAGCTATTCATCGACAGAGCGTGACCTAGCTATAAGTGTCGCGGATATCTTCCAGGAGCTTGGCCTATTCGTATCATGGGATCATAATCTCCAGCCCGGAAGGCCATTTCCGGAGGAGATAAAAATCCAAATAGCGCGCAGCCACCTCTTCGTTCCACTTCTAACTCGAGACTCGATTGTGCGGCCATGGGTGCATCAAGAGACGGGCTTTGCTATGGGTGTTGGAGTGCCTATTCTTCCCATTGTAGTGGGTGATCTTGTTCCCGTTGCCTTGATCCAGGAACTCCAAGCCCTTCGCGTCAGCAATGTAGCTGAGCTAAGGAATGCTTTAACCGAAGAGATCATCAAAGGACGGGTGGAAGAGGCCGCCGAGGCCAAGCCTGCTAACTTCGAATGTGTTGAGCTTCCAGAACGGCGCGCTCAAGCAATCGCGAGGCACGCGCGTGACGCTCAACGTAGTGGGGGTGGAAGGATTCGTCAGCGAGGGGCAATGTCTTCCTTCGCACTCCCTGACTCACCTCCTTCCTATCCCATATGGAGGGAGCGTGACGGTGCGGTTCAGCGAAGCCAGTTCTTGCACGAACAACTTTATAACGAGCGTATGGCTCTTGGACAATTAGCGGCGAGTTACGGTTGTGATCTGGTTATCAAGCCCGAAGTCCGGCTGGAGAAGTACGGGCCGAAAGCTCGTAGGATTCGCCTTGAGACACTTAGAGACTTCCTCATGGATGATAAGTCCTATCCGGATGTTAAAGTCATGATTCGCCAGCACGGTAATTTCGGCAATCTTCTGATCGTAGGAGACTTCTTCTATGCTGATTCCATAACTCCTGAGGACGGATCGGGGTATAAGCAAACCCTTTTCACTTGGCATGCACCTACGGTTCTCGCCAAGATCCGTGAATTCGATTCCCAGTTTATCAACGCTGGTGGCAAATCGAGGTACGATGTTGCTGCACTGGTCGAACTTGAAATAGCTGCAATCGGGGGGGCTCCGTCCAACTCGACTGCTCCAGCGGACCAGAAAGCTCCGCTTCATGGCCGCTGAGCAGCATACCCGTTGGCCGGTGAGGCATAATATTAGAGGCTAGCACGTCACCGTGGAGGTCATATGGGGATCTTTTCTGTTCCCTTCTTAGCCTTGGTCCTAACCGCTCTCTCCCAGACGACAGAACAGCCCACCGCAGCGGGGCTGCCAGGTGTGCCCCCTGCCGCGGAGCGCGCCTATTCCGAGCGGGAGCGGATCGAGATCTGCAAGAAAAAGGGGAGCGCCCCCCTCACACCCTCGGAGCCTCAACCGCTGGAGGTCGGGGGGAAGGTCCCCCGTCCGACCATCCTCCGGAGCGTGAAGCCTGAATTCGCACGCCCTCCGGTCAACGGTACCGTGATCCTGCAGGTCGTCATCGATGAGGACGGATGCGTGCGGGACCCGAAGATCGTCCAGGGGGTCAACCGGTATCAGGACTCGGGAGCCCTGGAGGCTGTCCGGCAGTGGGTGTTCCTGCCCGCGACCCTCGAGGGCAAGCCGATCAGCGTGAGCTATGTCCTTACGATCAACACGAAAAGGGGGCTGGGGGCTCCACCCAAGGAGCTTTTGAAGGGGGTCCCGGGGTGGGCTCGTCCCGCCGACAAAAAGGACGAGGTCTTCGTGTTCAACGTCGGTCGAACCGGGGCCGAGGCCTTGCCGAAAACGCTCGAGGGGTGTGATTTCGTGAGCTCGATCTATGCCACGATCCCCGAAACCATCGGAGGGAGCGTCGGGCTTTTTGATCCGATAGGGCTTCTGCCCACGCTCCGGGAGCGCGCCGCGCACAAATCGGCGAACACCGTCGTGGTGTCCTTTGCCCCGGGATCGTGGGAGTCCGGGCGTCGGACCTTGCGCGGCAATGCGTTCCGCTGTGGAAGCCAACCTTTGCCGGCGGAGCTCGGCGAGCCACTCCGATGAAAGCGCGCCTATCGGCCCCGCGAACGAGTAGTGCCAAGGCTGAGCTGATGTACAATCCCTAAAGGCGAGGCGGAGCGCCAGAAATATTGCCAGCAAGGAATGTTGTGTCCGCTTCTGAGCGTTGTGCGTCTGGAGACCTAGATGCGACTCTTCAAGTTGGTAGCAGGAACCCTTCTAGCCCTGTGCTTCAGCCTGCCGGCGTTCGGGGCCAGCAGATGTGATGAAGCGGCGCAAAATCGGTGGCTCACCTCTTGCGCTTGGGCTCTCGACGGCGTCCGGCGTGCCGAGACTCCGTACCCGACGGACCCAGCAGAGCTCAACACTGACGCTCTCTTCAAGGCCCAAGCCAACTTTTCCGACGAGTTTGTGGACTCCTGTTACCGACTATCGGCCGAACCTGACCGCGTTCCCCAAGAATACGGCACGTCACTCCGGCTCCTCGGCTGGCCTCCTCCCGGCGACCCGTGCACGCGGGACGCCCATCTCCGATGGCTCCGGGCGTGCGAGGGCGACGCGCTCGCCTTGCCGGGGCTAACCCGAGCCGAGCTACTCAACAACTTCATCGAGGACGGCGGTCTCTCTACGTACGAAGACAGGACCTACATCCATCGGCGCTGCGGCTATCTCAAGGTCGAGGTCCATTTCTCCCTCACGCACGAGCAGGCAGAGTCCCCTGACGACGCTGTTGAAAGCGCCAGTCCCTATGTTGGCTGCGCAATCTTCGACTAATCGTGACCAGACGCCTAACCCTCGTTGCAGCGGACGCTACCCGGCCGATAGTTTCCATTCCAAGCACTGCAGATCGGCCACGCG
>DASXJP010000525.1:0-6541 GCA_036497345.1 Thermoanaerobaculia bacterium
AGCTGCTCCCTCCTTCGGCGCCCTCGACCGTCTCCGTCTTCCGATTGCCCGCGGTGTCGTAGGCGTAGATCGTCACCCGTTGGGCGGTCCCTCCCGAGGTCGAGGGCATCACGATTTGGGTCAGCAGGCCGGGGAAACTGGAATTGCCATACTGCCAGGTCGTCAGGCGCTGCAACGAGGTCCCCACCGCCTCGGTCTTCGAGGTCATCTTGCCGTTGCTGTCATAGCCAAACTGGGTGGTCAGGCCGCGGCCGTCGACGATCTGAGTGGGCAGCAGGGGGTTGGCCGAATCGGCGTAAGTGAACTGAGAGTTCGGGCCGGTGCCGCAGACCGGGCAGTCGCCCGTGATCTTGTTGACCCGCGCCTTGATGCTTCGCGGGTCGCGATCGAATTCGTAGGTCGTCGTTTCGCTCTGTGTGGCGTCGATCCACTCCTTCACGTCGGTCTTCGTCGGAGCCTGCGGGTTGGTATAGGTGAGCTCCTGGCGGTTGACCGCATTGGTCCCGGTATAGCTGATATCGCCTTTCCAGGCCTTGGCCACGTTGCCGTTGCCGTCGTACTCGAAGGCGGCCTCCACCCGGGAGGAGACATTGTCCGTGCCAATCAGCTCGATCTGCGTGACGTAGCCCGCGCGTCCACCGTTCTTGGCTGGATCGTAGGTGAGCTTCCAGGTGGTCGAATCCGGGCGAAGGATCTGGTTCAGCTCGTCGCCGTTCCAGACGTAGGTCCAGGTGCGCGAGGACGTCCCGGAGCCGGACACCGGCACCTCCGTGATCGTGGCCAGCTTGCCAGTCGAATCGTAGGTGTAGGTCTCGCTGCGCCCGTCCTGGAAGGAGACTGACGTCAGTTGATTGCTCGTGTTGTAGGTCGCCTGCGTCGGGTGCAGCGGATTCTGGGAGAGGACCGTCTTGTCCCAGAGCCCGTCGGCCCGGAAGTAGTCCTTGCGTCCATCAAGGTAGTCAAGCTGCCATATCTTATTGGTGGAGTCGTAGTAGAGCTTCCGGTACTCGTCGCTCGGGGAATTGGTCTGGTAGAGACGCAGGCCCGTTCCGGACGCCAGAGCGCTGAATTCGCGGAAGCTCGCCCGTTCCGTGATCAGCCAGACGTGGTTGATATTGGGATCGATCACGATCCGCTGGGCGTGCTCGTGAGACCAGTAGAGCCCCAGCGATGTCTTCCAGGAGGTGCTGCCAGGGAGCCCCGTGCCGCCCGCGCCGCCCGCCCGATATCGCAGGCGGGCGCCGGGACCTGACTTGTCGGGGTTGCAGGCCGGGCCGCCACCCCGAACCGGGCTCGAGCATCCCGCGGGTCCACCGCCGCCATGCGCCACGCATCCTCCGCAGGTGTTGCAATCGTCGGGAGGTGGGGTGAAGCAGTGGGCGGCCGTCGGGCTGGCGAAATCCAGGGGCACTGAAAGAGGCTTGATGCAGGATGAAGGCGGAAAGCCAGGAAAACAGGTCGGGCACGAAGGACATGCCGTCAGAGTCAGGGTGTACTGTGCTGCCGTAGGATTCGCGCAGGAGACGCTTGCCGATACAGTAGCCAGTCCGGTGTCCTGCACGATATCCGCACCGGCCGCCCCGCACGAGCCCACAAAGTTGCCCGTCGAATCCTGGAGATCTACCCGCGCGAAACTATAGACACCGCCCGTCACACTGGGGTCGTCCTGATGGTTGCCAGGGAACCCGGTGGCCACAGAGGCGGTCATGGCACAGCTCCCAACCTTCGGATCGCAACTCGGATTGACCATGTTGTAGGAGAGCACGGTTGCTGTTGGAGTTTGGCAAACGAAAGGCGAAAACCCGGTACAGGCGTTATAGGTTGTCGTGAAATCATTACCCGTTTCGGTGTAGGTGAGAACGGCGCCGCTACAACTTGTCCCCTGAACCGAGGAGCTCCCCAAGAGCAGCCCTAAGACGAGAGTCAAAGTCGACGAGGCGAGGGTACAGCTTCCGAAAGCCTGCGGACTCCACCGGGATACGTCCATGGCACGCCTCCTGCCTAATCTGCTCTTGCCTATTCAAGCATAGCATGGCGAAAGCGCTCCTTCCCAGGATTCTGCGTGACAATGCGCTAAGATACCGGTGCCCGGGGCTGGAC
Organism: Thermoanaerobaculia bacterium; assembly: GCA_036497345.1. GTDB lineage: Bacteria > Acidobacteriota > Thermoanaerobaculia > Multivoradales > UBA5704 > DATARR01. The sequence goes on from DASXJP010000525.1 coordinate 2,101, forward strand.
GATCCGCGCATAGCGAGGTATCCTCCCTCCACCTCCGAGAAAAAGGGAGGGCGTGTTCGCCCACGCCCTCCCTGAAACCGAACGGTTTACGACTTCTGCGAGGTCGTCTCAGGGGTGGGAGCCGGGGCCGGCGGATGAGCCGGCTCCGGCTCTTTGGCTGTTTGGGCTGATTGCGCCGGCGCCTTCTTCCGTTTCCGGATCGGCTTCATCCCGAACCTGAGGAGCATTTCGCTCTTGGGTCCGAAATGGGCCTTGATCGCGGATCGGAGATTGGCGGCGGCATCCTTCCCGTTCCCGATCAGCTCCCGAAGATCCTTGGTCTGCTGCTGCTTGAGACCCCGGTGGGCTTGGGACAGAGCGAGCCCGTCCTTCGCGCTCGCGAGCAACGGCTCGAGAGCCGCTTTATAGACGTCCAGGTTGGGAAGCTCCGCGGCGGCGTCGGAAACGTTTTTGAGCAACGTCTCCCAGTCCGTCACGAAGTCGGCGAGTGAAGACTTCGGCATACGTTTTCCTTTCTTTTTGGTGGTTAGTTGAGCTGCCGGGCGAACGCGATCACTCCCACGTCGAGAGCGGCGTAGCGTCCCCGGTACTGCGGCGCGAACAGCTTCACGGTCAGCGTCCTTCCAGTCAGGTTGAGAATCGCCGGTTGCCCAGTATCTCCGGCGTGCGCCGCGAAATACGTGGCGTAGTTGGCCGCCGTGCGGTCCGACGTAAACTGATAGGTCCGCTGGATGACCTTGCCGTTCGGGAGCATGCTCCAACCGGGCATCGTCCTCAGCTCCTCCTGAGCCCTCTCAGGCTTGAGCTTGCGGAAGAAGGGCCGGACCACTCTCCTGAGCCTGGACTCCGCCTGCACGATCACAAACTGCTGCATCGTCGACCTCCTGGAGTCGTTCAATCCGGCGCCGCCATGACGCCGGAAGCTCCGTTGGGGTGACGCTCCTCGCGATGGAATCGCGTCACCCGATGTGGTTGGCGAGATGGAGCACGGTCTCGGTGAGCGGAGCCTGGCTCTGACCCTGGCTCTGCGGCGGACACAAAGAGATGTGGACGGTGTCGCCGATCACCCTCAGCAGCGCCGGCAGCGCCGACGACGACGCCAGCCCCGAGACGAAGGAGGCGAAATGCGCCGCCGCCATCGCCGACGGGAAGCTCCGGATACGCTGCAGCGCCGTCCCCGACGCATCCAGGCGCCACTCCGGATGCGCGGCCAGCCACTCCTGCACCCGCTCCGGCTTGAGATCGGAAACGATCCGCTCCATGGCACCGTCCAACACCTGCTTCACAACCACTTCTACGACTTGAGACACCACTGCACTGGTCGTCATGGACGACTCCTTTTCAAACATCCGGCGCCTTCATGACGCCGGAAGATCTTTCGATTTCGCGATCCTCGCCGACTCGGAGCGCAGCCGGTCCAGCCAGGGCTTCAGCAGCCGGCCGATCGTCGTGAACGAACGGGCGAGCTCCAACAGCTCCACGGAAGAGAGCCCTTCCACCGGCGCGTCGCCGAGCCCGAGCTCCCAGAAAGGGATTCCCAGCACCTCGCTCAGCAGCCTCACATCCTCCAGGCTGGGGATGTGCACTCCTCTCTCCCACTTGCTCAGCCGGTCTCGCGACATCCCCAGCCGCCGCGCCAGCTCGTTCTGCGACCACCTCCGGCGCCGCCGCGCCTTGACGATGGCCTTCCCGAATTTCTTCCTCACGGACTCTTGCGGCGACTTGCGCTGTCTCGTTGGCTCGCTCATGGGTGCATATGGTTGACCGATGATGCCTATTTGTCAACGTAAATCCCGAAATACGCCGATTGCCTCCATTTTGGACCCTCCTTGATGGATCTCGGGAGACGGGATCATTTCGTTTCTCCCGGCGAGCTGTTGTTTTTTCCGCCAGGGTGAAAGCCTGGCTTCGCGGAATCGACGCACGCAAAAAGAAAAGGGAGAATGACAGCGTGTAAAGGGGAGACTCACGCCCCTCTTCGCGAGATCCGGGGCACTTTGATTTGGAGAAATTCGCTCCGCGGGCACCCGGGCCATCCCGGCTCCGGGACCGCTCCACGGGCCGAGGAGGCGCTCGCAATGTCTCAACGCAATCGGATCGTCCTGGCCACGGCCGCCCTGCTCGCGGCCCTCTTCCTGGCAGTCCCCTCCCCCTCCCACGCCGCCACCCAGTCCTGGAAGCTCCCCCTCGCCGGCGCCTGGGAGCGGGCCTGGAGTTGGCTCGCGCAGCTCCTGCCGGGAGGCGCTCCTCAGAAGCCGGTGGCGGGACAGGAGAAAGAGGGCAGCGCCGTTCTCCCTGATGGCAAACCTGTCCCAGGGTCTACTTCACCTGCGCCGACGGGGACCCAGTCGGAGGAGGGCATCGGGAGCAATCCCGGCGGCTCCAAGTGAACGGGCCCGGAGCGGCAGGCCACTGCCGTTCCCGATGATCCACAGGATGGAAACTTTGGCTCACCTTATGAGAGAATGCGCAGCCAAGGGGGAAATCCGTGAACCATAACCATCCGACTCGGGAGGAGCTGGAAGGGCTCATGCTGGGCGGCATCTCCCCCCAGCGAGACCGCGCCGTGATCTTGCACCTGCTCCGCGGCTGCGAAGCCTGCACCCAGGTGCTGTTGCCGTATGTCCCCGCCAGCTTCCTCCCCAAAGATCACGAGGTCCCCCCGCCTCCCTTCCGCCCTGAGGACTACGACGCGCCGATTGACCGGTCCTTCGCCCTTCTCAGAGTTTCGGGCATTGCAGGCAGGACCCCGGAAGACAGCAAGCGAGAGACCCTCGCCCTCCTTGCCGCGGGAGGCCTGGAGGCACTCGCGGATGCACCCTCCGAGCTCTCGGGCATTCCCCTTTTCGAGGCGCTCTTGGAGCGGAGCTGGGCTCTCCGCCATGACGATCCTATCCAGATGGTGCAGCTTGCCCGTGCCGCGGCATTACAGGCGGATCACCTGGATGAGAGCGAGATCGGCCCGAGAAGAGCCGCGGATTTACGATGCCGCGCCTGGACCGAGCTTGCGAACGCCTATCGTGTGGCTGACGAGCTTGATCGGGCCGACTATGCACTTAGCGAAGCTATCTACTTTCTCAACCAAGGCACCTGCGCTGATCTTTTGGGAGCGCGCTTTTTCACCGTGTTTGCCGCCCAGCAAGCGGCTCGCCGCCTCTTCGATCTAGCCTGCGAGACTTTGGATTTGGTGGTGGCAGTTTACCGCCGGCACGGGGATCACCACCTCGTTGGCCGGACTGTGATTACGCGCAGCATCTTTGTCGGCTCTTCGGGAGATTCCGAGGCTGCTGTTGGGGGAATTCAACAAGGCCTGATGTCTATCGATGAACAGCGTGAGCCTATGCTTGTTTTGGCCGCGCTACAGTCTCAGATCCGCTTTTTGATGGACTCCGGCAAGTTCAATCAGGCCTTCTGGACACTCGACAGTCTGAAGCAGCGCAATCTCGATATCCACGGCCGAATCTATGCATTGAAGCTCCGCTGGCTGGAGGGCCAGATCCACGTCGGCCTGAAGGAGCTCGATGTGGCCGAGCAGGCCCTGCGCGAAGTGAAGCAGGGGTTCGAAGAAGCGGGATTGGGCTATAAGGCGGCCCTCGCGGGGCTGGAGTTGGGCTCCATCTGGTTTCAGCAGGGCAACTTCGCCGAAGCCGAGCAGATCGTCCTCGAATGCGCCGACGTCTTCCTCTCCCTGGGCATCCGGAGAGAGCTCGTGGCCTCCCTCCTGCTGGTCCGCAAGGCCGCCGAGTCGCGCCACCTCAGCTTCACCACCCTCCAGAAGATCATCGACCAGCTGCACAAGGAAGAGCTCAGCCCCCGCGCCACGCCGCCGGAAGAGCCGTAGAGGGGCCGCCCGGGTATCGATGCCCGGGCTACCTCTACTCTGTCAGATTGCCGGCCGGAGAATACCGCCCCTTCGGGGCTGTCCCTCACTCCCCAACCCCTCTCTCCCAACGGTCTTTCTCCCTCTTCTCCCGTCAGGTCGGGGGGGGGCCGGGAGAAGAGGGCCGGGGTGATGAGGGTCAACCTGCCGAGAACGTCAAATCTACGAAGGCGCTAGGAATCCTTCGGAGCAGCCCGTCCGGGAAAAGGTGGACTCAAACACCATATCTCATGTACGCCAATCGCCCCGCGGGCCTCTCGCCAGGGCCGGCGGACGCAGCTTTCCGGTAAAAGGGCACCTACGCCGGATAATTTATCCACGCCGATCGCCCCGCGAGCCTCGGGCCGCAGCCCGCGGACACAGCCTTTCCGGGAAAAGGTGGACCTGAGCAACATACCTCATGTACGCCGATGTCCCGCGAGTCTCTCGCCGGGGCCGGCGGACGCAGCTTTTCCGGTAAAAGGGCACCTACACCGGATACTTTATCCACGCCGATCGCCCGCGGGCCTCGGGCCGCAGCCCGCGGACACAGCCTTTCCGGGAAAAGGTGGACCTGAACAA
>DASXJP010000526.1:0-17750 GCA_036497345.1 Thermoanaerobaculia bacterium
CCTTCCAGCGGCGAGCGGGGAAGGACCTCGGTCCAGGCCGCCGCCTTCAGATCCTCGGGCGTGGGATAGTCCTCGACGGCGCAGGCTTCGAGCGAGCAGGATTCCGGGTAGTTGCCGCGGAAGTGCGCGGTGTCCACGATCACTCCTCGGAGCATCCCCGGCAGGCCGAGCCGGACGATGCACCAGTCGTGGCCGGGCTCGCGGCGGCGGCGGGTCTCCCAGCCGTCCATCCACTTGCCGACGTCGGTGTACTCCCCCTCTTTCCAGACCGCCTCTCCGGCCTTGAGGAGGTTCTCCTTGGGCGCGAAGAATTCGTCATTCGCGATCAAGACCGAGCCACCCAGCCGTTCGGCCGCGAGGTCCACGAGATCGCTGAAGTCGCTTCCCGCCGTCCCGGAGGAGGAGCATGCCCTGGGGATCGTCGGCGACCCTTCCTCGTTCATAGATGACCTCTCCATTCAGCAGGGTCCGTCGCACGGCCCCATAGAGCGTCCGTCCCGCGTACGGCGTGAGCTTGTGGCGGTGCAGGAGCTGCCTGGAGCTCACCGCGAAGCTCGCTTCCGGGTCCCAGATCACCAGGTCGGCGTCGTATCCCGGCGCGATCGCCCCTTTCTGTCCCTGGAGCCCGGCCAGCCGGGCCGGCGCGGCGCACATCCATTGGGCCAGATCGGCGGCCGAAAAACCACGTTCCCGCGCCGCGGTCCAGACCGCCGGCAGGGCGAGCTGCAGGGACGAGATCCCGCCCCAGGCTTCGCGGAAGTCGCCGGCCTTGAGCTTCTTTTTCCGGGGAGGGCAGGGTGAGTGATCGCTGGCCACGAGATCGATCACCCCTTCGCGCAGGCCCTGCCAGAGCCGCTCCCGGTTCTCCCGCGAGCGGATGGGCGGCGCGCATTTGAAGGCCACGGCGCCGTCGGGGATCTCCTCGGCGGCGAAGGTCAGGTAGTGCGGGCAGGTCTCGGCGGTGATCGGCAACCCCTCCTCGCGGGCGCTCTTCAGGAGGGGCAGCACCGCCGCCGAGGAGACGTGGACGACGTGGACCCGGCACCCCGTCTCGCGGCAGAGCCGGATCAGCAGCGCCACCGCCTCGACCTCGGCCGCGTCGGGCCGGGAGCGCAGATAGCGGTCGTATTCGGCCGGGCTCCCCTCCTCCCAGACCCCCGCCGCCGCGTCGATCGGCCCAGGGAGCTCGGCGTGGGCCAGGAGCACGGCCCCGAGCCGGGCCAGCTCTCGCATGGCCGCCCGCAGGTCGGGCTCTTCGACGTGATCGAATTCCCGGACGCCGGAGGGGACCAGGAAGGCCTTGAAGCCGAGGACGCCCTCCGCGAGGAGGCCGGCGAGCTCGTCCCGGTTGCCCGGCACCACGCCGCCCCAGAATCCCACGTCGATCGAGCACCGCAGGAACGCCGAGCTCAATTTGTCCCGCAGGGCGCTCCGGGTGATGGTGGCGGGGATGCTGTTGAGGGGCATGTCCACCAGGGTGGTGACGCCTCCGGCGGTCGCGGCCATGGTGGCCGTGAAGAACCCCTCCCAGTCCTCGCGTCCGGGCTCGTTGACGTGGACGTGCGTGTCCACGATCCCCGGCATGAGGACCAGGTCGCCGCAGTCGATCAACGGCGATCCGAAGGGGGCTTCGTCGATGGGACCGACGTGCTCGATCTTCCCGTCCCGGATCTGCACCGAGGCCGGCCGCACGCCTTCGGGCGTCACGACTTGTTCGCCGAGGAGGAGGAGATCGGGGAGCATGTTGGAGAAGGGTATATTAGGATTAGCCCGCTTGAGTCCACCCGACCTCCTCCTCCGCGGCGGCACCCTCCTCACCCTGGACGCCCAGGCGACCGTCCTGCGCGGCGCCGACCTCCTGATCCGGGAGGGCCGGATCGCCTCCCTCGGCCACGTCGAGCCGCCAGCGGGCGCGCGGGTGCTCGACGTCTCGGGGTGCCTGGTGCTGCCGGGGCTGATCCAGGGGCATCTCCATCTGGGACAGACCTTCTTCCGGGGACTGGCGGAGGAGCGGCGGCTGCTCGCGTGGCTGCGGGAGCGGATCTGGCCCCTCGAGGCGGCCCACGACGACGAGAGCGCCTACTGGTGCGCGATGCTCGGCGCGGCGGAATGCCTGCTCGGCGGCACCACCACGATCCAGGACATCGGCATCGGGCCGGGCGCGCGGGGGCTGCTCCAGGCCATCGCCGACTCCGGGCTGCGCGCCTTCGCGGGGCAATGCCTCATGGACAGCGGCGACGGCATGCCGGCCGTCATGCGCCCGGAGACCGACCGCGCCCTCGCCGAGACCGTGGCCCTGGGCGATCGATTCGAGGGCGCGGCGGAGGGTCGGCTGCGCTACGTGCTCAACCCCCGCTTCATCCTCTCCTGCTCCGATCCGCTCTGGGAGGGGGTCCGCGAGCTGTCGCTGCGCCGCGGCTGGCCCGTGCACACTCACGCCCTGGAGCAGCGGGACGAGACGCTCGCCGTGCGCGAGCTGAAAGGCGGCCGGGACGAGGTCGAGTATTTCGCCGATCAGGGGCTGCTGGCGACCGATCTCCGGCTGGCCCACGGCGTCTGGATCACCCACGAGCATCTCGACCGGGTGCGTGGCGGACGCTTCAGCGTGGTCCACTGCCCCAGCTCGAACCTGAAGCTCGGCTCCGGCGTGGCCGACCTCCTGGCCTTCCACCGCGCCGGGGTGCCGGTGGGCATCGGCTGCGACGGCGCCGCGTGCAGCAATCAGCTCGACAACTTCGCGGAGGTCCGGCTGGCGGCGCTCCTCCAGAAGGTCAAGCACGGCCCGGACGCCTTCTCCGGCCTCGACGCCCTGCGCCTCGCCACCAGCGAAGGGGCCCGCGCCCTGGGCCTTCACGAGGAGGTGGGAACGATCGAGCCCGGCAAGCACGCCGATCTCGCCGTCCTTGCCAGCGACCGGCCCGAGCTGTGGGCGGCGCCGCAGGCCGATCCACACGACCTCGTGGCCTTCGGAGCCTCGCGGGCGGTGGTCCGCCACGTCCTGGTGGGCGGCCGGCTGGAGGTCGAGGAGGGTCGCCTCACCCGCCTCGACCTCGCGGAGATCTACCGGGAGTCCGCGAGGTGCCTCGGCGAGCTGATTCGGCGGTCGGGGGTGGGGCTGTAGGCGGGCGGGAACACGGACTTTCACGGACAAACACGGACGTACACGGACCTGCACGGACGGCTCCTCCGTGCTTGTCCGTGTCTGTCCGTGCTCTTCCGTGCTCTTCCAAGCGGGGCGCCGGCCGTCCCACCTCCACCGGCCGGCGCCCCTTTGGTACAGCTTCAGGTCAGTGGCGGACCGCCACCGTGGACGTGGAGGTCGAGTGCTGTGGAGCCCGCGCCGGCGCCTCCTGAGGCTTGAGCGAGGGGAGCCGCTTCGGGCCGAAGGCCTGCCGCAGCACCGGCCCCAGCACGGCCGGATGGAACAGGGCCGTCGGGGGCTTCAGCATGTGGTTGACCTCCTGGAAGCGGTGGAAGACCTCCTGGCTCTGTGGGATCAGCCGGATCACCTGCTCGATGTACCAGTGCATGAATTTCACCTTGGCGGTGATCTCGCCGCCCTGCGTCGCCGGCCAGCGCAGGTCCTCGCCGGTGGTCAGCGCCCAGGGGCCGGCGACCAGCTTCGCGACCTGCTTCTGGAAACGGCGGCTGTCCAGGCGCCCCTTGCCGTCCCGCAGACACTTGCGGAGCGCCTGCGCCTCGAGGCCGATGAGGGTCATGCCCACGCCGTAGACCGGGTTGAACGCGCACACCGAGTCGCCGAGCGCCGCGAACCCCTGCGGCACGTCGGCCTGGTCATAGTGGCGCAGCCGGTTCTCGGTGCGGCGGTAACCCCAGACGCGCGACAGCGGCTTGGCGTGCTCGATCGCCCGGAAGAGCTCCGGCGAGGAGAGGCTCCGCGCGAACTTGAGGAACCCCTCTTCGTCCGTGGGCGGATAGTCGTGCATCACCCCCGCGATCGTCACGATCCAGCGGTTCCCCTCGATCGGCTGGATGATCCCGGCGCGCGGCTGATACGGCGGCCGGTTCATCAGGAACAGGACCTTCCAGTCCTTCTTGTAGTCCTCGACCGGCTCATAGATCCGGGTCGCGTACCCCCAGAAGGCGTCGACCACCGTCTCCTCCGGCTTGGCGCAGCCGGCGGCTTCCAGCCACTCGGGGGCCTTCGAGCTCCGTCCGCTGGTGTCCACCACCAGCTCGGCGGCGAGCGTCTGGACCTCGGGAAGCACGTTCGGATCTTGATGGCGGGGCTGAATCCTCACCCCCTCCACCCGGGCGCCGTCTCCGCTCATCGCGAGACCGGCCACCTCGAACCCTTGCAGCAGGCTGATCTTGGGATCGGCCACCAGATGGCGGCGAATCGTCGCCTCCAGCAGCGGCCGGGTGAACGTACAGAACTCGAGGCCGATCTCCGCCCGGGGCGACCACCCCGAGCGATACAGGATGCGGAAATCCCGCCCCTGGTCTAAAAGATGGCTGCCGGCGGCCTGGAGGTCGGCGGTGACCCCCGGGAACAGCTCCTCCACAACCATCAGTCCCCTCTTGAAAAGAAAATGGAGATGACGGGCGTGCGGCACGCCCGGCCGGTTCTCACTGGCGTCCGGCAACTGGTCCCGCTCGATGACGGTGACCCGGTCGAAATGGTCGGCGAGGACACGCGCCGCGAGCATGCCCCCGATGCTCCCGCCCACCACGACGGCGTGGCGGCTGGGTGCTACACCTTCGTTCCGATGCTGCGATGAGCTTCGGTCCTGCATGGGTCCCCCCCTTTCGGGTGTACGACTGCGCTACTGCCCAGGGACCTGTGCATATAAAATGCCAGCGAAATGGTCACATTCAACCTTTAGTCAACTCCTGGAGGGGGTGGTAAGAATTTCACGCCGCCGCCTTTGCCGCGATCGCGATATCCTCGGGCCGGGAGGTGACAGCCATGCGTCTACGAGTCCTCGGCAGCTCGGGCGGCTATCCCGGGCCGGGCCGGCCCAGCAGCGGCTTCTTCCTGGAGCACGAAGGGAGGAAGCTCTGGATCGACGCCGGCAACGGCACCTTCTCCGAGCTCCAGCGGGTGGTGGACTTCACCCGCGTCGACGCCCTGGTGCTGAGCCATCTCCACGCGGACCACTGCGCGGACGTCTATCCGCTCCACGTGGCGATCCGCTATGGAGTGGGAGGCGGCTTCAAGCTGCCGCTCTACGCGCCTCCGGGGAGCGCCGAACGGCTGGGAGGCCTGCTCAATCCCGGCGGCGCGGACCAGCTCGCGGAGGCCTTCGACTTCCACACCGTCGATGCCGGGGACGCGATCGAGATCGCCGGCGTCCGCTTCACCTTCCTGCGCACCGCGCACCCGATCCACTGCCTGGCGATCCGCGCCGAGACCGCCGCCGGGACGCTGACCTACTCGGCCGACACGGGGCCCGAGGCGGATCTCGCCGGGTTCGCCCGGGGCAGCGATCTCCTGCTCTGTGAGGCCACGTATCAGGACGCCCGTATGGGGGCGCCGCTCCATCTGAGCGCCCGCCAGGCGGCCGGAATCGCCCGCCAGGCCGGCGTCCGCGAGCTGGCGCTCACCCACGTCTGGCCCACGCTGGACCCCCAGCTCTCCGTCCAGGAGGCCCGTGAGGAGGCCGGAGATCTCCCCGTCCGCTGGGCGGAGCCCGGGGCGGTCTTCGAGATCGGGCACCCTTGAAAAATTCTCTGCGGTGGGACGGGGTATTTGTAAGTAGTGCCGTGACCCGGTATGAACCGGGACACCTCTGTCAACTTTGTCTGGAAGTGTCAGACTGTGTCACTGGCAGAGAGCATCCCCGTCCCCCGGAAAGGCCACTCGCGACGGTCTGGATCGGGGTTTTGTAGCGAGAACAAAAATTCTCATGTGGCTCTACAAAGAATTGTCACTCCGGCGACTCAGCGGCGGTCAGGGGGTGTCACCATGACGGCGGACCCCTTCCTGGAGAGGTACGGCAAGCTCCTCTCCACGCCCGTCTTCGTCGTCCTGGTGCTGGCGATCGTGGGTCTCTTCTACACCCACAGCCTCTTGGGCCACGGCCCGGTCTCGCTCGGCCTCCAGGTTGCGGCCGTCCTGCTGATGATCTGGGCGCGGGTGACCTTCGGCCTGCGCAGCTTCCACTACGCGGCCAATCCGACGGCAGGGGGGCTCGTCACCACCGGCCCCTACCGGTATATGCGGCATCCCATCTACGCCGCCATCCTCCTCTTCCTCTGGACCGGGGTGGCCGTCAACGGCTCGCCGCTCGGCGTGGCCCTCGGGCTGACCGCCACGGCGATGCTCGCCCTGCGGATCGTCTTCGAGGAGAGGCTGGTGCGGCAACGCTATCCTGAGTACGACGACTACGCCCGGCGGACGAAGCGGGTGATCCCCTTCATTCTATGAGGAGAGACGGCATGCCCTGGATCAAGATCACCGAGAGCGAAGACCGCTATATCTGGCTGCGGACCGAATCCATCCTCGGCCTCGCCCATCCCGAGCAGGACGTCACCGGCACCCAGATCCTCCTCCTCTCGGGCAAGACGGTGTCCGTCGCCGAGGATAGGGAGCGGCTCCTCCAGAGGATCAAGGAGGCGGAAGGCATCGCGCCGCGGGACCGGCGGGTGGGATTCCCGGCGGATTGAGGCTCACGGCTCGTCCCGCTTTTTCCGCCGGTACTCGGCCGCGGCGCTGAGGTCCCGCACCGCCGGGCCGATCTGGTCGGTCAACACGCACTCGATGACCGCGCGGACCTCGGTCGCCACGTCCGGGGCCTCCTCCGCGTACATCGCCTCTTCCAGCGTGCTCGGCAGGGCCGCGGCGATGTCCCGCAAGTTGGACCGGACCTTCTTGAGCGCCTCCACGATCCGCCGCAGCTCCGCCTGGGCTTCCTCTTCCTCTCTCGTCATCCTGATCCCTCCAGCCGGCGAAGGTACCCACAGTCTCCGGAGGAGGGAAGCGGCGGAGTGTTTCTCCACCTCCCGGGGCGGTATCTTCGTGTCCTGTGGGTGAAAAAAGGGATTCCGAATCGGGCATATGGCCCGTTTTCCGGCATGGGTAGTTGTCACCGGGGGGCCCTTCGAGCACACTTGTTTGTTAGAAGGCGAAATCTTCGGAGGAACCTCATGAAGCGAAAGGAGCGAAAGATTCCACCCCTGTCGAGCCTCGCGCTCGACGTCCTGCGCACCCGCGAGGGATGGACCCAGAAGGAGCTTGCCGCGGCCACCGGGATTCCGGCCAACCTGCTCTCGGACTACGAGCGGGGCCGGAAGACTCTCACCCCTGAGCGGCTGGACTTTCTGCTGACGTCGATGGGGATCCAGCCGTCCAGTGGGATCAGGGACGCGATGAGATTCCTCAAGGCCGAGGAGAGCCGGGAGCCCGATCCTCCCGAACCCGAGAGCCGTCAGATCGAGGCGATCGCCGCCGACTCGGCGCGTCTGGTGGCGGACTTCACCCGCTCGCTGATGAAGCTGTTGACGTCCCAGGGGCAGGCCCTGGAGGCGCGGCAGCAGGCCCGGAGCCTCTGGGCCGGGCTCAAGCGGCGGGACCCGGAGCAGAGAAAGCTGCTGGTCGAGAAGGTGGCCAAGCTCCGGAGCTGGGCGCTCAGCGAGCTGCTGTGCGAGGAGAGCATCAAGGCGGCGGGCGACAGCGCGGACCGGGCCCTGGAGCTGGCGAATCTGGCCCTCCGCGTGGCCGAGCGGATTCCCGGAGAGGAGGCCTGGCGCCAGCGGGTCCAGGGGTATGCCTGGGCGCACGTGGGGAACGCGCGGCGGGTCAAGGGCGATCTGCCTTCGGCGGATCAGGCGTTCGCGAGGGCGAAGAGGCTTTGGAGTGCAGGCGCAATTGGAGATCCTAACCTTCTCAATGAGGCGCGGGTGCTCGGGCTTGAAGCTGTGCTTCGGAGGGTTCAGACCAGATTCGCGGAAGCACAGGATCTCCTGAACCGAGCTTTGGCCGTTGACAAGGGATACGAAATCAAATACCTGCTCATCACTCAAGCCAAGCTCCTGGAAGAGATGGATGATTTCAGTGGAGCGGCTGCCGCTCTCCAGAAGGCGGCTCCAATCGTAGAGTCTGAAGGGGATACCAGATTTCTTCTTCTTCTGAGGCAGAACCTGGCTGTAAGCCTCTGCTCCCTGGGTCGATACGGGCAGGCGGGGGAGCTCCTGCCAAAGATAGAAGCGCTGGCAGCCAAGGTGGGGAATGATCTCGACGAGCTTCGAGTGCATTGGCTCAAGGGGCGGCTCTCTGTTGGGCTTGGACAGCGAGATGAGGCGGCCAAGGTTTTCTTTTTTGTGAGAGAAGGATTCCTCTCGCGTGGGATTACTTACGACGCCACATTGGTATCTATGGAGCTTTCGGCCGTTTTGAAAGGGGGAAACCAACGGCGGTAAATTACGCCGGAGGAGAAATGCGCCGAAAAGAGAGACCGAACGAGCGGGGGATCTGCCTCTACGTCCTGCGCTCCCTGCGCGGCTGGACCCAGGAAGAGCTGGCGAAGGCCCTGGGCGTAGCCGTCAGCGCGATCTCTGAATATGAGAATGGGAACCGATATGTCCCGGAGCGGATCGTCCGGCGCGCCGCCGAGGCGGTGGGAATTCCCACCCGGCGGCTGCTGGACCTGGAGTCGTCCCTGCGCGATCTCCAGGGCCTCATGGGGAGCACGCCTCCTCCCAAGGGCGATCCGCGCGACAGGATGATCGAAGCGCTCTCTCTGAGCTTCGGGGACCTCGCCCGCCGCGCCCTGGAGTCGGTCCTCGCCTCCTCGCAGGTGTGGAAGACCTCCTCAGGCTCCGCGCGGGACCTGGTGCCGGCGGACGTCCTCTGGGCCGAGCTCGAGCGCTGTAGCGTGGAGGAGCGGCTTCTGGTCGTGGAGGAGGGCGTGGAGTATCAGACGTGGGGCCTCTGCAAGCTCCTCTGTGAGAAGAGCTTGGAGGCCGCGGACGGCAAGGTTGCGCTGGAGCTGGCCGAGCTGGCGCTCCAGGTGGCCGAGCGGGTTCCCGGCGACGAAGACTGGAGCGCGGGCGTCCAGGCCTTCGCCTGGGCCCACCTCGGGCACGCCCGGCGGAAGCTGGGCGACCGGACGGGGGCCGAGGAGGCCTTCGCCAGGTTCCGGCAGCTCTGGCATCCTGAGGCCTCCCTCCGGTCCCTGCTGCTCGACGATGTCCAGATCGCCGGCCTGGAAGCGCTGATTTCTGGAGAGATCGGCTCGCTGCCATGATCCCGGAGCGATGCGGACGCGTCCGGATCCGTTTTGGGAGCCGGATGATGCGACTCGTACGCTCCCGGATCCGTTTTTTGCGTTCCCGGCGCCGTTTTTGGCTTCCCGGACGGTCATCCAAGAAAGATGGCGGCCCGGGAAGTCATCCGCGCCGATATCCAAGCAAAAAACGCGTTCGGGAAGCGATGGAGGCCGCCATCCGGGGCAAGAAACGCGTTCGGGAGGGCTTTGGGGCCGCCGTCCTGGAAAGAAGGACGCCCGGAAGGCTGCGCGGCAGGCCGGGGTGCTCGCGAGAGTTGCCGCCACTCGGAGTCCATGGTATCTTGCGCAAATACATTGAGGAGGATCTATGCAAATGCCCCGCACTTTCTTGAAGCTCGGACTTGCCTTGCTCGTCGTTGGTCTCTCGGTCTTGGCGCCCAAGCCGATCCAAGCCGATGTCAACTGTTATGACGTCGGGAGCTGCACGATCTGTGACTTCTGGACGGGGACCACGTATAACGGTTATCTGAAGAAGTGCGCCAATTAGGAACCTACAGGATGTTTGCCGTCTCTTCTCCACGTCTTGCGACGATCTGCTTTCTCGTCTTCGCCTGGGCCGCCGTCTCCCAGGCTGCGGGCGCAATCGAGCCGGAATCACTCCCCAAGAGCGACGCGGCTCCAATCTGGGCGGCCCAGCAGTTCGTGCAGGCGGACCGGGCCGGTAACGTTTACTTCTTCCGGGCGGACACCTTCGCGGTATACCAGCTTACGAAGGAGAAGACCTTCAGCGAGCCGGTACGGCTGGAAACGACGGTGGACCGGCAGGGTACGATCTACAACGCCGCGATGAGCCTCTCCGGGGACCGCTGGCTGGTCCAGGATACGAGGTCGGCCCGGCTCTTCGTGGACGGGAAAGAGCAACCCGTTCCGCCGATGCCGTATAAACCTTGGTCAGTGGCTTTTTTGCGGGACGCCCCCCTTGTCGCCGTGGTCCCCTTGTTCATCCGGGGCGGAAGCGTCGACATCCAGAAGCTCGGGGATGCCCCTTGGTTTCTCCGGCTTGGCCGCGACCAATGGGATCCCGTGGTGACTCTCAAAGGTGTGTCGTCCCCAGAATTGCTGAAGAAGAACCTGCTGAACCAGGCCATCGCCGAAAACGCCGCGTTCATGGCGGGGGACCGGCAGGGCAAGCTGTGGGTCGCCCGGCAGTATGCCTACCACGTTCAGAAGATGACGGCATCGGGGCGCGTGCTCCTCGACATCACCGTCGATCACGGGAAGGTCCGCAAGCCGCAGGACAACAAGGGGATCGAGATCGATTTCAAGGGCTCGACCGATGCGACTCGTGCCCCTCGACAGGAAAAGGCCACCTACACTGCCTTCACCGCACCCTCGATCATCGAGGCGATCACGGAAGGGCAGGACGGGCGGATGTACCTCTTCGTTCATACCGCGGACGGGAGCACGGCGCTGGACCGGTACGATCCAGGGCGGAACGTTCTCGAGCGGATTCCCCTGGCGCTGAGGCTGAAGGATCAGCGGCCCACTCTCGCCGCCGGCCGGGACGGCCTCTACCTGGCGGCCTGGAGCGGTGACGGCGGGCGTTGGAGGATCTCCTGGGACCGTCTCGACCAGGCCCGCTGGAAGAAGGTCGAGGGCAGCAAAATCGACGGGGTGCCCGAGGAGTAGCTCTCCTCGGATCCATTCCTCCTGCAGCAACCCCATCCCCCCTCCCACCGTACTCCTCCGAGCGTCTGTCGTCTCAGCGCTCAGGGGAGGTCCTATGCTTCGTGGTATCCGATTCACCCGATTTCTGCTCTGCCTCGCGGTGGCGGCCGGTCTGGCCTCCGGCGCGGCGTCCGCCCAGACCCGGCTGCTCCGGTTTCCGGACATCTATAAGGACAAGGTCGTCTTCACCTACGCGGGCGACCTGTGGACCGCTCCCTCGACCGGCGGGACGGCCAGCCGCCTGACCGCCCATCCCGGGCTCGAGATGTTCGCCAAGCTCTCGCCGGACGGCAAATGGATCGCCTTCACCGGCCAGTACGACGGCGACGAGCAGGTCTACGTCATCCCGGCGACCGGCGGCGCGCCCAAGCAGCTCACGTTCTACCCCGCCCGCGGGCCGTTCCCTCCGCGGTGGGGGTATGACAACCAGGTCTATGGCTGGACGCCGGACGGCAAGTCCGTCTTCTTCCGCTCGCTACGCGACGGCTGGGACCGCCCCGAAAGCCGCATCTACACCGTGCCGGTGGACGGCGGCCCGAGCGAGCCCCTCCCCATGCCGGTCAGCGGCGGCGCCGATCTCTCCCCGGACGGCAAGAAGGTGGTCTACACCCCGTTCGCCCGCGACTTCCGCACCTGGAAGCGCTATCAGGGCGGATGGGCCCAGGACCTCTGGATCTTCGATCTCGCAACCCACGAGACGAAAAACATCACCAACACCCCCCGCACCGAGCGCGATCCCATGTGGATCGGGAGCAAGATCTACTTCAACTCGGACCGCACCGGCACGCTCAATCTCTATTCCTACGATCCGGCCAGCGGCGAGACCCGCCAGCTCACCCAGAGCACGCAGTGGGACGTCCGCTGGCCCAGCGCGGACCAGGACGGCCAGATCGTCTATGAGATGAACGGCGAGCTGAGCGTCTTCGACACCCGCAGCGGGCAGTCGCGGCACCTCTCGATCGAGGTCCCCGGCGACGGGCTCGACACCCGCCCCTCCCAGGTCTCGGCCGCCGGCCAGATCGAGAGCGCCGCCCTCTCTCCGAGGGGTGAGCGCGCGCTGTTCGTGGCCCGCGGCGACGTCTTCAACGCGCCGATCGAGAAGGGGGGCACCCGCAATCTCACCCGCTCCTCCGGGGCGCACGACAAGTGGGCCCGCTGGTCGCCCGACGGCCGCAAGGTCGCTTTCCTCTCCGATCGCACGGGGGAGGAGGAGATCTACGTGATCGACGCCCTGGGGAAGGGCAAGCCCGAGCAGCTCACCTCCGGCGGCAAGGCCATGCGCTACGACCCCGAGTGGTCGCCGGACAACAAGCGGCTCGCCTTCGCCGACAAGGACGGCCGCCTCTGGGTGGTCGCCGTGGCGGACAAGAAGCTCACCGAGGTGGCCCGGAACGTCCGCGGCGAGATCCGCGACTATGCCTGGTCCCCGGACGGCGGCCATCTCGCCTTCAGCCTGTCGAATCCGAGCACCTTCCGGTCCATCTGGATCTGGAGCGCGGCGGACGGCAAGCTTCGCCAGATCACCGACGAGCAGTTCCACGCCTCCCACCCGGCCTGGGACCCCAAGGGGGACTATCTCTACTACCTCTCCATCCGCTCCTATCTGCCGCAGCTCGACACCTTCGACCTCAACTTCGCCGAGGACCGCAACTTCGGCATCTACGCCCTCGCCCTGCGCAAGGACGTGGCCAACCCCTTCCCGCCGGAGGAGGACACGGTAGCCCTCGCCGAGGAGAAGAAAGAGGAAAAGAAGAAAGAGGAGAAAAAAGAGGATCAGAAAAAGGGACCGGCCCCGGTCCGGATCGACTTCGACGGCCTCGCCTCCCGGGTGACCCGCGTGCCGGTGCCGTTCGACAACTACGGCGGGCTCTCCGCCGCCGACGGGCGCCTGATCTTCGTGAAGCATCCCCCCCAGACCTTCGGGGAGCCCCCCTCCAAGCCGGCGCTCCAGATCTTCACCTTCAAGGACCGCAAGGTCGCGACCCTCACCGAGGGGGTCAACAACTACGACCTGTCCCAGGACGGGAGCAAGGTGCTGGTGACCCAGGACGGGCAATACAACCTCTACGACGCCACCCCCGCGGGCAAGGATTCCAAGAAGACGGTCGACACCGGCGGACTGATGGTGGACCGGGTGCCCGCCAAGGAGTGGGCCGAGGTCTTCCGCGAGGCCTGGCGCCGGTACCGCGACTTCTTCTACGTCGAGACCATGAACGGCTATGACTGGGAGGCCCTGCGCCGGCAGTATGAGCCGCTGCTCGCCTACGCCGGCCACCGCTCGGACGTGAATTACGTGATCGGCGAGATGATCGCCGAGCTCAACAACTCCCACGCCTACGTGGCCGGCGGGGACTGGACGGCCCCGCCGCGGCCCAAGGTGGCGCTCCCCGGCGCCCGTTTCGAGCTCGACCGCGCGGCCGGCCGCTACCGGATCGCCAAGATCTTCGCCGGCCAGAACGAGGAGGACCTCTACCGCTCACCGCTGACCGAGGTGGGGGTGGACGTCCACGTGGGGGACTACGTGCTGGCGATCGACGGCGAGGAGCTGGCGGCCAAGGACAACCCCTACCGCCTGCTGCGCCACAAGGCGGACCGCCCCGTCCGCTTCACGGTGAATTCCAAGCCCACCCTCGACGGCTCCCGGGAGATCACCTTCCGGCCGATCGACACCGAGGAGCATCTGATCTATCTCGAATGGATCAACCGGAACCGCGAGCGGGTCGCGAAGCTGAGCAACGGCCGGATCGGCTACATCCACCTCCCCGACATGGGGGAGGACGGGATGCGGGAGTTCGTCAAGTGGTATTTCGGCCAGATCCGCAAGGAGGGGCTGATCGTCGACGTCCGCAACAACGGCGGCGGCTTCATCTCGCCGATGCTCCTGGAGCGGCTGGCCCGCCGTCCGCTGGGGGTCGATTACGCGCGCACCAACGCGGACCCGGAGATCTATCCGTCGCAGGAGGTCTTCTACGGTTCCATGGCCTGCCTGCTGAACGAGAATTCGGGCTCGGACGGCGACATCTTCCCCCACATGTTCCGCCAGCTCGGCCTCGGGCCCCTGATCGGCACCCGCACCTGGGGCGGCGTGGTGGGCATCAACGATCACGGCCCGATGATCGACGGCGGCCAGATCTTCGTGCCCGAGGCGGGCCAGGTCTCGCTGGAGGGGCAGTGGATCATCGAGGGGCACGGCGTGGATCCCGACATCGTGGTGGAGAACGACGTCAAGTCCATCCTCGACGGCCGCGATCCCCAGCTCGAGCGGGGGGTGGCCGAGGTGATGAAGCAGCTCCAGGAGCACCCGAAGGCCTTCCCGAAGCGGCCCGCGCCGCCGGTGAGGACGGGGGGGCCATTGTCAACCCAGAAATGACGCTCTCTTCGTAGGGGCGGCCCTATGTGGCCGCCCTAGGAGGGGGGGTGCCTGATCGGAGATTTCCCCCACCCAGGGCGGCCACGCAGGGCCGCCCCTACAGAATCTTTGCCACCTCCTCCAGACACCGCTCGATCTCCTCGGCGGTGTTGTAGAAGTGGGGGGCGATCCGCAGGCGGCCGGCGCGGGCGGCGACGACGATGTCCCGCCTGTTCAGCTCCCGCACCAGGTCCCCGGCGGCGCGGCCGGCGGGGACGGCGGTGACGATGCTCGACGTCTCCCCCCGCCGGCGGGAGCTGACCACGGCCATCCCCAGATCCGCCAGCCCCCGGGCGGCGAGGTCGGTCAGCGCCAGCACCCGCATCTCGATCTCCGCGGCGCCCACCTCCAGGAGGACCTCCAGCGATCCGCCCAGGGCGGCGATCCCGTAGACGTTGAGCGTGCCGCTCTCGAAGCGTCCGGCCCCCTCGCCCCAGGTCAGGTCGTATTCGGTCCACTGCAAGCGGTCGCGCACGGAGCGCCAGCCGGAGCGGATCGGCCGCAGCCGCTCGACCACACGGTCGGAGACGTAGAGCAGGGCGATCCCCTCCGGTCCCAGGAGCCATTTGTGCGCGGAGGCCGCCGCCACGTCCACGTACCCCTTCTCGACGTCGAGCGCCAGGGCTCCCAACCCCTGGATGACGTCCACCACGAAGAGGACTCCCCGTTCGCGGCAGGCGGCCCCCAGGCGCGCGAGGTCGGAGCGGAAGCCGCTCGCGTACTGTACCCAGGAGAGCGCGAGCATGCGGGTGCGATCGTCGATCAGGGAGAGGAGCTCCTCGGGATCGATGCGGCCGTCGCGCTCCTCGGCCTGGCGGTATTCGACTCCGCGCGCGGCGAGGCTCATCCAGGGGTAGACGTTGGAGGGGAACTCGAAGGCGGCGCCCACCACGTTGTCGCCGGGCCGCCAGTCGAGCCCCTCGGCCACCATCGAGAGGGCGGTCGAGGTGTTCTCGACGAAGGCCACCTCGTGGGGGGCGCGGGCGCCGAGCAGGCGGGCGGCCAGGCCGCGCGCCCGTTCGGCCTCGTCGATGCGCTCCTGCCAGAGGCGGTCGCCGGCGAGGGAGGTGTTGCCGGCCATCTCGGCCATGCGGGCCGTGGCGCGGCGGGTGAGCGGGCCGACGCCCGCGTGATTGAGATAGACGCACTCCCGGGTGACGGGGAGTTGCTCGTCGCGCAGGCGCAACAGGTCGTGGGCTCGGATCATGAGATCTCCTCCGGCTCCGGCGCGCCGGCCTCGCCGCCGCCCGCGCGCCATTCGAGAAGCGCCAGGGCCGGCAGGCCGACCGCCAGCACACCGGCGTAGTGAAGGCCCCGGTAGAGCAGGGTGCCCGCCGCCCCCGTGACCTCGTCGACGCCGAGGAGCTTGAAGGCGGCCATCATGGCGATCTCCGTGGTGCCGACGCCGCCGGGGGTGCCGGAGAGGGTCCCCACGGCGGTGCCCAGGGTCACCGCGGCCAGGGCGGCGAACGGGCCCACCGGCGCGCCGAGGGCCAGGAACATGGCCCACAGGCCGGCGGCGTTGACCAGGAAGTAGAGGACGCCGATGCCGAGCGACTGGAAGCTCAGGCGCCGCACGCTCAGCAGGCGCACGAAGATGCCCACCGCCTCGTGCCCGTGCGCGAACAGGCGCTGGAGCCGCCCCTCGGCGCGCTCGGCCCGGCGGGCCAGGAAGCCGACGATGGGGTGCTCCTCCTCCCGGCGGGCCCGCCGCACCCAGAGGGCGAGGAGGGCGAGCGAGACCAGCAGGGCCGCCAGGAGCAGGAAGCCCCAGCCGTTCCAGTGCACCGCGAAGGCCGCCGCGATCAGGACGATCCAGGTGCAGACGATCATCACGCCGTGATGGGCGACCTGGTCCCAGAGGACGACGCCGTAGAGCAGGCTGAACGGCCGCCCCTGGGAGCGGGCGAAATAGCGGGCCCGCATCATGCCGCCGAGCACGCGCGCCGTGGGGGTGATAAGGTTGAGCGCCGCCGAGGCCAGCAGCACGAAGAAGCCGAGCACCGGTCCCAGCCGCCGGCCGAGGGCGTGGTGGACGGCCAATTGGTAGCGCCAGTCCCAGATGGCGTAGCGGGCGAGGAGCAGTGCCGTGCCGAGCGCCACGAAGGGCCCGTTGGCGGCGGCCACCCGCTCGGCAAGCCGGGACCACTGGAAGTCCGAGTGGGTGAGGAAGCGGTAGGTGAAATAGATCGCCAGCGCGGCCACCGCCCCTTTGAGCAGGCGCAGGCTCCAGACGCGGAGCGGCGATTCCGGGGAGGTCTCTTCGGGAGTCATCAGGGTATCGTCGTTTTCGGGATCGGGCCGCTTAGGATAGCGCACCTGGAATCATGAAAGAGGAGGACTGAATGCCCGACGCCAAGATCACCGTCCTGAAGAACGGCCCCCTCCGCCTCGAGGGGGAGGGCCTGCAGATCGTCGATCCCACCGGCGCCTCCTACGGCCTCGGCGGGCGCACCGTCGTCTCGCTCTGCCGCTGCGGGATGTCCAACAACAAGCCGTTCTGCGACGGCAGCCACAACCACCACGGGTTCCAGGACGAGCCGGTGGCTCGGGAGCTGCCGCCGAAGAAGACCGCGTAAAAGGCGTCGCGGGTGTCGGGGCGTCCTGCCCTCCGAGGCCTCACCCCCTGGCCCCCTCTCCACTTGTGGAGAGGGATCGAGGGTGAGGCCTCGAAGGGCAGGCCGCTGCGTTATCTTCTCCTGCGATGAACCCACGCCGTCTCCTCCCGGTTCTCCTTCTCCTCCCCCTCCCCACCCTCGCCCTCGCCCAGGGCCCCGCCGCCGACTGGCGCACGCTCGCCACATCCCACTTCCGCGTCCACTATCCGGCCAGCTCCGAGGCGTGGGCGCGGGGGGCGGCGGCGCGGCTGGAGTCGATCCGGCAGCGGGTGGTGGCGGAGGTGGGGTACGACCCGCCGGAGGTGGTGGACGTGATCGTCTCCGATCCAATCGCGGACGCCAACGGCCAGGCCCTCCCCATCCTCGGCTGGCCGCGGATGATCCTGTGGACCAGCCCGCCGGGGCCGGAATCCGAGCTCGGCCACTATGGCGACTGGACCGAGCTGCTGATCACCCACGAGGAGACCCACCTCGTCCACCTGCTGCGGCCGTCGCGCAACCCGGCGCGCCAGCTCCTCGCCCGGCTCCTCCCGGTCGGGCCGATCCCGCTGGAAGCTCCCCGCTGGGTGCTCGAGGGGTACGCCACGGTGGTCGAAGGGCGGCTCACCGGCTCGGGACGGCCGAACGGCGACCTGCGCGCCGCCATCCTCCGCCGCTGGGCGCAGGAGGGGAAGCTCCCCAGCTACCCCCGCCTCGCCGACGACTCCGGCACTTGGCGCGGGCAGTCCATGGCCTATCTCCTCGGCTCCGCCTACCTGGAATGGCTGGAGGAGCGGGCCGGGCCGGGGAGCCTGCGGAAGCTCT
>DASXJP010000527.1:0-25497 GCA_036497345.1 Thermoanaerobaculia bacterium
CCGCCGGGCCCGCCCACCAGCTCCCGCCACTCCTCCACCCCCTCGGCCTCGATGGTGAAGACGCGGTCGGTGCTCAGCCGCTCGTAGCGCTCCGAGAGGCACCAGGCGAAGGTGTGGAAGGTGTGGTGGATACGGCGCTGGCGCTCCCACCAGCCGCAGGGGCCGAGCACCGCCTCCAGGTTCGACGCGATGGCGGCGCGGATCTTCCGCAGGGTGATCCAGAAGAAGGTCGAGAAAATATCCACCACCACCCCCAGCGCCCAGCCGGGGAGGAAGGTGACCCCGAGTTGGTGGAGACGGAACCAGAAGACCCCCGTGACGTGGAAGGGGCCCAGAAGACGGCGGCTCCACCCGCCCTCAGGCGCGTGCGGAGGGGATTCGCGAGGTACGGCCACGCTCATGACACGCCATTGTCACACGGTTCCGGGCGGGACCGGCCCCGCTCCAGCAGCGCCTCCAGGGCGGGCAGCACCAGCACCGTGGCGAGCAGGGCGCCGGTCAGCCCCAGGGCCACCAGGGCTCCCGCGTGCCGCAGGCCGGGCACCCGGGAGGCCGCCAGGCTGCCGAAGCCGATCACCGTGGTCAGCGTCGCCAGCATCAGGCCCAGCCCCATCTCCTCCGCCGCGCCGCGCACCCCCTGCTCCGGGTGCAGGCGCTTCCAGTGGACGGAATTCGCCCCCAGGGTGGTCCCCGTGCCCAGCAGCAGCGGCACGGTGAAGGCGCACAGCAGGTCCACGGGCAAGCCGAGCGCCCCCCAGAGGCCGAACGCCCAGAGGCTCCCCAGGACCAGAGGGAGGGCGGCGAGGAGCGCGTCCCGCGGCCGCCCGCGGAAGGAGATCAGCACCACCGCGCCGATCAGCACCGCCGCCAGGGCGCACGACCGCGCGAGGTCCTTGAGAGCGATGTCGCGCAGCTCCGCGCCCACCCAGGCGATGGAGGCGAGCGCCACGTCCCCGCGGCCGGGCGCCAGCCGGGAGAGATCGCGGGCCAGGGCCGCCGGAGCGAGCTTCGCGCCGGTCCCCAGGGGGAGGCGCACGTGCACGGCGGCCACCGTCCCTCGCGGACCGGCGCGCGCCAGCTCGGCCATCCAGCGCGGCCATTCGCCCGGGGGCAGGGCGCCGGGGTCCTCCCCCCGGCCCAGGGCCCGCAGGGTCTCCAGGGCGGGAGCGAATGGGGCGGGCTTGAAGCCGGCCGCGGACAGCTCGCGCTGAAAATCGTCCGCCGCCCGCTCCAGGGGGAGAGAACGCAATTCCGCCAGCCGCCTCTGGAGCCTCCCCCCCTCCACCAGCCAGTCCGCGGGGGAGGTGATCTCCGCCCTGGGGCCCAGCCGCGCGCGCAGGAGGTCCCGCGCCGCCGCCGCCCGGTCGAGCGCCTCGTCCAGGGTCCGCCCCCGGAGGACCACCGAGAAGGTGTCGAGCCCCACGGAGAATTTCTCCACCAGCAGCCGCTCCGCCTCCGCCGACGGAGCGTCGGCCGGCCGCAGGGCCCGCAGGTCGGTCGACAGCTCCAGGCGCGAGATCCCCCACGCCGCCGCCGCCGTCGCCAGCAGGGCCAGCAGGAGCGCCCCCCGCCAGTGCCGGGCCGACCGCGCGGCGAGACCCGCGAGCAGCGGCCGGCCGAAGCGGGGCCAGAGCCGCAGGGGGCGGAAGCGGTCCGACACGCGCGGGAAGCCCGCCAGGATGGCGGCGCCCAGGGTGGCGGTGGCGATCAGGACGGCGACCACCCCCAGGGAGAGCACCTGTCCCAGCTCGCGGAGGAGGCGGAAATGGGCCACCGTCAACGAGGCGAGCCCCGCCGCCGTGGTGAGGGCCGTGGTGAGGATGCCCGGCCCGGTCTCCCGGAAGGCCGCGGCCAGCGCCGCCGGCACCCCCTCGCCCCGCAGCCGCAAGTCGCGGAACCGCGTCGAGCCCAGGATGCCGTAGTCGACCCCGATGCCCAGCAGGGCGGCGGTGAACCCCACCCCCACGACGCTGATGCTGCCCAGCTCCAGGGCGGCGCCGCCGACCATCCAGAGCGTCCCCGCGGCCACCGCGGCGAGGATGGCCGACGGCAGGAAAAGCCCCTCGAAGCCGAGGATCATCACCAGGGCCAGCCCCAGGAAGGTGCCCGAGGCCGTGGCGCTGAGGTCGGCGCGGAAGACCGCCTCGTCCTGGGCGGCGTAGATCGGCCCCCCGACCGCTCGAAAGTCGAGCTGCGCACCCGTCGACGCGCGCACCTCGGCGTAGGCTCGGCGCAGCTCGGCCAGCAGGGCCCGCCCCCCCGCCGGATCGACCTCGGCGCTGGCCGGCGTCAGGATCACCAGCGTGGCGTCCCCGCCCGGCGAGATGAACGCGCCGCTCAGGGGGTCGAGAGGGAGCGACGAGGCCGCGGCCCCGAGCAATCCCTCCGACAATCCCAGGGGATCGGCGGCGAACAGCGGCGCCGCCACGGCACCCACCGGGCTGCGCAGCGCCTGCCGCATCTCGGCCACCCGGTCGTGGATCGCCTGGGGCTCCAGCCGCCGGGCCAGGTCCTCCCGCCACCCCGGGCTCTGGACCAGGAGCGGCATGCGCGGCGCCACGTGGGCGAAGAAGAAGCGCTCGTCCTCCTCGGTGAGCCCGGCCCGGGAGTCGGCCACCAGCGGGCTCCGCCGCATGCGGTCGGCCAGCTCGCTCGCGGCCGTGATCAGCGTCTCCGGCTCCACCTTCCTCCCGGGCGAGCGCACCAGCACGAACACCTTCTCGAAGCCGCCGAAAGTGCGCAGGAAGGTCCGATAGTCCTCGGAGGCCGGAGCCCCCTCCGGCAGCAGGGCCTCCAGCCGCGTCTCGACGCGGAAGCGGGAGGCGGGGATCAGCGCCGCCAGGGTGAAGAGGATCACCACCGCCAACACCCGGCGGGGGTGGCGGGCCACGAAACGGGCCCAGGAATCGGCGAGCCGGCTCAAGCCGAGGCCCCGGCGTCCACCACCAGGGCCTGGCCGGTGACCGCCGCCGCGCGGTCGGAGAGGAGGAAGAGGACCGCCTGGGCCACGTCCGCCGGCTCCACCCCGCGCGCCAGGCACTCGCCGGCCCGCAGGTAGGCGACCTTCTCCGCCGGCAGCCCCGCCGTGAGATCGGTGGCCACGAAGCCGGGGACCACGGCGTTGACCCGCACTCCGCGCTTGCCCACCTCGCGCGCCAGCGACCGGGTGAGCCCGAGGATCCCCGCTTTGGAAGCGGCATAGGCCCCCTGGCCGGCCACGCCGTGCAGGGCCGAGAGCGAGGAGACGTTGACGATCGACCCCCGCCGCCGCACCATCATCCCCCGCAGCACCGCCCGGCAGCAGCGGAAGAGACCGCCGAGGTTCGTATCGAGCACCGCCTCCCAGTCCTCGTCCGAGGTCATGGCGAGGAGCGACTCGCGACGCAGGCCGGCGTTGTTGACCAGCCCGGTGAGGGGCCCCAGCGCCTCTTCGATCTCCACCACCAGGTCGTCCGGCCGGCCGCGGTCGCGCAGGTCCAGACGGAAGGCACGGGCTCCGGTGGCCGCCGCGACCTCGCGGGCCGTCGCTTCCTCCGCATTCCAGGTGAACGCCACCGCCGTCTCCGGCTCCGCCGCCAGGGCCTCGACGACCGCCCGGCCGAGCCCGCGGCTGCCGCCGGTCACGAGGACCGTGCCCACCGCATCATCTCCAGACAGGCGCGGGTGACCGCGCCGGCGATCCGCAGGCTGTCCATCAGCGGCCGGTAGTGGCTGGTGGTCCGTCCGTCGGCGAAGCCGAGCCGCACCGGCACGGTCACCACCTGGAACCCCCGACGGGCGGCGCGCACCACCACGGCGCTCTCCGCCTCGAAGCGGGCCTCGGGGAAGCCGACCCGCTCGATCAGGCGGCGCGAGTAGAAACGGAAGCCGGTCTGGATGTCGGCGAGCGGCTGGCCGGCGGCGAACGAGATCGCCTTCGAGGAGAGCCGGTTGCTGGCGCGGCGCACGGCGCTCATCTCGCTGAACAGGTGGTCGCGGATGCCGAGCACCAGATCGGCGCCGGCCGCGGCGGGCCCCAGCAGCTTGGGGATCTCCTCCGGCAGGTGCTGGCCGTCGGCGTCGAGGGTGATCACACCATCGAAGCCGCGGCCGAAGAGGTCCTGGAAGGCGAAGGCGAGGGCCGCTCCCTTGCCCCGGTTGCGCGGGAAGGAATGGACGCGGGCGCCGGCGCGCCGGGCCTCCCCGGCCGTGTCGTCCGTCGAGCCGTCGTCCACCACCAGCACCTCCGCCAGCTCGAGCAGGGCGCCCCGGACGACCGTTCCCACCGAAGGCTCTGCCTGATAGGCGGGGATCGCCCCAGCGATCCGTAGGCTCAAAGGATCTCTCCCAAGATGGCGCGTTCTCCTGCAGGAATCGTACCCCAGGGCGACCGGCCTCCGGGTGGGGGGATTCTAGCGCAAGCCCATTTCCAGACGCTTTCCCAGCGCCCGCCCGCCGCTCTCAGACGCCACCTACCCCTCCCGCTCGATCCCATAGCACAGCATCTCCCGCCCGAAGTGGTCCGGGATGCGGCCTTGCAGGGTCTCCCCGAGGCGTTCGGCGACGCGGATGGAACGCCGGTTCTCCGGGCTGATGAGGCTGATCACCCGGTCTCTCTTCCAGCGGGTGAAGGCGCAATCCAGGGCGGCCCGCGCCCCTTCGGTGGCGTAGCCGAAGCCCCACCAGCGGCGCGCCAGCGTCCAGGCCAGCTCGAGCCCGGGCCAGCCTTCCGGCTCGGAGAACCCGATCACGCCGAGGAGCGCGCCGCTCTCCTTGCGCTCCACCGCCCACGAGCCGGTGCCCGCCTGCAGCCAGTGGCCGCGGAGGAAAGCCAGGTGCCGCCAGGCCCTCCCCCGGTCCCACGGCTGCCCTCCGCTCCCGAGATGGCGCACGACCTCGAGGTCCGCGTACAGCGCGGCGTAGTCGTCGAAGTCGCTCCGGCGCAACCCCCGCAGCCGGAGACGTTCCGTTTCCAGGATGGGAGCTCCGTTCCGCATGGAGATGCATCCTCGCGGCGCGCCGGGCCCCTGGACCGCATCCTCGTGCAGATGATGAAATTTCGCGCTACAATCCCAGGACGCGGAACAAATGGCGAGAGGACGTGTCACGCGAAGCGCTCGGGGCGCACCTACTACTTTGGAAGCGTCTTTTATCTCGGGGAGGATGACCGCGTGGCCCGCAAGCCGACGTTGCGCCAGCTCCTGGTAGCGGTCCTGGCGTTCTGGAAGGATCGGAATCAGAAAGAGATCGAGGCCGCCGCCGGCCTCCCCCCGAAGGGGATGTCCCGCTACCTGCGGCGTGGAGAGATCCCGGACGACGTCTTCGGGAAGCTGCTGGACGCCGTGGAGTGCCCGCCGGACGCCGTCTTCAGCGTGACGGCGTGTCTGGAGGACCTGGAGGTCTTCGAGAGCGAGACGGATCTCACGCAGGAAGAGAAGGCCGAGATCGCCCACGCGTTGCTTCGGACCGGCCGGCGGGTCCGGCAAGGGCTGATCGAGGCCGCCCGGCATTCCCGGGCCGTCTCCTCCGAGGGGAGCCCCGGCGAAGCCCACGTCGCCGCCTACGACCGGCAGCGGGCCGCCGAGCTGTTCCGGCGGCTGGAGGATCTCCCCCCGGCGGCCCGCCTGGCGCTGGTCGAGGTGGACGAGGGGCACTGGAGCTGGGCTCTGTGCGAGCGGGTCTGCGAGGCGTCGGTCCGCGAGGCCTCCCGCAAGCTGGAGCGGGCGGCGGCGTGGGCGCACCTGGCCCGGCAGATCGCGGAGCGGGTGCCGGGGCCCGAGGAGTGGCGCGACCGCCTCCGGGGCTACGCGGCGGCCCATGTAGCCAACGTGTTGAGAGTCTCCGGCGATCTGGGTGCCGCCGATGTCACCCTGGAAGAGGCCAAGCGTCTGTGGCAGGCGGGCTCCGATCCTGGCGGCGTGCTCGATCCGGGGCGGCTGTTGCACCTGGAAGGGGCGTTACGTAGGGCTCAGCGTCGACTTTCCGAGGCCCTGGCCCTTCTCGACGAGGCCGCCGCCGTAGGACGGAGCCCCGAGCAAGCCCTGCTGCAAAGGGGATACACCTTTGAGGTAATGGGCGAGTACGAGCGCGCCGTCGAGACCCTGCTGCGTGCGGCTCCTCTGGTCCTTCAGCTAGGCGATCCCCGCCTGGAGAGCATCCTCTCCGGCAACCTGGCGTTGAATTACTGCCATCTGGGCCGCTTCGAGGAGGCGGCGCTGCTCGCCAATCAGGTGTGCGCCGCAGCCCTGGAGACCGGGGACGAGATCGAAGCCCTGCGCATGACCTGGGTCCAGGGGCGCATCGCGGCGGGGCTCGGACGGACCGAGGAGGCGCGGAGCCTGCTGGCCCAGGCCCGGCGGGAATTCGCCGCCCGCGGAATGAGGTACGACGTGGCCCTGGCCCTGTTGGAAGAGTCGGCCCTGCTTTTGGACGAGGGACGGGCGGCCGAGGTCAAGCACCTGACCCGAGAGCTGGCCCTCCTGTTCGACTCCAAGAGGGTGCACCGGGAGGTCCTGGCCGCTCTACGGCTCTTCCAGGAGGCCGTCGAGCAGGAGCAGGCCACGGCCGATCTGGCCCGCCGGGTGCTCCGGTACCTCTTCCGCGCCCGCCACGACCCGGACCTCCGGTTTTCATCATGAATGGCCGTCGGGATCCCACCCGGGACCTGCTTCAGTGGTGGGGGCATTGGCCGTGAGGCCAAAGGGGTCCAGGCCGGGGCCTTCCTTCTCCAGGGCTCTCGAAGCTGGAGCCTTGGCGGGTCCGGCGAGATCCCAGGTAAGGTGGCTGGAAGGCGTCAGGAGATACGCGGCCAGGGTGAGGGCCAGGAGAATGCCGTGCATGGGAGGGGGTCTCCACGCGGCTCCGGCCGCGGGCCGTCAGGGTCCGGGGGGGCCGCGCCCGTATCTTAGGTGCCCCTCCCGGCCGGAGAGCGTGAAATTTCATCACTTTTGTCAGTGGAGGGCCGGATGAGACGAGAGCACATCATGGCGCGGCTGCTGCGCGCGATCTCTGGAAAGACCCAACAGCGGTTCGGAGAGGAGACCGGGATCGATCCCTCGGTGATCGCGGACTTCGAGCTCGGCAACGCTCTGCCGAGCCGGGACCACCTCGAGCGCATGGCGGCGGCCGTGAGGCTCACCGTCTCCTCGACGGAGGAGGCCCTGCGCGCTCTCGACACGCTCCGCCGGCCGCGCCAGAGGAGGGGGGAGGGCGCGCAGCCCATCCTGGAGGGCATCGTGGAGGGGGTCCGCTCCGAGGTGGAGGAGGCCTACCGGCGGCTGCTCACGCTCCGCCTGCCGGACGCCGTCTCCCAAGCGGAGGAGCGGCTGTGGAACGGCGAGCGGCTCGCGGGGCTGGAGGGATTCCCGGCCCTCAGGAGGGAATGAGGCGTCCGCCGGGGCCGGCGGAAGGCTCGTTCCGCGGATTCGGCCTTCCGCTCCGCGGAGCTGGCCTTCCCAAACGCGAAGGGGTTGGCTCATTCCGCGGAGCGGCCCATGGATTCCACGGAACCGTCCGGCCGCCGGACGTCGGGGTGCGGCATGGGGTGTGTAGAGTACAGCCGTGGGCCGGTGTCTGTCCTTGCAGAGCCGGACCGGCCGTTCCTCTCGGCCCTTTTGTCCGGCTACGGCAAGAACATGGTTTATACTATTCTAAGTAGATTAGCCAAGGAGGTGTCCTAGTGGCCTTCATGCGGTCGCGGTACCTGTGGATCGGCGCTCTTTTGTTCCTTGCCCTTGATCCCGGAGCAGCCATGGCTGGATGTCACACGGATTGCTCTTTCACGTTCCCCACGAACCCTTATCCCTGCTTGACGTATAGCTTCACGGCCTTCAGCAATAGTTTGTGCTATCGATCTAGCTGTGACGCATGCGACGCGCTGGACTGCACCGTGTCCATGCCTTCTCAAGGTGACCTCTGGGCCTCAAGCTCCGCCGGTCCCACAGGGTGCCCGGCGCCTGGCTTTCCTGTTTCCACCTTGCGAGTCGTGAGGGTCGAGCGGTTGCCATCCAGGGGCTGAGATGAGCGCCAGGATCGCTGCGGCGCTGTTCTCAGCGGCCTTCGCTCTGGCTTTCTCCCAAGCCGTGGCGAAACCGGCGTCTCTGCGGCTCGTCGACGACCGCGGTAAAGCGGTCACCGGGAAGTTGGAGGTCTGCTTTCAGATCGGCACCCGGAACGACTGCGTTACGGCTGCCGGAGCCCCGGTCCAGGTACCGCCGGAGTTTCTATCCGTACGAGCCGAGGGCCCGGACCATGGGCCCGTCTCCGCGCCCCGTCAGGATCTCAAAAGGAACCCGGACGGCGATCTGCTCCTCGCGGTACCCCGGAAAGCTCTCCTCCAGATCGGCGGCAGCCCCGAGAGCCGCCTCAGCGTCTCGCTCTATCGCCAGAGCGATCCCTCCTTCCGTGCTCCGATCTTCCGGGAAGAGGTCCGAGCAGGCTCCTCTCTCAAGGTGCCGGCCGGCGAGCACCTGGTCTCGTTGACGGCTGCCGGACGGGCCCCGGACCTCCATCTGCTGAGCGCCAAACCGGGTGGCAGCGAGCGGCTCGCGTATCGCGCCCGTTCCGGCTGGTCGCTCGTCGTGCGTTGCCGGGCTGCAAGAGAGGGCGCTCCGGTCCAGGGAGCGCGCATCGACCTTGGCGCGATGGAAGGGTACCCGCCGCGAGGGCGCACCTATGCTCAGATCTCGGGCAAAGGTGGATTGGCGCTTTTCTCGGGCCTTCCCTTCCTTCTCGCCTCCGCTCGCGTCGATCATCCGCGCCTCGTGCCCCACCAGGAGGAAGGGATCTCCGCCTCGCCCGGCACGTTCGCGTTCCGCGAGGCGCTGCTGGAGGAGGGAGGCCGGCTGCGGGCCACGGTCACCATGGACGGCAAGCCGCTGCCGGGAGTCGGCTGCCAGGTGCTGGAGTACGATCCCAATCCGCAAGGCCCGGCCCCGGAGCCCAAAGCTCACTTCAAGGGAACGACCGACGAGGCGGGGATCTGCCGTTCCGGCAAGATTGCGGCGGGACCCTATACCCTGCGGCTGGCGAAGCCTGGCAGCCGGACTTTCCTGGATCGCTCCGTCGTCCTCACGAACGGCGAGGAGACCGCCGTGTCCATCCCGGTCGTTCCGATCCGGGTCCATGGCACGGTCCTCCGAGGCGCACAGCCTGCTCCCTCGTACGTAGTCAGCTTCTCGGATGAGAATGAGATCAAGCCGAACGCCACTCGCCGGGACGCCCAGGCGGAGGCGACGACCGATGAGCAGGGAGAATACGAGACTCTCCTCTGGTCGCCCGCCGACTACGTAGGCGCGGTCCGGACTCCGGGAGGTACACCGGCCACGCACAAGCGGCTCCATTTGGAGAGCGCAGAGGAGCGCGTCGATTTCTTCCTGAAAGAGCACGACGTCGCTGGAATCGTGCTGGACGAGCACGACAAGCCCGTGGAGGAGGTTGCCGTTGTTCTGGTGTGGAACCGGGTTTCCCACCGGTTCGCCCGGACCGACTCCACAGGCTCCTTCTCCTTTCCCTTGACGGAGGATGGCCGTGGGACGGTGCGAGCGGGAAAGCCCGGTTATCTCGAGCCGGCCCCCATCGAGGTGGAGGCCCGCCCCGATGCCTATCCTCCGCCGTTGACGATTCACCTGAAGCGGACAGGGCTCCTCGCCGGCAAGATCCTGGGCTCCGCTGGACCGGTTGCGGGTGCGAGCCTCTTCAGCTACCGGCTGGAGCCGGGGGGCACGGCGACCCCACTGGGCTATGCCACGGCCGATGGAGAAGGCCGTTTCGAGGTCGCCGCGGCCGAGGGCGCGCCGACCCGAGTCTTCGCCACCGGCGCGGGCTGTCCGCTCACCCCGTTCGACTTGACGCCTTCACCGGAGGAGACGGTGCTCCGCTGTGCCGAGCTTCCTGCCTCCCTGGAGCTCCACTTCGCGGACGCCCGTGGAAAGCCCGTCCCGGGAAAGAGCGTCTTCGCGCGGAAGGACGGGGTCGTCATTCCCAATGAGGTGCTGGCCACCCATCTGAGCGGCTTGCATCTCTTCGCCGCCACGGATGGTGGCGGGCGGTTGCTTCTGGTCGGACTGGCCCCTGGAAGCTACGACATCTACCTGGGCGAGGCGACCAACCCGGCGCTCATCGCCAGCGGCCTGCCGAACGGTTTCCTGGCCGCGTCGAATCTCGCACCGCTGACCACCACGGAGCTCGAAGTCACCGTGGAGGCCGCGCCGTAGATCGAGCTCTCACCCCCGCCCCAGCACCACCCACGCCGCCGCCCCTCCCGCCGCCAGGCTGGTGGCGAGCACCACGGAGGGGGCTTCCCGCAGAGGACCGTCGAGGGGGGTGATCCCCAGCGCGGGGTCCGCCTCGGCGAAGCCCGGGGTGGGGCCGAGGGGCGAGCCGGCCGCGGCCAGCACCAGCGAAGTGCCAGGGTCTTCGTCACGGCAACAGAGGCTTCAGGCCCCACCAACCGTGGTAAGCTTGGCGAATCGCCATGAAGACCGTATTGAGAGTAGAAGGCGAAATTACCGAAGACGGACACCTGCTCGTCGATATTCCGCCTGAGCTCCCCCGCGGCCGGGTGGTCATTACGCTGGAGCCGCTGTCCAAGGATGATCTTGAGCTGACTGAGGAAGATCTCAGGGGGGCCGGGCTGACCGCGGAAGAGATCGCCTCCTCTCCGGAGATCGGGGCCTGGGCAGATGAGGGGGAGGAGCAAAGCGGCGCGGAATACGTGGAGACGATCCGGCGGGCCGCTCATCGGTACTCATGGTGACCGACGCCGCCGTCCGGACCGTAGCCCAGAATCTCCCCTTCTTCCTGCTTGCTGAGCCTTTTTCCGCGAAGATCGGCGGGAATCTGTGGCCAGACCTCCTCTTCCAGGAATCGGCGTAGCCTCGCGACGCGGTCCGGAGCGCTCGGAGGGGCGAGCCGCTGTCTCCGCTCCTCCAGCGCCTTCCGAATCGCCTCTGTCTTGCTCTCGCCGGCCAATTCAGCAAGCTCCGCTACAAGCCGCTCGGTCTCAGGGTCGATCGTCAGTGCCATGGAATCATGGTCCCAATCGCCGAAGGAGAAGTCAATGACTCCTCGGTGGGCTGGAAGGGATTCCCGGCCCCCAGGAGGGAATGAGGCGTCCGCCGGCCGCCTCGAATCCTGCGTCATCCGCCTTTCAAGGCGAACCGTCCGCCCCGAATCCAGAGCGTCCGCCTTTCGGGGTGAGCGACTCGCCTTTCGGGGCGGATGACTCGCCTCGAATCCGGCGTCATCCGCCTTTCAAGGCGAGCCGTTCGCCCCGAATCCGGAGCGTCCGCCTTTCAAGGCGAGCGATTCGCCTTTCGAGGCGGATGAGCCACGCCGAAAGGCCAGCGGCCCAGGATCGACCTTGTCCTAGCTCAATGGGGTGGCGAGGGGTGCGGTCCTCCCGGGTTCTTGCCAGAAGGACCGGTGAGCTTTTTCAGGTGCACTCAAGCTGCATCAGCAGGCAACATAACAGGTTCCATCTACTCCGGCACGAGTACCATCGAACTGGATCCCCGCATCCAGCCCACCTAGCGCTTTCTGGAGCATGGGATTCTCCCAGGCCTGTTCGATTTCCTTCAGGTTCCGCACCGTCTCCTTCGACAACACCAGCTTCTTCTTCATCCGTTTCTTCATGATGTCTCTCCCTGTAGTGCCGGGGAGCTGCCCCGGCCGGAGCATTCTAGCTCATCCTAAAGTCACTTGCTTGGGTTTTCTGCCCCGCTCACCCCCGCCCCAGCACCACCCACGCCGCCGCCCCTCCCGCCGCCAGGCTGGTGGCGAGCACCACGGAGGGGGCTTCCCGGAGGGGACCGTCGAGGGGGGTGATGCCGAGCGCGGGGTCCGCCTCGGCGAAGCCCGGGGTGGGGCCGAGGGGCGAGCCGGCCGCGGCCAGCACCGCCGTGGCGAGATGGCCGCCGCCGTACTCCCCTGTCACCGCCTTGGGCGCCGCGACCGGCGGCAGGGTCGATCCCTCCCAGACGGCGCGGAGCATCTCGGCCTCCAGCCGGTCCCCCTCGCGGGCCCCCGAGGCGCCGGAGACCACGAGATCGATATCTCCAGGCTTGAGGCCCGCCCGCTTGAGGGTGCGCCGCAGGCCGCGGGCCAGCGCCTGATGCCCATGCCCCCAGCCGGACGGCGGCGCCGTGGGATCGAAGGCGCTCCCCCGGGCCAGCACCCGCGCCAGCGCCCGCCCCCCCCGCGCCGCCAGGCCGGCCGCGCTCTCCAGCACCACCACCGTCCCCCCCTCGCCGACCAGGAAGCCGTTGCGACGGCGATCGAACGGGCGCGCCAGCTCCTCGCCACCTCCTTCAGAACGCGCGAGGGCGCCGAAGCGGTCGAGCAGGGCGTGCAGGAGGGGGGACATCTCGTCCACGGAGCCGGCCAGCACCCGGCCGGCGCGGCCGGCGGCGATCTCGGCGGCGCCGGTGCCGAGGGCGATCAGCGGCCCGGCCTCGCGCTCGCAGACGGTGAGGCTGGCCCCCCGCGCCTTGAGGGCGATGGCGATCTGCGCCGCGGGCGCGTTGGCCACGCTCTCCATGAACAGCGAAGGGGAGGCGGCCTCCGGACCTTCGTCCAGGATCTGCTTGAGCAGCGTCTCGGTGTTGGTGGAGGGGCCGAAGGCGGTGGCGATCACCACCGCCGTGCCCGCCTCGCCGTCGGCCCCACAGGGGATCCCCGCGCAGCGCAGGGCCATGCGCGCGGCGGTCACGGCGAGCTTCGAGGGGGGGCTCATGCGGCGGGCCTCGCCGGGCGAGAGCCAGCCGGCGAGCTCCCCCGGCGGCACCAGGCAGGCCCGGCGGGCGCCGTGCGGCAGGTGGTAGCCGGCCGAGCGATCGACCTCGCGGGCCAGCGGGGCCCCCTCGGCCAGGGCCGCGGCGAGGCGGTCCGAGCCGCCTCCCCAGGCCCCGAGGGTCCCCAGACCGGTGATCAGGACCGGCTCGCTCAAGCGAGCTGATCCCCGGTTGGGTCCCCGGGTCGATCCCCCCAGGGCGCGAAGACGAGCGCGGCGTTGGACCCACCGAACGCGAGGCTGGTGGAGACCGCGGCCCGCGCGCCGGGCATGGGGAGGGGCTCGTCGAGCACCAGGTTGACCGGCAGCTCCGGGTCCGCCTCCCCCTCCCTCGCCACCGGATGCAGCTCGCCGTGATGCAGGCAGAGCACCGTGGTCACCGCCTCGATGGCGCCGGAGCAGCCGAGCAGATGGCCGATCAGCGCCTTGGTGGCGACCAGCGGCAGCTCGCCGGCCCGGTCGCCGAAGACCTTCTTCAGCGCCTGCCATTCGGCGGCGTCGTTGAGCGGCGTGCCCGTGCCGTGGACGTTGACGAAGCCCACCGCCTCCGGCGGCAGGCCGGCGTCGGCCAGCGCCGCCTCCAGCGCCGCCGCGGCGCCGGTCCCGGAAGGGTCCGGCGCCGTCATGTGGTGGGCGTCGCAGGAGGCGCCGGCCCCGGCGAGCACCGCCAGCGGCTCCGCCCCCCGGGCCAGCGCCCGCTCCAGCGGCTCCAGCACCAGCACGGCCGCGCCTTCGCCGAACGACATGCCGGCGCGGCCGGCGCGGAACGGCCGGCAGGGGACCTCGTCCACCGAGCGCAGGGCGTTGAAGCCGGCGTAGGTGAGCTGGCAGAGCGAATCGGACCCGCCCGCGATCGCCACCTCCACCTCGCCCGCGCGCACCGCGTCCAGCGCCGCGCCCACGGCGAGCGCTCCGGAGGCGCAGGCGGAGGAGAAGGTCACCACCGGCCCCGTGCTCCCCAGATGGCGCGCCACCGCGTCGCCGGGAGCGTTGACCTGCTGGGGGATCAGCGACGACAGACGCCCGCGCCGGTCGCGCAGGAAGCGCTCGAAGAACAGCTCGCTCTCGTACATGCCGCCCGTGCTGCTGCCGAAGTAGACCCCGGCCTCGGCCTCCTCACCCAACGGCAATGCCAACCCGGCCCGCGCCAGCGCCTCGCGGGCGGCGAACAGGGCGAAGCGGTCGGCGATGGACAGGCGGCGCCAGCCCGGGCAGGAGCGGACGAAAGATTCCGGGGGATCACCGGCCTCGGCGGCCAGGTGCGTGCGGTGCCGGGAGTGGTCGAAGCGGTGGAAGGAGCCAATCCCGGGCTGGCCGGACCGCAACCCCTCCCAGAGAGAGTCGGCGCCCCAGCCCAGGCCAGAGACGGCGCCGATCCCGGTGACGGCCACCCGCCATCCCGGGCGAATTCGCTGCATGCTCACGCCTCCGCGTCAGGTGCGTCCCTCGATGAATTGAGAGAGCGTCGAGACCGAGGAGAAGACCTCGCGGCCGATCTCCTGGCTCTTGATCCGGATACCGAACTCCTTCTCCAGCGCCACCACCAGCTCCAGCGCGTCGACCGAATCGAGCCCCAACCCCTCACCGAACAGGGGGGCCTCGTCCTCGATCATCTCCGGCCGCATCCCTTCCAGGTTGAGGCTCTCGACGATCAGGCGCTTGATGCGGTCCGAGGTGGCGGCCACTGCTTCCGACATAACGCAAACCTCTGAGGTCCGGCGGCTCAGGGCCCGCCGTGCGGAGAATCCGCGGTTTTTTTCCGTCTCCGGGCCACTAATCCTAGCGTGCCGCGGGGGGGGCTGGCAATCCCAACCCGCTGTTGCGACGATGCTTAGCGACCCCGATCCCGGCTCGCTGCTATCATCCCCCCTCCGAGCCGAAAGGAGACGAGCGGCAGGCTTGAGCACCCCAGATCCCATCCTCCAGGCGTTCGAGCGCCTCGTCCGGCGCGATCCTCTCGCCCCGCTCGTGATCTCCCCCGAGCGGCGGGCCACCGTGGGGGACGTCGACGCCCTGGCGCGCGCCGCCGGCAGCCGCCTGGCGGGCGGGCCGCTCGCGCCGGGGACCCTGGTGGGCCTCGCCGCCGCCAACGGCCCGGGCTTCCTCGCCTCGCTCCTCGCCCTGCGCCGGGCCGGTCTCGCCGCCCTGCTGCTCGACGCCCAGACTCCCGAGACCGAGGCCCGGCGCGTCCTGCGCGCCCTGGGGGCCCCCGCCCTCCTCCGCTGTCCGGAGGGGTGGCCGCAGGGGCCGGCAGGATGGTCTCTCGTCACTCCCAGCGAGCCAATCGACACAACAGAGCCGGCCCATCCGATCTTCCCCACGCCCCTTGGGGATCCATTGGACATCGCTGTCGTCAAGCTCACCTCGGGCTCGACCGGCGCGCCGCGCGGCATCGCCGCCCCGGCCGCGGCCCTGCTGGCGGACGACGCCGCCCTCACCCGCGCCATGGGCCTCTCGGCGGCCGACCGCCTGCTCACCACCATCCCCCTCTCGCACTCCTACGGGCTCGCCAGCCTGGCCCTGCCCGCCCTGGTGCGCGGCACCGCGCTGGTGATCCCCGAGGCGGCGAGCGTCTACGACCCCTTCGTCACCGCCGCGCGCACGGGAGCCACCTTCTTCCCCACCGTGCCGGCCTACCTGGACGCCCTGGCGCGGCTGAGCGATCCGCCCCCGCGTCCGGAGTCCCTGCGGCTGGTGATCACCGCCGGCGCCCCCCTCTCGGCCGTCACCTCCGCCCGTTTCCGCGAGACCTTCGGCCTGCCGGTCCACGCCTTCTACGGCTCCAGCGAGTGCGGCGGCATCTGCTACGACCGCGAAGGGGGAGCCGCCGAGCGGGGGACGGTCGGCCCTCCCGTCGAAGGGGTACGGGTCACCCTGGAGCCGATGGACGACGGCGGCGGCCGGGTGGTGGTCGAATCCCCCGCCGTCTCCGCCGGCTATCTCCCCGAGCCCGACGAGCGGCTGCGGAACGGCCGCTTCCGCGCCGGCGACCTCGCCGTCTGGCAAGGGGGCGAGATCGCCCTGCGCGGCCGGGTGGACGACCTGGTCAACATCAAGGGGAGGAAGGTCAACCCGCGCGAGGTCGAGGCGATCCTCGCCGATCTCCCCGGGGTGGACGAGGCGGTGGTGCTGGGCGTGCCGGTCGCCGGGCGGGGCGAGATCCTGCGCGCCGTGGTCGCCTGCCGCGCGGGCAACCTCACCACCTCCGAGGTGGTGGCCTGGTGCCGCGGCCACCTCTCGGCGCACAAGGTGCCGCGCAGCGTCATCCTGCTGGAGGCCCTGCCGCGCAACGCCCGCGGCAAGCTCGACCGCGCCGCCCTCCTGAGCCTGGGAACGGGGGACTGTGGCTGAGGATCGCCGGCCCTACCGGCCGTCCCCCCTGCTGCTCGGCTCGCTGGCCCTGCACGCGGCCGGGATCGCCGCCGTCGCCGCCGATCCCCGCCGCTGGCGGACGGTGGCCGGCCTCCTCGTCGCCGATCACCTGGCCCTCACCGCCGTCAGCCTCTGGCCGCGCAGCCAGGCGCTCGGGCCCAACCTCCTCCGCCTCCCCAGGATCGCCGCCCAACGCGGGGAGGTCGCCCTCACCTTCGACGACGGCCCCGACCCCGAGGTCACCCCACGGGTGCTCGACCTCCTCGACGACGCCGGCATGCAGGCGACCTTCTTCGTGATCGGCCGCCACGCCCGCGCGCAACCGCGCCTCACCGCCGAGATCGCCCGCCGCGGCCACCGGGTGGAAAATCACACCTATACCCACCCCCACCTCTTCGCCTGCTACCCCGCCGGGCTCCTGCGCCGGGAAGTCGAGGGAGCGCAGGAGGCGATCGAAGCGGCCACCGGCCGGCGGCCCCGGCTCTTCCGCGCTCCCGCCGGACTGCGCAACCCGCTCCTCGACTGGGTGCTCCACCGCGCCGGCCTGCGCCTTGTGACCTGGACCCGGCGCGGCTTCGACGCCGTCGATCCGAGCCCGGCGGCGATCGTCCGCCGGCTCCTCGGCGGCCTCGCCCCCGGCGACGTCCTCCTCCTCCACGACGGCCGCCCCTCCGGAGGGGGCAATCCGGTGGTCCTGGAGGCCCTTCCCCGGGTGCTCGACGCGCTGTCGGCACGGGGATTGCGATCTGTCGTCATTCCGCACCCATGACCACGAAAAAGAAAAAGAGCCGCGCCGCCCAGGAGATCCAGGACGTCCTCTACAAGCTGCGCACCGAGGGGATGTCGCCCGGGAAACAGGCGGCGGCGGTGGCGTTGGGGGTGTTCATCGGCGTCTCTCCGCTCTACGGCCTGCACCTGGCGCTCTGCATCCTGCTCGCCCGCCTCTTCCGGCTCAACGCGGGGCTCACCTACCTGGCGGCTCACATCAGCCTGCCGGGCATCACCCCGTTCCTGATCCTGGCGGAGCTCGAGACCGGCCGGCGCCTGCGGGGGCAGAGCTACCTCCACATCCACCTTCACAACCTCAAAGAGCTCGACCTGCGGCAGGCGGCGCTCG
The DNA here is from genome assembly GCA_036497345.1 of Thermoanaerobaculia bacterium. Taxonomy (GTDB): domain Bacteria; phylum Acidobacteriota; class Thermoanaerobaculia; order Multivoradales; family UBA5704; genus DATARR01. The sequence goes on from DASXJP010000527.1 coordinate 17,259, forward strand.
ACCTCACGCTCGGCACCCTGGCCATCGGCGGCGTGTTGGCGCTCCTCTTCGGCCTCCTCGCCTGGTGGCTGGCGCGGCGGCGGCAGACGCACCCCGAGATCGAGGCCCTGCTGGAGGAGGGGGCCTGCCACTATCTGAAGCCCGGCCTGCTCCACTGGGAATTCGTGCGCGGCAAGCTGCGGCACGATCCGGTCTACTTCAGCCTCCTGCGCCAGGGGCTCCTCCCGCCGGAGGGGAGACTGCTCGACCTCGGCTGCGGCCGGGGGATCGCCTTCGCCCTGATCCACGGCGCCCGCGAGCTGTGGGCCAAGGGCAGATACCCTCGCGGGTGGGCGCCCCCGCCGCCGCGCCTCACCTTCCACGGCATCGAAGGCCGCCCCAAGATCGCCGAGGCCGCCCGCGAGGCCCTGGAAGACCGGGCCGAGATCGTGACCGGCGACCTCCGCGCGGTCGACTACCCCCAGGCGGACGCCATCCTCCTCCTCGACGTCCTCCACTACCTGCCGGCCGCGGACCAGGAGGCCGTCCTCGCCAAAGCCGTCGCGGCCCTCCACCCCGGCGGCGTCCTATTCCTCCGTGAAGCCAACGCCGCCGCCGGCTGGCGCTTCACCGCCACCCGCATCCAGGAGCGCCTCTCCGCCCTCCTCCGCCGCCACTGGCGCCAGCGCTTCCACTACCGCGGCGCCGGGGAGTGGAGCGATCTGCTCGAGGGATTGGGGTTGACGGTGGACGCCCAGCCGATGGGGGCGGGGACACCGTACGCGAACGTGTTGGTGGTGGGACGGAAGGGCTGACCCTCACTCCCCGGCCCCGCTCTCCCGGCCGGGAGCGGATTTCCATCCCATAACCTCGTCCTGCCGCTGTCTCGAGCCGTGGAGGAAGAGAGAAAACCGAGATCGTGTCCGTCCATACCGAGGGTGAGAAATCCGCCCGACGGGCAGGAAGGGACGCATGGACACCAACTCTCGAATCGCCTTTGTCGCGGTGCGCATGGGGCCGGGTCCGAAGACGACCGAGCCGCAGGCGATCGTCGTGGGAACGATGCCGGCCGGATTGCCGGATTGGCAAGCAGGGGACTGGCGGTACGTCTGCTATCCGCTCCGTGCCCTGCTGGCCCTGCTCAAGGATGGAAAAGACCCTCTCGTTCCCGCGCCCGGCGGCGAGGCGACCTGGGCGCAGCCGGCCGACGCGGTCCAGGCGGCGCAGCTCGGCTCCAACGGACGGCTGCACAAGGCCGAGCGCGAGGCCCTGAATGCGGTCGGCATGGCGGACTCGTTCCTGGACAAGAAGCTGACCCTCCCGGCCTCCCCGGGCCCGGCCGCGGAAGTCCGGCGCATCCACACGGCGTTTCCGCTGCGTAGCGTCGAACGGATCTTCTTCTACTCGTTCGAGCAAGGATCGAGCACCCGCAAGCTGGAGACGCCGTTCGCCGCGCTCGACACGGCACGCACCGTCGATCCGGTCGGCGCGGCCAGCCCGCTCGCATTCAGTGCGATCACGTCCGCCGGCAACGATCCCGGATCGCGGGTCGTCCTCCTGCAGGACTTCTCGGACCCCAAGCGCGTGGGCTTGCTCGCGGCCATGGCGATTCACCTCGAGATGAAAGTGGCGGCCAACGGCCACCGTGTCGACGACGATGAGCCGGTCGACCCCCGGATGCTGGTCGACGCGGGTGTGATCAGAGGCTCTCAACCCTTGTGGGGCATCGACCGGATGCGCGGCGCGGAGTTCGACGTCGTGAAATTGAGCTGTACCCTCGGTGCCGCTCCCAACCAGCGGGCGATCGGGATTACAGAAAAGCGCTGCGACCTGCTGAAATTCGCGGTCGTGGAACGTCTGCAAGCACGGATCACATTCCTCCCGAATGCTCTGCAGGTCGACGATTGCAAGAACATTGTAGACAAAAACAACGACAAAGGATCTTTTAACAATTACCTTGTCGACAGGATTCCCGCGATCGGCGCTCTGGGTCTGCCGCGCCCTGTCAGCAATTTCCGGAAAGCCCACCGGGTATTCGGCTTCCGCCTCTTCGAAAGGTCCTTGACCGAGCCAATAAAGATGGGATGGCGGTTCGAGCTGAAGCTGTTCGAGTACGGCGGCCAGTTTGCCGAGAAAACCTTGACCGATCTCGTGCCCGCATGGACCAAGGACGACACTCGGAAGATCAAGAGCTCCGTCAAGACGATGTTCGCCGAGGAGCAACGCCTCGAGGACGTCCAATTCAAGCCCCAGAGCGGTCCGTCACGAACCAGCCTGACTGTCCAGCTCCTCGGGGAGGGCGAAGGAGACCAGAAGGATCTCATTCAACGACTCACCAAGCACGTCATCGACGCCTCGAACGATGCCGTGCGGCAGGTGCAGACCGGGCTGAAGCGCGTCCGTGACGGGCGGCCGATCAGTCTGTTGCCGGAGCTCAGCCTTCCAGACCCTCTGGCCTGGCACGCGACGGGATTTCTGACCGACACGGCTCCCGGACGGCGTGCGGCGGGCCCCGGCTCGACCCGGACGGGTGCGCTCGTGGCGTTCGAGCCGTGCCTGAGCGCCGACGTCTGGAGCATGATCCCGAAGCCTGTCAGTCTGAGCGTGACAGCCACCCTGCTCTGTCTGGTGACCGAGGAGCGGGACGCGCCGCGGTACACGGCGACGCTCAAGGCACCGACGCGACAGGGCGTCACCGCCACCAATTCGCCCGCCTTTCAACCGTTGGCGTCGGTCGATGCCAACAGCGCGCGGCGGGGGACGCTCTTCAGCCTGGCGCTCGAGGAATGGCCGAAGCCGCCGGGCCCGCCCGACGAGAAGGCGTTCGCGCGCCAGCGGCGCGTGCTGATCGGCGCCCTGGAGCTGACACTGGCTAAGAAATTCGATACCGGCACCACCGGTATTCCGTCCGAAAGCTTCGGACAGATCGCGCTGCTGCCCCTCCCGGCCGACACCCAAGGCCATCCTCATCCTGGTCAACTGACGACGGCCATCGACGCGGTGATCGTGGTGGCCGTCGACCGGGTCGATCCCGGTGGACAGGATGAGTCCGAACGCGACGTCCTCGTCAGCGCCAGCCAACGGCGGAACAACGATCTCGCCGTCGCCGCCCCGGATGAATTCGCGCCTCTGCTGCTGCCGCTCTCGGGGCCGGCCGCCGAGAGCGGCGGCACCGGCAAAACCACCCTCAAGCTGACGGCCGAGGAAGCCGTCACGCGCGATCGCGACCACACGCTGGCGCTCTCGTTGCGGGCCGTCGAGGAACAGGGTGCCGCGAAGGTCGCCGCGTCCACACAACAGGTGCTAGTGATCGATCCACGGCCCTTTCGCATCGCCGCGGTCGAATATCAGCCGATCAGCGCCGCCGCGACGAGTGAGAGCAACGAGGTGGCGGTGTGGAACGCCGAAGGCGAAGGCGGGCTCTCCTGGCGCGTGCGCGACGACGGCCAGTCGGTCGGATTGGAGCTGCCGCCGCAGGTGATCGGCGAAGCGATGGAAAAAAACCGCTCCGATCGTCCGGACCTGCCGAAGGACATCGAGCCCGGCAAGCCCTCGGCCGTGCGGTTCGGATCGATGACCAAGATGCGGATCGATCCGACGTTCGCCGACACCCGCTTCCGCGAGCCGGGCTGGAACCTCCGCCGCATCCTCGGCAACGCGCTGCAGCGGCTGCCCGGTGCGCGCCTGCTCGACCTGCGCCTGGAGTTGCTCTATGGATTGTTGACGCGCATCCGCACGGAAGGCCTGTTCGTCACCGAGCTCGCCGGCGCCATCGGCGAGCCCGCGTTGCCCCTGTTCGACAGCCTCGACAGCGGCCAGGAGCATCTCGAGCTCCACAAGGAGCTCGTCAACCAAATCCTCGAGGCCGAGCGCTTCCGTCTGGCGGTCGACAAGCCCTATCGCCTCCGCCCCGACGAGTTTCTCCGCATCGAGGAGGGCGCCGCGTTCAAGCTCCGCCTGCGCGAAGTGGACGACGCCGGCGCTCCGCGGGGCGGGCCGCGGACGCCTCTGCGCTGGCCGGTGCCCGGCGGGATCCCCGCAGACACCGGCGGCCTGGTCAAGCACGAGGTGCTGGAGCGGACCTTCTCCACGAGCAACCGCGACGAGGACTCGTTCCCGGGCGGCCTGGCCTGGGCCTTCGAGAGCGCCAACATCCTGATGAGCGTCTACGGAAAGCCGCAGGGCGACGGCGGCAGCGTGGGCGGTATCTATCTCAGCTCGCACGGCGGATACGGATCGCAGCGGGCGCTCTTCGACGAGCGCAAGTCGGTGGTCGAGACGGAGACCACGCAGGGACGCGTCCAGCGCTACCGTCTCGAGCGCGTCGGCCGCATCGGCTGTCTGTGGCATCCGGCCAAGCACGTCATCGTCTACGAGCGCACGGTCGTCCCCTCGGGACAGTTCTACAACGTCCAACCCATCGGGCTGCGCCAGGACGAGCACGCCGGCCGGGCCCTGCCGCGCAAGGTCGAAGAGTACGTCGAGATCCTCAAGCCGAAGCGCGACTATCCGGAGGATGGGACCTCCGTCCGCGCTTCCGGATGCCTCCTCAGCGCGGAGTTCAAATCCATCAAGATCCGCGTCGACAGCTCCTGGGGGTCGGACGTCCGGCGCGAAGGGTGGCAGGTCCCCCTGTGGAACACCGATTTCGAAGGCCTGAAACCCGATCCGAACAATCCCGATCATCCGGCCAACCTGTTCCCGAAGCCGCAGATCCGCCTCATCTTCGCCGGCAGGGACGGGAACGTGGTGAAGGAGGTGGACGAGCCGGCCAAGCTGGTGTTCTACACCTCGGTCGTCCGCGGCGAAGACGACCGCACCGATCTCTGGAAGCCGGTCCGCGACGTCGATTTCTGCGATGCGCCGAAGATCAGCCCGGGCCAGGTCCAGACCGCGAGCGAAGACCTCACGGATGCGATGCTGCCGCCCGAGCCGGAGCACGTGCCGGGTTATGAGAAATTCACGATCGGTCTCGTGCCGAGCAAAGACGCCGTGGCGCTCGCGCACGGCCGCGTCGAGAACGGCCCGGTCGCGACGCTGCGCAACGTGACGATCGCGCGCGCGGTCGCGCTGGCCACGGGTCCGCAAGGTCAAGGTCAGCCCCTCCCCGAATTCGGCCGCGCCCTCGCCGCGAAGGCGGCCAACGTGCGGGCGGAGCTCGACCGCCAGGTCGGCCGCGTCCTCGGCGCGCTGGAGAAGCTCGATCGGGGGACGGATCCGGATCATCTCAAAGACGAGGCGCGGAAGCTGATCGAGCAGGCCGTCGCCGGCCTCAAGCTCCCCGCCGTTCGGGACGAGCTGACGAACCTGGCCGAGCTCGGCGATCCGTGCAAGAGCCTAGGCGACCGCGCCCGCGCCACCATCGAGGGTCAGCTCGCCCGTCTCGCGACCGTCGCGAAGGCACTGCTGAGCGAGGCTTCCCAATCGATCGGCGAGCGGATCGATGCGGCCGCCGGTGTGATCGAGGCGGACATCAGCGTCGTCAGCGCAATGGCGGCCCAGGCGGAGGAGCTCGCCGCGCAGATGGGGCGCGACGGTCTGCTCGACGAGGACAAGCGGCGTCTCCTCGACCTGGCGCGGCGAGCTTGCGATAACGCGGTGGCTCGCATCAAGGACCTGCACGACGAAGCGAAGAATCGCATCCGGGCCCGCATCGAGGCGGTGGAGAAAGATCTCAAGGCGTTTCCCGAGGGCCTGCGCGCGGACCTCTTCGCGATCCGGGACCGCACCCGCGCGAATCTGTCCGTCGTGCGGGACGCGCTGGGATCGACGATCGAGAGCGAAGGCAAGAAGCTCAGGGACAGCCTCGACAATCTCGGCACCGCGATGGACGATTGTGTCAAAAGACTGCAAGAGGGCGTCGACCATGCGACCGGAATCACCAAAGAGGCGCAGGCCGCCGCCGGGCAGATGCGAGCGAAAGTCGACGAGGTGCGCGCGCAGATCCGACCCCTGATCGATCGGCTGGCCGCGGCCAAGGCGCCCGACGCCGCGCAAGTCCTGCTTCAGAACGTCGTGATCGCGCTCGACAAGGTTGCCGCGCTCGCTCTCGCGGTGGAGAACGCCGACCTCGCGGCGCCCGCTCAGGCGTTTCTGGATGCCGTCAAGAAGGCACGCGACGCGGCGAACGCGGCGAAGGAAGCGCTCAAGAAGGACGTCAACACGATCTCCGGCATCGGCCTCGACGTTCTCGACCGCATCGAGAACGAGCTCAACCTCATCCTCGATCTGACGCTCAACAAAGCAGACGGTTTGATCAAGTTGCTCGAAGACGCAACGGGCGCTATCGTCGCCAAGCTCCACGAAGCCCGCGACAATTGCGAGGAAAAGCTCAAACAGGCCGCGGACGTGTTGACGGGGCTGGTCGCAGCGGTAAGGCAGGAGATTCCACCGGCCGGCACGATCAAAATTCCGCCGGAGCTCATCGCCGCGTTGAACAAGCTGAGCGCGGAGGGCGTCGGTGTGGCGGGCGGCTTGCGGAAGGACCTCGGCACCGCGGCCACCGAAATCGAAAACCTCCGCGCCAGCCTGCTCGCCCAGATCGAGATCGCCACGCGAGATCTCACGTCCATCGTCGAGGCACAGACCGGGAGCATCGGTCGCGAGACTACGGTGCTGATCGACAAGATCCAAGGCGTCTGCGCGAAGCTGTTCGCCTTTGTGGAGAGGATCAAGTCGGACGCCCAAAAGCTCATAGAAGAAAAGATCGCCAAGGCGCTCGGCGTTGACGACCTTCGCGCCGATCTCGAGAGGCAGCTCAAGCAGACCGTCGACAAAGCCGGGCAGACCATCGCCGAGATCAAGGCGGCGGTCGCGGCCGAGGCGGCGCGGGTCACGCGGGAAGCGGAGGCGCGCGTCCGGCAGATCGCCGGCACGATCCAGCAGACGGTGCAGAACGCCGTGGGCACCGATCTGGCCACCCTCGAGAAGCGCGCCGAGGGCGTCTATCAAAAGGGAGACAACGCCCTGCGCCTGATCCGCGCCATCGGCGATCCGCCGAAGACGGACAGCCTGGGCTTCAATCGACCGGAAGTCGCGTACGTCTTCGGCGAGGCGAAGGAGCTGGGCATCGACATGACGCCAACGCTCGCGCTGGTCAATCGCGCCGCCGACCAGGTGGCGGCCATCGATCAGGCCGGCAAGGCGGTGGGCGAGCTGCTGGACAGCTTCGGCATCCGCCTTCCCGTCGGTCAGCTCGCCGATCAGTTGATCCCCGACAAGCTGAAAAACCTTTCGGTGTCGGACCTGCTGCCGGACATGGGCGGCATCGACCTCAAGGGCCTGCTGCAGCGGGTGGGCTTCCCGGATCTCGACGACTCCAACGCGGTGAAGGTGCGTCACGGCTTCGACAAGCCGACGCGCCGCGCCTGGATGGAAGCCGACCTCAACGTGCCGTTCGCGGAGTCGGTGCCATTGATGTCGTTCGGACCCGTGCAGATCGTCATCGACACGGCGAAATTCGAGTCGCACGCGCGCCTCTCAGCGGGCGCGGGCGGCGGTATCGAGCGGAAGATGAACGGACGTATTTTCGGCGATTGGCGCGTGGTGAGCGGCGGGCAGACGATCCTCACGTTCCGCCAGACCGCGTTGACTTTCAACGATGCCGGCCAGATCGATTTCCAGATCCAGCCGGACCGTGTCGAGCTGGCCGAGGCGCTGCGGTTCATCACCGATCTAATGCGCGCCACCGGACAGAAAGGCGGCCTCCGCATCGAGCCGTTGATGCGCGGCGGCATTCCCGCCGGGGTCGCGGCGACGCTCGACATGGTGCTGCCGCCGATCCAGACCGGCGTCTTCGGTATATCCGACCTCTCATTGCACGTGATGTTCGGCATTGCGGCGATTCCGCGGTTCGAGATCCTGTCGGAGCTGGCGGTCGGCTCGCGGCTCACGCCGTTCAGTCTCAACGTCTGGATTCTGAACGGCGGCGGCTATCTGATCCAGCAATTGACCTACGTGCCGACGGCCCGGCCGAAGCCTCTCCTCACCTACACGCTCGACATCGCCATCGTCGTCGGCGTAGGGGTGGGCTTCTCCTTCGGCGTCGTCTCGGGTGGCGTCTACCTGCAGGTGGGCTGCGGCATTGCGCTCACCTGGACCACGGGGGCCGGCGGCAACACCACGACCATGCGGGTCTTCCTGCTGGCGCGCGGCAACGTCGACGTGGCCGGCATCGTCACCGCGTCGATCGCGCTCCTCTTCGAGGTGAGCTACGACGGCGAACGGATGATCGGCGCCGGCACGCTGACCCTCCGCATCA
>DASXJP010000528.1:0-5289 GCA_036497345.1 Thermoanaerobaculia bacterium
AAGATCACCGAGCTGTCGCCGCTCGCCCTCATCGATCTCGACAACCGGCGGCTGGCCGAGGATCTCTGCAAGGCCTATCTCGATCAGATCCTGGTCGACGGCTTCTTCCATGCCGATCCGCACCCGGGCAACCTGCTGGTCACCGAGGACGGCCGGCTGGCCCTGCTCGACCTCGGCATGGTGGCGCGGATCGATCCGGCCCTGCAGGAGCAGCTCCTCAAGCTGCTGCTGGCGGTGACGGCGGGGCAGGGGCAGCAGGCCGCCCAGATCACCCTGCAGATCGGCACCCCCCTGGAGACGCTCGACGAGGCCCGCTACCGGCGCGAGGTGGCCGACATGGTAGGGAGCATCCAGAGCGTCTCGGGCGAGCAGATCCAGGTCGGCCGCGCGGTCATCAACCTCGCCCGGCTGTCGGCCGAGAACGGCGTCCGCCCCGCGCCGGAGCTGACCATGATGGGGCGCGCCCTGTTGCAGCTCGACGAGAGCGCCCGCGCGCTCGACCCCGATCTCGAGCCCAACCAGATCGTGCGGCAGCACAGCGACTCGCTGATGCGCCGCCACATGCTGAAGAAGCTCTCGCCGGCCAACGTCTTCGCCTCGGCCATGGACCTGCAGGACTTCGTGCAGCACCTGCCCGGCCGCCTGAACGCCGTGCTGGACAACGTGGCCGCCAACAAGGTGTCGTTCAAGGTCGACGCCTTCGACGAGACCCGCCTGATGGACAACCTGCAGAAGATCGCCAACCGGATCGCCCTGGGGGTGGTGCTGGCGGCGTTGATCGTGGGCGCGGCGCTGATGATGCAGGTGAACACCCGCTTCCGCATCTTCGGTTATCCCGGCCTCGCCATGCTGCTGTTCCTGTTGGCCGCGGCGTGCGGGTTCGCGCTGATCTTCAGCGTCCTGTTCAACGACGACTGGCGGGTGTGGCGCAAGACGCCAAAATAGATATCCTCCCCCCGGAGGGATTTCCACATGTTGAGAGTCCGCAGGCTCCTGCCGGCCGTCCTGGCCCTCGCGGCGCTCCTGCTCGTCCAGGGCGCGGCCCTGTCGCGGTCGCATTCACATTCGCAGGGCGCGCGGCCGGACGAGGAGTGGAGCCACACGTCGCCGCCGGTCAACGTCACCCACATCTTCGAGGGGGAGATCAACAAGCGGGGAAAGCCGACCGGCTTCCATTCGCGGCCGGGCGGAAAGGATCCCGCGAACGCCCGCGTGGTGCGGGTCGTCGACCGGCCGAACCGCGCCGGGGTCTACACGGCCGAGGTGGAGATCCGCTCGGGCTCGCAGTGGCTCTCGAAGCGCTCGACGTTGTATCCGGACCGGCTCGACCGCGAGGCTGTGATCATGGCCGTCCTCAACGCGTTCCAGAAGCGCTCCGGCAGCGGCGAGAAGTTCCGCGGCCCCTCGGGTCAGGGGTTCACTATCGAGGGGTACTTCCAGAACGGCCGCATCAACACGGCCTATCCGATCTACAGCACCCGGGAATGACGGACGAGGAGGACCGATGCAGCTCCAATTCCACTGGGACGACGACGGCTCCCCCCGCGCCCGCGGCAAGGGTCACGGCCGGGCGCTGGCCGGTTTTCTGGAGAGCGACCTCCAGGGCAGCCCGGCCGCGGCGCGCGAGGTGCTGCGCGCCCTCGACCGCGTCGAGTCCGGCCACGCCCCCTCCTGGGAGCGCACCGGCAACGCCTACACCCTGACGCTCTCGCCCGCGGGGGCCACGATCCAGGACGAGCAAGCGGAGGACGCCGAGCCTCACGCCGTGCCGCTGGCGGCGCTTCGCGAGGCCCTGGCGGGGTGGGTCTCGTTCCTGGAGGAGGGGCGGGGGAGCTGACGGCTTCAGCTCAGCTCGTCGAGGGACGAGGCGGAGCCGGCGCGGAGACCAAACGCCGTAAGCTCTTCGAGCGACTCGATCGCGTCCACCCGCCGCCGGACCTCCTCGGGCAGGGGGCCGAAGCGTCTCGCAAGCTCCCGCAAAAGGGTCGCACGAACCTGTCCGAGCGCCTCCTGGCGTCCCTTTTCCATTCCTTCCTGCTCCCATCGATCGGACCAGCTCAGACCGCTCTCGGCAAGCATCGCCTTGACCTCCTCAAGATCGAGAAACTCGGGGAACCTGATCCCGCGCACCCGGGACGGGAGCAAGACATGCAGCACCCAGAGGGTAAACGACCGCCTCAGCTCCTCCAGACCCGGCGCTCCTAACCACTCAATCGCCGCCGCCATGGCCTGCCCCATGGCCTCGGGACCGCGGCTCTTCTCCAACCGGAACATCGCCGCGGCCAGGTTACGCAACGGCTCCAGCTCCGAGTCGGCCATCCGCATCTCGTCGAGCAGACAGTAACGGAGCCGCGGCCGGTACCGCTCCAGGCCGCCGGGGACCTCCTCGATCAGCTCCGAGATCTCCCGGGCGGCGCCCCAGGGCGCGTGTCCATTATAGAGAACCAACGGCAGGACGGGAGGCAGCTTGCCCGAAGGAGTGGTCTCTCCCCGCTTGAGGAGATCCTGGTAGAGCAGCCCCAGGTAGACCATCATGCGCAGCGCCCCCGGGTGATCAGGTTGGGGGCGACGTAGCTGTCGGGGATCTGCTCCAGGGTGGAGAAATCGAGATCCCGTACCCAGTCCTCATGGACGAAGCCACGGATCAGGTCCTCGACCATCTCGGGATGAGAGAAAAGAAGCCTGTAGCCGCTATCGTGCTCCGCCACCGCCCCTCCGTTCGACATGCCCGTAAAGAACGGGGCATTCTTGCAGAGAACGGCGGACGCCGCAAGGGAGGGAGATGGGGGGCGGCTTCTAGCTCGGCCGCGAAAACGGCAGATCGAAGCTGGGCAGCCCGGCCGGCCCGGTCATCAGGCCCAGCAGGACGCTCTCGAGCTCGCGCAGGTGGGGCGTCTCCATGAGGACCTGGCGCTCGGCGGGGGAGAGGGGGATGGCGTGGGCCACGGCGGTGACGACCTCCGTGCCCGCCATGTTCTCCATGATCGAGAGGTCCATGTCCGAATCGTTGGCCTCGATCCGCTGGCGCACCAGATCGCGCAGCACGGGGAAGTCGAGCTCGGCCTCCAGCTGCTCGGGATCTTCGAGGAACTCGCCGTAGCTCACCACCACGCGGCGGTACCCGCGGTCGCACGGGGCCTCGCCGATCACCCGGAAGCGGATCACCCCGCCGGCGAGCACCAGGTAGCGGTCCTCCTCGGTCTCGTGACACTCGCCGATGTAGCCCAGGCACCCCACCTGGTAGACCGGTGGCCTCCCTTCCAGCGAGCGGGCGGCGGGGGAGTCGTCGTCCAGCGGCTGCACGATCGCCACGTAGCGGTCGGTTTCCAGGGCGTCGTCCACCAGGTTGCGCTCGCCGGGCTCGGTGGCGGCGAAGGGGACGACCGTGCCCGGCAGGAGCAGCGGCTGCTCCAGAGGGAACAGGGGGAGAGTGGTCGGCAGCTCTTCGGGCTTCACGCGGGCCCTATGATCCCAGACCACCCGCCCGGCCGCAACCGGCAATCAATTGACAGTTGAGGGCGGCGTGGTGTCCGGGGTCGTGGTGAGGAAGTTGAGCGAGAGGAGCTGGGCCAGCAGGTCGATCAGGTCGCGCAGGCTCGCAGCCTCCAGAAGGGCCTGCTTCTCGGCGGGCGTGAAGGGGGCGGTCTGCGCCATGAAGAGGATCACCTGCCGGGGGGACATGGTCTCCAGGATGCCCGCGGTGCCGAAATTCTTGCGGCCGAATTCGACGATCTTCTCCTTGAGCAGGCCGAGGCTCAGATCCGGCGGCTCTTCCTCCTCGCCCGCCGTGAGATCGCCGGCGAACTCGTCGTAGCTCACGGCCGCGCGCGGGATGCCGTCCGCCGTGGGCGGCAGCTCCTGGCGGATGCGGAAGCGGATCAGCCCTTCGAGCACCATCCGGTGCCCCTCCTCGCTCCGGCCGAGGTCGATGACGTGGCACAGGCAGCCCACCGAGTAGAAGCCGCCGTCGCGCGCCTGCAGGACGCCGACGAGCCCGTCCTCGGCCAGCGTGGCGTCGAGCAGGGCCAGGGACCGCCGATCGAAGAGGGTGACGGGGAGCGCCGTCTCGGGGAGCAGTAGGATCTCCTCCAGAGGCAGCAGGAGGAGTGTGGTGGGGAGGTCGGAGACCCGCAGGTCGATCCTCAGGGGGGACATGGGCGGAGATGATATCAGCCCAGGAATCCGCGACAAGCCTCAGAGCTCCGGCTCGGCGCCGGTGATCCGCCGGAACGCCTCCACGTAACGGTCGAGAGTCCCCTGGACCACGTCGGCCGGGAGCTCCGGCGGCGGCGACTCCTTGTCCCAGCCCGACTCGTCGAGCCAGTTGCGGACGAACTGCTTGTCGAACGAGGCGGGCTCCTCGCCGGGCAGCCAGTGGGCGATGTCCCAGTAGCGGGAGGAATCGGGGGTGAGGACCTCGTCGATCAGCAGCAAGTCCCCCGCTTTTCCAGAAATATCGAGGGCGTGGCCGAATTCGAATTTGGTGTCGGCCAGGATGAGGTTGCGCGAGGTGGCGTGCTCGGCCCCCGCCCGGTAGAGGGCCAGGGTGAGGTCGCGCAGGGCGGTGGCGAGCTCCGGCCCCACGGCGCGCTCGACGGTGTCGAAGCTGACGTTCTCGTCGTGCCCCGCCTCCGCCTTGGTGGCCGGGGTGAAGATGGGCGCCGGGAGCTGGCTCGCCCGTTCGAGGCCGGGCGGCAGGGGGATGCCGCAGACGGTGCCCGTCTTGACGTACTCCCGGTAGCCGCTGCCGGCGAGGAACCCCCGCGCCACGCACTCGAAGGGGACCACCCGCGCCTTGCGGGCCAGCACGGACCGGCCGCGCAGCAGGTCTCGGTGCGGAGCGAGCGCGGCGGGGAAGTCCGCCGGATCGGTGGCCAGCAGGTGGTTGGGGACGAGGGGGGAGAGCCGCAGGAACCAGAAGTTGGAGAGCTGGTTGAGGATCTTCCCCTTGCCCGGGATGCCCGGCCGCAGCACGTGGTCGTAGGCCGAGAGGCGGTCGGAGGCGACGATCAGCAGCGCGTCGCCGAGGTCGTAGACGTCCCGCACCTTCCCCCGCCGTGGGGGCGGGAGCCCGGGGAGCTCGCTCTGCCAGAGGACCGGGGTCATGGTCACGTCGCTTTATAGCAGAACAATCAACAAAACAGGTCACCCCCGCATGGGCCAGCTGCCGGTGCTCTCCAGGAAGTTGGCGATCTCGCGGTCGAGGGCGGTGAGGAGGGGCTCGCCGGGGATCTCGGTCAGCCCCCGCTTCTCGATCTCCACGGCGTCCACGATCTCGTAGACGGGGAG
>DASXJP010000529.1:0-2842 GCA_036497345.1 Thermoanaerobaculia bacterium
CCCTCCCTGACGCTCCACCCTGCGTCCAAGCCGCTTCTTTTCACCATCCCCCCGTTGCACTCGAACTCGCCAAGGCTCCCGCCGCCCTGCCAACCTCGCGAATCTACCCCCTGATCTGCGATTCCTTCACAGTCTCTGAGCCCACCGCTCCGGACGGCGGAGAGCTCCTCCGCCGTCCGGCTTTCCACTCCCAGGGGAAAAATCGATGACGCCCGAAGACTTCTACCGCGAGCTCACGGAGCAGATCAACCGGCAGATCGAGCCCATCTACGGCTTCCGGGTGACCCTCATCAGCTACGACTCCCAGGGGGACTTCTACTGGTTCTACGAAAACCTCGACGGGATCTTCAACCGGGGCACCTTCGACTACGTGAGCGCCCGGGTGTCGCCGGACGACATCCACGGAATTGCTCAGGTTTCTCCTGCCGGGGGGTTTCCCAACGCGTACACCCAGGTGGTCACCGCGATCTATTACCTGCTGGGCCCGGACGATGAGGCGCGGCTGCGGAAAGCCGTGGCGGACGCCTCGGTCCAGGCCACGATCGTCATCCAGACCTACCAGGGCATTTTCGGAACGATCACCGAGGAGCAGATGGCCGCGGGCCAGGCCGCCCTCGGGCCGACCGCGGTGTCCAACAAGCAGGATTATGTGATCGGTTTCGCCATGGGCTATCTGTGGAGCGGACGGCGGGAGCAGAACCAGCCCGCGCTCGCCTATACGGAGATGGAGAAAGCCACGGACCTGCCCCGCCTGCTGCCGCGGATGCCGGCGCAGGGGAAGCCGGTGCTGGCCGCCGCCCAGGAGTACCTGCGCCTGCTCGGCCCCGCCAACGCCCTGGAAGACCAGATGTTCCTGGGCGGCTGGACCATCGCCCAGCTCCGCAACAACACCGCGCGGCCCAACGCCGCCAACGGGGGCATGAGGACGGTGGATCCGAACACGGGCATCATCTCAGAGGGGGATCAGGTGGGTTATGGCATCCCGGTGCCCATCGCCGCCATCCAGAAAGATCTGAACGATCCGTCCCGGGTGGTGCGGGCCGTGGTCCCGGTCTCCTGGGACCCGGCATCGGGCCCCGCGGGGGGCGCTCGCCTGTCCATCACGTCCCTTCTCCACCTGCGCCTGGCGGACGGCTCCGGCCTCGACTTGCTCCCGCTCGTGGCCGAGAGCGGCGAGACCACGATCACGATCGAATATCCCGGGTTCACCATGGTCCCCACCGGGCCGAAGCCCTGGGAGGAGAAGGAGAACACCGGCTGGTTCGACGGCGGGCCGATCGCCGAGGCGAACCGGAACAGCGGCAAGGCGGTCAGCGGATTCCACTTCACGGTCCCCCCGGCCTACAACCTCGGCCCGCTGGCGGCGGGTGGAGACTTCGGGCTGATCACGCACCTGCTGATCAGCAACCCTCCCATCGTGACGATCCCCGTACCCGAGGGGGGCTTTGAGCGATTCCGCCGGCGTCTCGCGCCGGGAGCCTCCGGGCGGCTGGGGCTGTTCGGCCCGCCTCCGGAGCGGCCGTCGCCGGCCCCTCTCTACTCCATCTCCTATTCCCACCCCGCGGACGGCGGCATCCAACTGGTCCTCACCCCTGTCCAGACCAGCGTGCCGCCTCTGCAGCAGACCGCCTACGTGATGGGAGGAGCGTTCGACTTCCCAGGCGCCGCCGGGCCGGTGTGATATATCGCCGCTCATGACGAGCCCCGATCTCCCCCGCTGCGGCTGGGCCACCTCCGATCCCCTCTACATCGCCTATCACGATGAGGAGTGGGGGCGTCCCGTCCACGACGAACGCCATCTGTTCGAGATGCTGATCCTGGAAGGAGCGCAGGCGGGGCTCTCGTGGATCACCATCCTCAAGCGCCGCGAGGGGTACCGGAAGGCGTTCCACGGCTTCGATCCCGAGCGGATCGCGCGCTACGGCGACAAGGACGTGGCCCGGCTGATGGCCGACCCGGGAATCATCCGCAACCGCGCCAAGGTCGAGGCCGCGATCAAGAACGCCCGCGCCTGCTTAGGCCTGCGCGAGGAGGCCGGCGGCCTCGCCCCGTTCCTCTGGCGATTCGTGGGCGGCGAGCCCAGGATCAATCACTGGCAGACCCTGAAGGAGATTCCCCCCGAGACCCCCGAGTCCAAGGCGATGAGCAAGGAGCTCAAGCGCCGCGGCTTCGGCTTCGTGGGCCCCACGGTCTGCTATGCGTTCATGCAGGCCACGGGGATGGTGAACGATCACGTCCTGAGCTGCTTTTTGCGGCGGGAGACCGGCCGCCGGGGCCCAGCCCGGGGATCAATGCCCGGGCTACGCTCCAACCGAAAAGCCGGCTGAAGCCGGCTCCGAGGTCAGATTCTTTTCTGGAGCCGGGTTTACCCGGCTTTTCGGTTGAATCGTAGCCCGGGGATTGATCCCCGGGCGGACCGGCTATCTCCGCTCCACGAACGTGAGCACCGTCCGGCCATCCTTCTGAGCGCCTTTGGCGAAGGCGATCTTGCCGCCGCCGGGCAGCTCCAGCACCTCCAGGCTCCGCTCGCGCTCCGGCCCCGGGCCCTCGGCGTCGTCGTCGTTCCGCTGCTCCCGTTTGGCCGCGCCGGGCACCGGGAAGGACCAGAGGGCCCGCCCGGCCAGCGGACGCCCGCCTTTGGCCTCCCCTGGATAGAGCAGCAGGTGGTCGCCCACGTAGACCAGCAGGTCCGGCAGGCCGTCGCCGGTGAGGTCCGCGCCGTAGCTCCAGTCGGTCACCTCCTCGCCCAGCTTCCAGCGCCGGGGATTGGGATCGAATTTCCCCTCGCCCAACCCGTGGTAGGCGGAGACGAGGAGCTCCTTGCCGCGCAGCCCGCCGGGAT
>DASXJP010000530.1:0-12359 GCA_036497345.1 Thermoanaerobaculia bacterium
CCATCCACAAGGTCCCCCACGGCCGCTACATCCTGCTCCCCATCACCCCGGAGACCCGCGGCCACGGCACTCACTCCCTGCCGGCGATCTGGGGGAAGTATCTGGGGGAGCTGCTGGCGGCGTCGGAGCGCTGAGGCCCTCATCACCCCGGCCCTCTTCTCCCGTCCCCTCCCACCCTCCCTCACCGGGGAGAAGAGGGAGAGAAAGCCCTTCGGGATAGTCTTGGGTGGCGGTTCCCCTCTCCCGGTGAGGGAGGGTGGGAGGGGACGGGAGAGGGGCCAGGTGTGAGGGCTCGGCACGGAATTTGCTCTATCTTTCCCGGCCGTCCTCTGACCAGACAGGAGGATTCCTATGCCATTTCTGGAACGATTCACAGAAGCCCTGTACGCCCTGTTCCGCATCGTCTTCGGCCTGATGTTCTTCTCCCACGGTGCCCAGAAGGTCTTCGGCTGGTTCGGGGGGCAGAAGATGGATGCCCCGCTGCCCCTCGTGGCCGGGTGGATTGAGATCGTGACCGGGTTGCTGATCCTGATCGGCCTGTTCGCCGGCGTGGCCGCCTTCATCGCCAGCGGCGAGATGGCGGTGGCCTATTTCATGGTCCACGCCAAGACCCACTGGTGGCCGATCGTGAATCACGGCGAGGCCGCGGTGCTCTACTGCTTCGCGTTCCTCTACATCGCGGCCCGGGGCTCGGGCATCTGGAGCGTCGATGCGCTACGGGCCGGATCTACGGTACGCCGTTGATCCCGGAATGAGCCAGGAGCCCTCCCCGGAAAGCTCCGGGATCCCCTTTCTCCTCGGCGGCGGGGAGATGGGCGCGCGCATGCGGGCGGTGGACTGGGCGCAGACCTCGCTCGGTCCGGCGGAGCAGTGGCCGCAGAGCCTGAAGACCGCCGTGCGCATCATGCTGACCTCCCGCCAGGCGATGTTCGTCTGGTGGGGGGACGAGCTGACCAATCTGTACAACGACGCCTACAAGGCGATCGTGGGCGGCAAGCACCCGGAGGCGCTCGGCCAGCCGGCCTCGGTGGTATGGCGGGAGATCTGGGATCAGATCAGGCCCCGCGCCGAGTCGGCGATGCGCAGGAACGAGGGGACCTACGACGAGGCCCTGCGGCTCATCATGGAGCGCAACGGCTATCCCGAGGAGACCTATTACACGTTCTCGTACAGCCCCGTGCCCAACGATCAGGGGGGCACGGGCGGCATCCTCTGCGCCAACACGGACGACACACAGCGCATCGTCGGCGAGCGCCAGCTCGCGCTGCTGCGGGAGCTGGCGGCCCGCACGGCCGACGCCCGCACGTTCGACGAGGCCTGCACGCGCAGCGCCCACGCCCTGGAGACCAATCCCTACGATCTCCCGTTCGCGCTCATCTATCTGATCGATCCGGACCGCCGGCGCGTCTCCCTGGCGGGGACCTCCGGCGTCGGGCGGGACCATCCGGCGGTGCCCGAGACGGCCGATCTCGACGGCGACAGCGCTTGGCCGTTCGCGGCGGTGGCGCGGACGCACGAGATGCTGGTGATCGATCTCCTCAAGGCCTCGTTCGGCGAGCTGCCGGCGGGCGCCTGGGGCCGGCCGCCGTGCCGGGCGGTGGCGGTGCCGATCGCCCCTTCCGGCCAGACGGGGCAGGCGGGAATCCTGATCGCCGGCTTGAATCCGTTCCGGCTCTTCGACGACGGGTACCGCGGGTTCCTCGATCTCGTCTCGGCGCAGATCGCGGCCAGCATCGCCAACGCTCAAGGCTACGAGGAGGAGCGCCGGCGGGCCGAAGCCCTGGCCGAGCTCGACCGCGCGAAGACGGCGTTCTTCTCCAACGTCAGCCACGAGCTGCGCACGCCGCTCACCCTCATGCTGGCGCCGCTCGACGAGATCCTCGCCGCGCCTGAGGGGGAGGCCCTCCCCGAGAGCCGCGAGCTGCTGACCGTCGTCCGCCGCAACGGCCAGCGGCTGCTCAAGCTGGTGAACAACCTGCTCGATTTCTCGCGCCTGGAGGCGGGCCGGGTGCAGGCGGTCTACGAGCCGGTGGACCTCGCCGCCTGCACGGCCGAGCTGGCGAGCCAGTTCCGCGCCGCCATCGAAAGGGCCGGATTGCGCTTGATCGTCGACTGCCCTCCCCTGCCGGAGCCGGTCTTCGTGGACCGCGACATGTGGGAGAAAATCGTTCTCAATCTCCTCTCGAACGCGTTCAAATACACCCTGGATGGGGAGATTGAAGTGTCGCTCCGCGCCGCGGGGGGCGCGGCCGTGCTCGCCGTGCGGGATACCGGCACGGGGATTCCGGCCGCGGAGCTGCCGAGCCTGTTCAACCGCTTCCACCGGGTCGAAGGGGCGCGCGGGCGCACGCAAGAGGGGACCGGCATCGGGCTGGCGCTGGTGGCTGAGCTGGCCCGGCTCCACGGCGGCACGGCCGGCGTCGAGAGCATCTACGGGGAGGGGAGCACGTTCACCGTGGCGATTCCGCTCGGCAAGGGCCATCTCCCGGCCGACCGCGTGGACGCCGCGCGGATGCTCTCCTCCACGGCGCTGGGCGCCGATCCGTTCGTCGAGGAGGCCCTCCGCTGGCTGCCGGGCGAGGCGTTCCCGCTCGCGGTGGAGACGGCCGCCAGCACGCCGCGGACGGCGGCGCCCGGGAACGGCCCGCGGCCCCGCGTCCTGCTCGCCGACGACAACGCCGACATGCGGGACTACGTCCGGCGGCTCCTCGCCGCGGAGTATGACGTCGCCGCCGTGGCCGACGGCGAGGCGGCCCTGCGGGCGATCGCCCAACGCCGGCCGGACCTGGTGCTCACGGACGTCATGATGCCGAACCTGGACGGCTTCGGGCTGCTCAAGGCGCTGCGGGAGGATCCGGAGCGGGCCGCCATTCCGGTCATCCTGCTCTCCGCGCGGGCCGGCGAGGAGGCCCGCGTGGAGGGGCTGGAGGCCGGGGCGGACGACTACCTGACCAAGCCGTTCAGCGCCCGCGAGCTGCTCGCCCGGGTCGCTGGGACGCTGGCCCTCTCCAAGGTCCGCCGCGAGGCGCTGGCGCGCGAGGAGGAGATCCTCCGCGAGACCGACCGCCGCAAGGACGAGCTCCTGGCCACGCTGGCCCACGAGCTGCGCAATCCGCTCGCCCCCATCCGCAACGGGCTGCAGATCCTCGGGCTGGCCAAGGACAGCCCGGAGATCCTCGAGCAGGCCCGCCGCATGATGGAGCGCCAGCTCCAGCAGATGGTCCGGCTGATCGACGATCTGCTCGACCTCTCGCGGATCAGCCGCGGCAAGATCGATCTCCACCGGGAGCGGGCCGACCTGGCGGCGGTGCTGCACAGCGCCCTGGAGACCAGCCGGCCGCTGATCGAGCAGTCCGGCCATCACGTCGACCTCGACCTGCCGCCCGCGCCGGTCTTCGTGGAGGCCGATCTCACCCGGCTCGCGCAGGTGTTCGCCAACCTGCTCAACAACGCCGCGAAATATACCGACAAGGGGGGCCACATCCGGATCGCCGTCCGGCCGGCGGGCCGCGAGGTGGCGGTGAGCGTGCGGGACAACGGCATCGGCATCCCGGCCGCCATGCTGCCGCGGATCTTCGAGATGTTCACGCAGGTCGACCGCTCGCTGGAGAAGGCCCATGGCGGACTGGGCATCGGCCTCAGCATCGTGAAGCGGCTGGTGGAGATGCACGGCGGCACGGTCGAGGCGCGCAGCCCGGGGCCGGGCCAGGGCAGCGAATTCGTCGTCCGGCTGCCCCTCCTCCAGGACGCGGCCGCGGAAGGGCGGCCGGAGAGCGGTGAAGAGAAGAATGGCGCTCCGGTCCGGCGCCGCATCCTGGTGGCGGACGACAACGCGGACGCCGCGGAGAGCCTGGCCACCCTCCTCGCGCTCTACGGCAACGAGGTACGCACCGCGCGGGACGGCCTCGAGGCGGTGGCGGCGGCGGCGGAGCTGCGGCCGGACGTGATCCTGCTGGACATCGGCATGCCGCGGCTGAACGGCTACGACGCCTGCCGCCGCATCCGCGAGCAGCCGTGGGGACGGGACGCCGTCATCATCGCCCTGACCGGCTGGGGACAGGAGGACGACAAACGCCGCTCCCTGGAGGCGGGCTTCGATCACCATCTGGTCAAACCGGTGGAGCCCGCGGCCCTGGTGGGCCTGCTGCGCCCGGCGTGACACGGGGCCTTCCCTTTCACTCCGAACGCGATATACTAGATCCCGTTCCGGGAAATTCGCTGAGCTCATTGAGCTTTCAACAGTTACGGAGGAGCTTGCTTGGCGGGACATCCGACGTCCTTCTCGCAGCAGCTCGCGGCGCGGCTGGCGCCGTACATCGGAGATTTCAACGCCCAGATGTGGATCAAATCGGTGGCCCGCCGCGAGCTCGGGCTGGCCCCCGAGGATCTGACGGTCAAGCACCTCACCCCTCTGATCGACGGCCTGCGCCCCTTCCTCCAGACGCTGATGGGCCGGTCGACGGCCGAGAACCTCCTGCAGCAGATCGGACGCGAGGTCCATTGAATGCGATTTCGTTCCCTGGCGGCCTTCCCTCTCCTCTACGCGGTGATCTTCCTCGCCATCTCCTGGTCCTTCCAGGACGGTGCGATCCTGACTCCGTTCACCTTTTGGCAGCGGATCCTGGTGCGCCTGCTCGCCGCCGCGGGCTGCTTCGCGGCCGTCTCCTGCTTCGAGCGCGGGGACCATCTGCGGAGCGCCTGGCTCTGGCTCGGCGCGGGGCAGGTCGTGATCCTGATCCGCGACCTGCTGCGGCTGTTCCCCAGCTTCGCGCCACAGGGGACCGACCCACGAGCCCAGCTCGTCGTGACCGCGCTCGGAATCCTTTCCAATCTCGCCCTCCTGGGCGGCGTCTGGATGCTGGCCCGCTCGTGGAAGATGGCGGCCATCACCCTGCCCGGCGGGCGGTCGGGATTCGGCGTCGTGGCGGTGGCCACCGCCGTGCTCGCGCTCACGGTAGCAGGCCCCGGGGCCTACACGCACCTCCAGGAGGTCGCGCGGGGGGACTGGAGCTCGCTGGTGCTGGCGGTCTCGGCGATCGTGGACATCATCACCCTCTGCCTGATCACCCCGTTGCTGCTGACGGCGGTCTCGCTGCGTGGCAGCCTCTTCGCCTGGCCCTGGGGTCTCGTCACGGCCAGCCAGCTCGCCTGGCTCCTCTACGACATCGCCGCCGCCCTCCGGCCCGGCCTGCTGCCCGCCAGGCTCCCCCTCACCGAGGCCTTCCGCGGCGTGGCCGAAAACTACCTGTTCGCGGCCGGCATGGCGCAATATTTCGTGATCCATCAGGTGCGGCGCGCGGCCGGCGCGCCGGTGGCGCCGGAGCTCCACCCCGCGGAGCCGGCGGCTTGAGAAAAACGTTTTTTCCGCTGCTGGCGCTCCTCGCGGCGGCCGCGCTCGGGCAGGAGGGCCATCTCGATCTCGCCCGGGGCGCCGAGGCCCAGGTCGGCGTCACGCTCGCCTACGATCCCTCCTACGTCCGGCTGCGCTATCCGGGCGGCGACGTCCCGCCGGAGCGCGGCGTCTGCGCGGACGTCGTGGTGCGCGCGTTCCGCCGGATCGGGATCGATCTGCAGGCCCGGCTCCACGAGGACATGACGCGCCATTTCGCCGCATATCCACACCTCTGGAGCCTGCGCCAACCCGACGCCAACATCGATCACCGCCGCGTGCCCAACCTGATGACCTATTTCAAGCGGCAGGGCAAAGCGCTCCCGGTCGCCGCGCCCTATCAACCCGGCGACGTCGTCGCGTGGCGGCTGCCCAACGGGCTCTATCACATCGGCGTGGTCTCCCAGCGGCGCGCGCCGGACGGCAAGCACAACCTGGTCGTCCACAACATCGGCCAGGGCGCCCGGACCGAGGACGTCCTGTACGCGTTCGAGATCATCGGGCACTACCGGTGGTAGGCGGCGCGCCTCAATCAAACTCCAGCCGCGCCGCCGCCTGCTCCGGCCCCACCTGCCCCGCCTGGATCTCCGCCTTGAAGTAGCTCTCCCCCTTGACCGGCGCGCCGGCGAGGCGGCGGAGCATGGCGATCTGGCCGACGTGGGTGAGGGCATCGGCGACCGGACCCTGGAACAGCTTCTCGACGGGGAAGCCGAGCGGCGCGTCCGCGGCGAGGATCTCGTCGAAGCGCCGCAGCCCGTCGAAGAAGCGCGCGGTCTCGCTCTCCCAGGAGCCCGGCGTGGCGTTGCGCCAGGTG
This sequence comes from Thermoanaerobaculia bacterium, assembly GCA_036497345.1. GTDB lineage: Bacteria > Acidobacteriota > Thermoanaerobaculia > Multivoradales > UBA5704 > DATARR01. The sequence continues at coordinate 6,204 of DASXJP010000530.1, forward strand.
TGGCGGCCTTCACAGAGCGCCGCCGCCCAGTCGAACAGATCGCCGATATGGGCCAGGATCTCGACCGGCGTGCGGCTCGACTCGCTGGCGCGGAAGGTGGCGAATTCCGCGGGCGCGCCGCGCAGGGTCTTGCCGCCGCGATAGGCGAGGGTGGCGACGGTGTGGCGCAGGAGCTGGCGGGCGGGATCTGAATGCATCGGGATCCTCCTCGGATCGAAAAGGCTCTGCCGGCGGCGGATTATACGGCGGACCGTCCCGAGCCGTCCGGCCGGGGGCACTCCTCCTTGTAGGGGGGCTCGCGAAAGAGACCCCCTGACGGAAAGGAGATCGAGATGTGTAGAACGATCCTTATGACCCTGGCGCTCTTGGTCCTGGCCACCGCCGCCGCGTTCGCCGCGCCGGCCCCCGCCGCTCCGCAGGGCGGTTGCGCTTCCAGCCTGGACCTCCTGGCCCCAGCCACGCAGGCCGTCTGCAAGCCGGCGGCGCCGTCTACCGCTCCCGCGCAGCCGGAATTCATGGCCTCCAGCAAGCCGTTCCGCGGCTATTGTGCGTGCACTTGCAGCTTCACTCGCGACTGCAACACGAGCGCCGATTGCGGCGGCTCCGCCTGCCTGCCCGGCGTCACCTGCTGCTGAAGGGCTCAAGGCTCAGGATCGAGGGACCGTCCTGCCGCGGCGGCCCTCGCCTTGCGCTCGTCCACCACGATCGTCTCGCGAGGGCCTCCATCCGCTCCCCTTCGTGCGGGTGATACGTGCGATTCCGTTTCTTCAACGTTTTCTGGCCTTGATCAGGACGGCGATCTCGTCGTTGCGGGGGTTGACGAAATCGAGACGGATGCGGCCGTCGGAGGTCTCGGAGACCATGGCCGGGATCGAGCTCGCCGTCAGGTACCAGCCGGCCGGCAGCACCACGGCGTCGCGCGGGCGGCCGAAGCTGCGGTCGAAGACCAGCTCGTCCCCGTCCAGGCGGTAGCTCTTCGCGTCGGTGTAGGTCTCGGAGATGCGCAGGCGCACCGAGCCGCCCGGCGGCACCGGCGGGAAGTGCGCGACCACCACCTCCGAGCCGGGAGGGATCTCCTCCGCCGTCTCTCCCGGATGCAGGCCCTCCTTGCGGAGGTCGTCCCCCTTCACGGTCTCCACGCCCAGCTCCTCGCCGGTGTCGAGGACGCGCGCCGCGGGCTTCGCGGCGGTGCTCCCCGTGCGCACGACGTTGAGGTAGCGGTCCACGCCTGGACGCGATTCCGTGTAGTCGTGGTAGAGGTCGAAGGAGTGCGTCTCGGGCGGCTGGAGGAAGTAGACGATGGTGCGGTCCTGATGGGCCCGCTCCGCGAGGCGCTGGTCGTCGGTGCGCCCCTGCTGCGCGGCTACAGGTAAGGCGAGGAGCAGGAGGAGGGTGAAGCGCCTCGGGATTCCCGTGCTCATTGGGCCAGCCTCCGCGCCTTGATGGTCACCGGCAGCGCCTCCGGCCCGGTGTGCATGAGGCTCACCCGGAGGCGGCCGTCCTTCTGGGTGAGGATCTGGGCCGGCACGTTGCAACCGATCACCTCGTATCCCGCCGGCAGCACGATCGCGTTGCGGCGGATGCCCAGCGTGCGGGTGAAGACGATGCGGTCGGTCCCCTCGCGAAGATAGCTCTTCGGGTCCTTGTAGGTCTTCTCGATCAGCAGCCGGACGCCGCCGTCCGGGGGGACGGGGTGCGGCAGGTGGATGCGGATGTAATCCGTATCGAGATCCGCCTCGGGAAGGCCGCTCCGCCGGGCCTCCTCGCCGCTCACCTGCTCGAATTGGAGCGGCCTGGACGTCGCCCGGTCGCGGATCGATTCGCCGCTCGCCACGCTCCCCTTGCGGATCGGGTTGAAGAACACCGTCGCGCCGGGATCGATCGCCGTCACCTCGTACAGGATGTGGAACGAGGCCGAATCCGGATCGAGCAGCTCGTAGAGGGTGTGCTCGTCGGTCTCGAGAGGCCGCTCCGGCGCGCGCGCCTGGCGGGCGGCGGGAGAGGGCGCCGCGGGGCGCGGGGGTGGGGCGCAGGCGGCGAGGGGAGCGAGAAGGAGAAGGGCTGGAAGGGCTAAGGGGCGCACGGTGGGGAGTATAGCGGAGGGGTGGTTGGTGAGGCCGCCCTGGAAGGGCGGATATTCACCAGCCTGGGGTTTCAACCCCAGGCGGAGGAGGGCGGACGCATCACGGACCGCAGACACGGACCACACCCCACCCGCCGACACGGACCACGGATGGCCGCCCCACCATCGGGGTTTCAATCCCAGGTGGCGGGGGAGCCGTCCGTTGTGGTCCGTGCCTACAGTCCGTGTCTATGGTCCGTGATGCGTCCGTCCCCCGCCCCCTACCGCCCCGCCAGCGAAGCGATCACACTCGTCAGCTCCCGGGGATCCACCGGCTTGGCGAGGTGGACCTGGAAGCCGGCGGCGAGGGCGCGCTGGCGATCCTCAGGGCTGGCGAAGGCGGTCACGGCCACGGCGGGGAGGGCCTCGGCGTCGCGGCCGCGGGCGCGGATCTCGCGGATCAGATCGTAGCCGTCGCGCTCGGGCATGCCGATGTCGCTCACCAGGACGTCGGGATCGAGCTCCTGGAGGATCTCCAGCGCCTGGCGCACCGAAGCGGCGGGCGCCACGTCGGCCCCCTGGAGGGACAGCAGCTCGGTGAGGGCGTCGAGGGTCGACTCGTCGTCCTCCACGGCCAGCACGCGCAGCCCGGCCAGCGGCGGGGAGGGGGCGGCGGCCGGCGAGATGAGGATGGGGAGCTCCTTCGTCGCCTCCCGCGGCTTGAGGAGCGGCAGGGAGACGGTGAAGACGGCGCCTTGGTCCTTGCCGGGGCTCGCCGCCGCCACGCGGCCGCCGTGCAGCTCCACGAGCTGGCGCACGATCGCGAGACCCAGCCCCAGCCCCCCCTGCTGGCGGGTGGTGGAGGCGTCCGCCTGCCAGAAGGAGTCGAAGACGTGTGGCAGGAGCCCGGGGTCGATCCCCGCGCCGCTGTCGCCCACCTGGATGCGGACCCCGCCGCCCGCCGCCTCCAAGCGGACCTCCACCCAGCCCCCTGGCGGGGTGAACTTGACGGCATTGCCCAGCAGGTTGACCACGATCTGCTGCAGACGGTCGGGATCGGCGAGCACCGGCCCGGCGCCGGCGTCGAGGGCGCGGTCGACGCGGACCCCCTTGGCCTCCGCGGCGGGGAGCACCGCCGCCAGGGCGGCCTCGACGCTCTCGACCGGGTAGACCGGGCGGGTCTCCAGCCGCAGCTTGCCGGAGCTGATGCGCGAGATGTCGAGCAGGTCGCCGATGAGCTGGGCCTGGGCCTTGGCGTTGCGCTCGATCACGTCGAGGGCGCGGGCCCGTTTCTCGGCGTCGAGCTCCCCCGAGCGCAGGATCTGCGTCCACCCCGCGATGGCGTGGACCGGTCCGCGCAGCTCGTGCGAGAGGGTGGCCAGGAACTGGTCCTTGAGCCGGTTCGCCGCCTCGGCCTCGGCGCGCGCCCGTTCGGCCTCCTCCTTGGCCGCCCGCAGCTCCTCCTCCGTGCGCTTCAGATTCGAGAGGTCGGTCGCCGCGATGGCGAGCCCGTCCTCGGTCGGCTCGACGACGACCCGGAACCAGCGGTCGCTGACGTAGCTGCGCATCTCGAAGGTGTCCGGGGTCCTCTCCGCCATGGCCCGGCGGTAGCGTTCTTCCAGCTCCGTGCCGGCCAGCTCCGGGTAGACCTCCCAGAGGGAGGCCCCGAGGACGTTCTCCAACTGTCCACGGCCGTAGCGCTCCAGAAAGCTCCGGTTCGCGTAGACGAGCCGCCAGTCGCGGTCGACGGCGAGGTAGGCGTCGCTGATGTTCTCCAGGGCGTGGACGCGCTCCCGGTCCACCGCCGCGGCGTGGCTGCGCGCCTCCTCCGCCTGGTACCTGGCCCGGCGCAGCAGATGCACGACCAGGCTGATCACGCCCCCCTGCAACACCGAGAGCGCGATCTGGACCTCGTGCCCGCGCGGGGTATCCGACGGGTCCAGGAAGAAGAGCCCGGCGAGGACAGCGGAGAGACCGGTGGCCAGCAGGCCCGGTCCGAGGCCGCCGAGCCACGCCGCCAGGAGGGTGCCCAGCGGCAGCAGGAGCACGGGAGAGCCCGGACCGAGCCTCCCCTCCAGGAGAAACTTGAGCCCGAAGGCGGCCAGCGTGAGGGCCAGGGCGGCCCCATAGCGTTGCCAGGCGGGCCGCATCTACTCCCCCACTCCGACCATCTCGCCGATGGCGGCCCGGAGCTGCGGCATCCCGACCGGCTTGGTCAGGTGCCGGCCGAAGCCCGCCTCGTGGCTCCGGCGGACGTCCTCCTCCATGCCGTACCCCGAAAGCGCGATCCCCGGGACGCGGAACCGGGAGAGCGCGCGCATCACCTCCAGCCCGCTGCCGTCAGGGAGCCCGAGATCGCTGATCAGGAGGTCGAGCCCGCCGCCGCTCGCCGCGGCCTCCCCCGTCGCCAGCGCCGAGGCCACGTCTCCCGCCACGGTCACGTCATGGCCGAGGAGGCGCAGCAGGTCGGCCATGGCCTCGGCGGTGTCGGCGTGATCCTCGACGAGGAGAATCCGCAGATTTTGGATTTTGGATTTTGGATTTTCGATTGCCGCGGGCGCCTGGACGATGGCCGGGAGGTCGCGCCCCCGCGGCAGCGTTAGGGTGAAGGTGGCGCCGCGGTCGTGCCCGTCGCTCGCCGCCGCGAGGGTGCCGCCGTGCATCTCGGCGATCGCCCTGCTGATGGCGAGGCCGAGCCCCAGCCCGCCGGTCCGGCGCGGGCCGCGCGTCCGCCCCTGCTCGAAGGCTTCGAAGATGTAGGGCATCACCTCGGGCTCGATACCGATACCGGTGTCCACGACCTGGAGCTCCAGGCGGTCCGGCTCGCAGCGCGACCGCACCGTGATCGTGCCGCCCGCGGGCGTGAGCTTGACGGAGTTGCTGAGCAGGTTCCAGAGCACCTGGGTCAGGCGCGAGGGGTCGGCCCAGAGGCGATGGTCCTCCGGCGCCAGCTCGGTGAGCACCCGCAGACGGCCGGCGGTCATCTCCCGCTCGCAGGAGATCTCGATCGTGTGCTCGACCACCTTGCGCAGGTCGGTGACCTCCAGACGCAGGTCGAGCTTGCCGCGGGTGATGCGCGTCAGGTCGAGCAGATCGTCGATCAGCCGCGCCTCCAGCTCGACGTTGCGCCGGATGACGTCGAGCTGCCGGCGGGGCTCCGGCGGGATGCGCTCGTCGGCGGCGAGCCCGGAGACGATGGCGAGGACGGGGGTCAGCGGCGTGCGCAGCTCGTGGCTGAGCGCGGCCAGGAACCGGTCCTTGGCGTGGTTGGCGGCCTCGGCCTCGGCGCGGGCCTCGCTCTCGCGGGCGAGCAGCCGGGCCTGCTCCTCCTCGGCCCGCTTGCGCTCGGCGAACACCGCGGCGAGGAGCATCGAGGTCAGCACCGCCACCACCGTGTAGCTGTAGAGGTACATCAGCCGCTCCTCCACCGTGCCGAGCGCGAAGGGGGAGAGGCCCTGGGCCGTGGCCCAGAAGGCGATGCCCACCGCCAGGAAGGTGGAGGCCGCCGCGCCCCGGGGGCCGAACCGTAGCGCGCCCCAGACAAGGAACGGCAGGAGGGTGAAGGCGAGCGGCGGATGGAGGGTCGGATTGGCGCTCCAGGAGCCCAACGTCAGCGCGCCGACCGCGAGCAGGCAGAGCCCCAGCGCCGCCGCTTCGAGGGTCCGCTCCCGGCGAAGGGGCCGGAACGGGGGCGCGCAGCAGGTCAGCAGCACCGGCGTCACCAGCAGGATGCCCATGGCGTCGCCCAGCCACCAGGAGAGCGCGGAGCGGAGGACTCGCTCCGCGGGGACCCGCCACGCGAAATGGAGGGCGGCGACCCCGACGGCCGTGTTGATCACCGGCGAGACCATCACCCCCAGAAGCAGAAAGTTGAGAACGTCGCGCACCCGCTCCAGGCCGTTTTGGAAGCCCGCCCGGCGCAGCAGCCACCCTCCCGCGAGCGCTCCCAGGGTATTGCCCGCCGCGATGACCACCGCCGCGACCGGGGGCGTTCCGGTCGAGAAGCTCACCAGCAGCGAGGCGACGGCGATGGCGGGCGCCGTCCAGGAGCCGCCGAGGAGCACCGCCGCCAGGGCGATCCCCGCGGGGGGCCA
>DASXJP010000531.1:0-5207 GCA_036497345.1 Thermoanaerobaculia bacterium
TGACCGACGGCGTGGGCAGGCTGGTGGCCGTGCGGGTCGCCAACCGGGTGGGGAAGGTGCGCATCCTCACCTGGATCCCCGAGCGGCGGATCTGGCGTGATTGACTCGCCCGGAACGAGTGCAGTACCTTGGGGTCCATGCGTGCGATCGTCGTCGTCACCACCGTTGGAACCGAAGAGCAGGCCTATCTCATCGCGCGCGAGATCGTCGCGCGGCGCCAGGCCGCGTGCGTCAACGTCGTCCCCGGCATCCGCTCGATCTACCGCTGGAAAGGCAAGATCTGCAAGGACGGGGAGCTGCTGCTGATCGTCAAGACCCTCGACAGCGAGCTCAACGGTGTGCAGGACACCATCCGCGAGCTCCACAGCTACGAGCTCCCCGAGATCCTCTCGTTCAACGTCGCGCACGGCGAGCCGCGCTTCCTCGAGTGGATCGCGGGGAGCGTCGACAAGGATGCCCCTTTCGCGGACGAGGACGAAGAAGAGGACGAGGACGAGATCGCCTACGCCGCGGTCGATCCCGAGAACGTCTGAGCCCCTCACTCCCCTGGAGGTGAGGGGCTACGCCAGCGCCTGCTCCAGGTCGGCGATCAGGTCCTCGACGTTCTCGATCCCCACCGAGATCCGCACCATGCCGTCGGTCAGACCGAGCTCGGCCCGCCGCTCCGGGGGGATCGAGGCGTGGGTCATCGAGGCCGGGTGCGAGATCAGGCTCTCGACGCCGCCCAGGCTCTCGGCGAAGCTCATCACCTGCATGCGGTCGAGCATCGCCTTGGCCGCCGCGAAGCTCCCCATCTCGATGGTGATCATCGCGCCGAAGCCGGAGGCCTGCCGCTTCTGGATCTCGTGGCCGGGATGGTCCGGCAGCCCGGGGTAGAGCACCCGCCGCACCTTGGGGTGGCCCACCAGAAAGTCGACGATCCGCCGCGCGTTGCTCTCGTGGCGGTCCATGCGGACGACCAGGGTCTTGATCCCCCGCATCACCAGGAAGCAGTCGAACGGCGACAGGATGGCGCCCGACGACTTCTGCGCCAGCGCGAACCACTCGGCGTCCTCCGGGCGCGAGGAGATCAGCACGCCGCAGATCGAATCGCTGTGGCCGTTGAGGAACTTCGTCGCCGAGTGGACGACGTAGTCCGCTCCGAGGGCCAGGGGGCGCTGGAGATAGGGGGTGAGGAAGGTGTTGTCCACCGCCACGCTGGCGCCGCGGGCATGGGCGATCCCGGCCACCGCCGCGATGTCGGTGATGTCCATCACCGGATTGGTGGGGGTCTCGACGTAAACCATCTTCGTCCGCGGCCCGATGGCGGCCTCGACGGCGCCGAGATCCGTGGTGTCGACCCAGGAGAAGGAGAGGCCGTAGCGCTCGAGGATGCGGGTGAAGTAGCGAAAGGTGCCGCCGTAGACGTTGCGCGACACCACCACGTGGTCGCCCGCCTGGACCACCGTCATCAGGCAGGAGATCGCCGCCATGCCGGAGGCGAAGGCGTGCGCCTTGACGCCCCCCTCGAGCACGGCCACCTGCTCCTCGAGCGCCTCGCGGGTGGGGTTCTGGACGCGGGCGTACTCGTAGTGCACCGCCTCGCCCAACTGCTCCTGGACGTAGGTGGACGTCTGGTAGATGGGCACCGCCACCGAGCCCGTGCGGGGATCGGGATGCTGGCCGGCATGGACGGCGCGGGTGGAAAAGCCAAGATTCTTCGGATCGCCTTTCAACGCAAAGCCTCGCTTCGATAGATGTTGCGGGGGAAGAAGAAAACCGGCGCTGGAGAGAGCCGCCCCGGACGCGGGGCATTCTATCAGCCGCCGCCGGCCTGAGGGACCGGGAGAAGCGGGTAAGATACCGCCCCATGAGCGAGCCCCAATCCCCCGACGCTTTCTCCCCGATGCGCTGGGAAGGCCCCGGCCTCCAGCTCCTGGAGCAGACCCTCCTCCCCACCAGAGAGGTCTGGATTGACTGCGAGACCCCCGAGCAGGTGGCGGACGCCATCCGCCGCCTCGCCGTGCGCGGCGCGCCGGCGATCGGCGTCGCGGCGGCCTACGGCCTGGTGCTGGGGATGCGGACCGTGCGCGATCCCGGGCAGCTCCAGGCGCGGTTCCAGGAGGTCTCGGAGCTGCTCGGCGGCACCCGGCCGACGGCGGTCAACCTGCGCTGGGCGCTGGGGCGCGGGCGCGAGGTGTTCGAGAAGAGCGTGGATCAGGGGCCGGAGGCGGTGACGGCCGCGCTCCTCGCCTGGGCCCGCGAGCTGCACGCCGACGACGTGCGGATCAACCGCCGGATCGGCGAGCACGGGGCGCCGCTCTTCGCGGGAGGATCGCGCGTGCTCACCCACTGCAACACCGGCGCGCTCGCCACGGCCGGCTACGGCACGGCGCTGGGGGTGATCACCTCCGCCTGGAGGGACGGCAACGTGCAGCAGGTCTGGGTGGACGAGACCCGGCCGCTGCTGCAGGGGGCGCGCCTCACCGCCTGGGAGCTCAAGAAGCTCGGCATCCCCTTCCGCCTGGTGACGGACAGCAGCGCCGGCATCCTGATGGCGCGGGGCCTGGTGGACGGCATTGTGGTGGGAGCCGACCGCATCGCCGCCAACGGCGACACCGCCAACAAGATCGGCACCTATACGGTGGCGGTCCTCGCCCACCGCCATGACGTCCCTTTCTACGTCGCCGCTCCGCTCTCGACGATCGACCGCGCCACCCCCAACGGCGCGGCGATCCCGATCGAGGAGCGCAAGAGCAGCGAGATCACCGAGGTCTTCGGCACCCGCATCGCCCCGGACCACACCGAAGCGCTCAACTTCGCCTTCGACGTCACTCCGGCCGAATTGATCACGGGGATCATCACCGAGGCGGGCGTGCTGCGGCCGCCGTATGAGCGGAGCATCGCGGCGGCGTTCAGCCGCGAATAGTCAAATTCTTTGGATTGGGAAAATCTGAGAAATCAGGTGGTTTGGTGGAGGTGGCGGGAGTCGAACCCGCGTCCGAAGAACACGTCTCAGGAGCTTCTACGTGTGTATCCTTCTATCCTAAGTCTCGCCTCCGTGCTCTGGAAGAAGGCCAACCTGGCACGGTAGCCAGCCTTGCTTTATATCAGGATGCGCCGCAAGGCATACGCACCCATTGATCCGCTTTAGCGTCGTTCCGGTGGGCGCCGCGAATCAAGGCCCACCATCGGAACGTCACGAGCCCTTTTTAGGCCGCGAGGGCGAAGTTATCGTTCGCAGTTATCTTTTCCAGTGTTACGAGCGGAAAGCTCGACACGCGACCCCTGCTCCGCTTTGTTCCCCGTCGAAACCGGTACACCCCCAAATTGCCAAAGAACCGTGCTACCTGCACCAGTATAAACCAGGGTGGGGAGGACGACATTCCCGGGAGGCAGACCGCGGCCTAGGCCTTTCCTTGGCCGTCCTCCTGGGCGGCGACAGCTTCCAGGAACTCGTCGGGGCCGCTGGTGCGCAGGCGGGAGATGACCAGGAACCAGCCGCCGAGAGCGACCACGGCGCCGAACGGGGCCACCTCCAGCAGCTTGGGGAAGAACGGCCAGAGGACCGTGAGCAGCCCGCCCACCACCGCGAGGAGGAGGACCGCCACCGCCTGGGTCTGGACGTAGTAGATCGAGGTCTCCGGCCGGAACGTCACCCGGGATCCCCCCTCCGCCGGCCGGATCTCGACCGGCCCGCTCATCAGCCCCCGCCGCATCCCGGCGAGAATGGGGAGATGGAGCAGCCCGCCGTCGCCGTTTTCCTGAAGCTCGGCGCCCCATTCCTCGGCCGCCTTCCGAAGCGCCGACAGGGCTCCCGCCGGCGGGAGGTCGAGGTCGATCGCGTGCTCCACGGCCATGGGGGAAGCATAACTTAGAGATGGCGGCAGCCTGCGGTGGATTCTGAGGCATCGGATGAGGATAGAATGCTTGGGTGTCCGACAAAAAGAGCCCAAACTCGGAACGGCGACGGGAACCGTCCGCCTCAAAAACGAAAGAAGAGCAGCGCCAGCTCCAGGATCTGGCGGCTGAAAGTCCCTGGAGTTTGGCCCTGCGGGATTTCCTGGCCAAGGTCGAGGCCCACTACGGCCTTCGGCTCTCCCGCAGGTCCGCCGCCCATCCCCAAGGCGGACATATGGAGATCTGGTATCTCCAGAGCGACGACAAGGAGACGACGGTACATCTCCCGGGGATCGACCTGGACGAGCAACTCGATCCGTTCACCACAGGAAGCCTTTGCCGGAGGCTGGGAATCCCCCCGGAGGATTTTGGGCTGCCTCCGGAGGAACCCTGGGACGAGACGGAGATGGACCTGGAAAACTAGGCGGCGCGCAGCTCGAGGACGGGGCGGGGGTGCCCGGCCGCCGGAAGCTCGATGTCCCGGATGGGCTCCAGCCGGGCGGTCGCGTCCTTGTACATCTGCCAGAACCGCCTGGGTGCCTTGGGGATGTCCGCGAACGGCTCCGAGCCATCCTGATCGGCGACCAGAATGTGAGCGGAGAGGATGCGTTCAACCTCGTGGAGGAGCTCCTTGACGTCGCGTGCCTGGGTGGCGATGTCGTGCTCCAGGCACTGCGCGATGAGCCACTCGCCGTTACGGAAAATCACGACATGGATCTTGTGCTCGTCGGGTGCGGACATTGGGCGCGCTCCGAATTTGATGGCCATCCATGTCGGATTGTACCTCAACCGCGCCCGTTACACCGCCACCAGCGGCGGCATCTCCAGCCGGTTGATCGAGGCGAAGTAGTGGAGGCGGCCCTTGAGGTCGGCGACGCTCCCCTGGCAGCGGTCCAGGACGTCGGGACCGAGCAGGAGGACGAGGTCCATCCCCGCCTGCGCGACCACGCAGGGGAGCTTGTCGCCGATGATCGCCCGCAGATCCGATGAGATCTCGTCGCGGTGGACGTAGTCGATCGGCACGCCCATCTCGTCCTTGCAGTCGCGCCACTCGGACTTCTCGCCGGCCAGCCCGTGGGTGATGGAGCAGAGGGTGCAGCCCTTGATCTTGAGGACCTTCTTCGCGCTGTCGAGGAACGCGTTGAACGATCCCGTTTCGGCGTTGAAGACGAACAGCAGACGGTCGACTTTCCGCTTTGGAGCCATGCGAAATCCCTCCCTGATCCCTGAGTCCTGTGAAAACGACACAGGGTTCATCCTGCAAGAAAAATACCTATGCGGCTTCTTCTTCGACCTGGATCTCGCTCAGGAACGCCTCGACGGTTTCG
>DASXJP010000532.1:0-1713 GCA_036497345.1 Thermoanaerobaculia bacterium
GCCCTGTGTGGCCGCCCTGGGTGGAGGAAATCCACAACCGGCGCCCTCCTGCCTAGGGCGGCCACACAGGGCCGCCCCTACAAGGCGTGTTGCATCTTCGCTATAATCAACGCGCTTTCCATGTCGGTGTTTCTTCGTGGAGGGATGAATGGGTCATCTCCGGAAGCGTGATCTCGAAACGCTGCTTGGTGATCCGCCGCCGCAGGCCAATCGGCGCCGGGGGGGCCGCCAAGTCCGCCATCTGCTCTCCGGCTGCGCGGAGTGCGCCTCCCGGTTGTTCCATTCCACTGCCGAGGAGGACGCCGTCTACGACGCCTGCATCGACCGCGCGTGGCAGGCCGTCCACAACGGGGAAGACTTCTGGCGGGAGGAACGGGAGAAACGAGACCAATACCTGGAGCTCGTGCGGGCAAAAGGGTGGGACAAGCTGACCAGGAAGGAGCGCGATTCCTGCCCGGACGGCTGGGCCTGTGTCGAGGTCCTTCTCGCGGTCTGCTTCGAGTCCCGGTACCGCGATCCCCGGCAGATGCTGCGCCTCGCCCGACAGGCGCGGTTCGCGGCCGAAAAGCTCGATCCCGAACTCTACGGTAAACGCCGGCTCGCCGATCTCCAGGCGCGGACTTGGGCCGAACTCGGCAACGCGTTGCGTGTGAACGAGCAGTTCGACAAGGTCCGGGATGCCCTCAGCCGGGCGCGTGTATTGCTCGTGGAGAAGGGGACGGGCGACCTACTGATCCAGGCATATATAGACCAGGTCGAAGGCTCCTTCTGGAAAGACCAACGTTATTTACGGGATGCCGAGGATCTGCTCGCCAGCGCCTGTCGCAAATACTTGCGTATCGGTGAATGTCATCTTGCGGGTCGAGCTCTCGTAACGAGGGGGCTCAACCGCATCATCGACGGCCAGCCCTGGGAGGCCGTGGCGTATTTGCGCCAAGCCGTCGCTCTACTGGACGCGGAGCGCGATCCTGAGCTCATCGAGACAGCGCAGCATAATCTGCTTTTTGCCCTCGCCGACGCCGGGGAGTACCGGGAGGCGAGCGAGCTGCTGCTCCGGAGCGGCCTGCGCCAGAAATTCGTGGACGATCCCCTGAACCTGCTGCGCCTGCGCTGGGTGGAGGCGAAGATCCTCGCGGGCCATGGCCGCTTCGAGGCCGCCGAGAAGGCCCTGAGCGAGGTGCGGGGGGCGTTCCGTATCCGCCGGCTGGAGCTCGTCGCCACGATCGCCGGCCTGGATCTCGCCAAGATCCTGTTCCAGCAGGGCAAGCTCGCTCAGCTCTACCGACTCGTGCGGGAGCTGCGCGTGGCCGCCGAAGCCTACCGCCTCCCGGGCTCCGTGAGCCAGGCGCTCGCCACCCTCGAGGTGATGTGCCAGGTCCGGAACGTGACCCTGGCGATGGTGGAGGCGGTGCAGCGGTTCTTCCAGCGCCTCCAGCACAACCCGCGCTTGTCCTGGGACCCGGAGCTAATCCTGCTTCGGTAGAGCCGGCGCCGGAGGGAGATCCGCCAGGAGCCGCGACGCCTGCTCCGGTGTGAGCAGGCCGACGCGGACCAGAAAGACGATCCGCTCGCGGTCCGTCTCCTGGGCCGGCGTCGGTCCCAGGCCGTAGAGCCCGGCGAAGAATTCCCGCCAGCCGATCCCCAGCGCGTCGCAGATCAGGAGGATGTGGCGGAACTGAAGGGTGATCTTGCCCTTGAGGACCTTGTTGAACA
>DASXJP010000533.1:0-4715 GCA_036497345.1 Thermoanaerobaculia bacterium
CAGGCGCGACAGGAACTGCTGGCGCAGCCCGGCGAGGAACTGATAGACCGGCAGGAACGCCGGCTCCTGGAATTTGTGGGCCGTGCCGAGGCGGGGGAGCACCTCCCGGCCGAGGCGGCGCGAGCGGAGCACGACGCGCCCCTCTTGCACCGCCACCACCAGGTCGGAGACCGCGATCTGCTTCTCCACCGGCGCCCCGGAGCGTCCGAGATAGGGGATCTCATACGATCCGAGATACGGCCGGGCCACGACGTTGCCGTCCGCCTTCGCCGCCGGGTAGTGGACGACGTCCGCGATCAGGGCCTCGGGATGCGACAGCTCCTCCCGCCGCAGCAGATCCTCGACGTGCCGGCGGAGGTCCTCGTCCGGACCGCAGAACCGCCCGAGCAGGTCCGCCGAGAGGCCGAAGCCGTCGATGCGGTAGCGGTACTGCCCGCGGTCGACCGCCGCCGCCGAGGGGGCGAGGATCGTCGTCAGGACCGTGAAGCAGTCGGGCAGCGGCTCCGGCTCGGCGGCCGCCATCACCCGCAGGTCCTGCTCGTCCAGGGAGATCTCCAGGCCTCCGCGCGCGAGCGCGCGCGCCACCTTGCCGGCCAGGTGCTCCTCGCGCGCGGTCCAGGCGACCTCCCCGCCCGGCGGGCGCGAGCCCGGCACGCTGTCGACCAGCTCGGGATCGATCGCCCGGCTGGGGAAGAGCTCCAGCCCCGCCTCACTGTCGAGAGCCTGCAGCAGCGGGACCTCCCGCTCGCCGAAGCGGGCCACGAAGGCGGCGCGGAACCTCTCCCAGGGCGAGGCGATCCGCGAGCTGAGCCGCCACAGGATCTCGATCCCGCGGAGGATCTCGGCGGTCACGGCGGAGCCCAGCTCGGCGCGCTCGGCCGGCTTGACGAGATCCACCTGGAACACCTCGTTCTCCGCGAAGGCGAGCGGCAGCCGCGCGAGATCGCGGCAGAGCCGGCGGTATTCCGGCACCGCGGCTCCGAGGCCCTTCCGGTCGAGAGCGGCGAGGGCGCCCTGCGCCTGGCGCAGCAGGCCCGCCGGCCCGGCGGCGCCCAGCCGGCAGAGATCCTCCGCCAGGGACGCGGCGGCGCTCGCGCCGGTCAGGGGCGGCTCGAGATCCGGCGTCAGGATCTGGGCTTCGATCAGCTCCGCGACGAACGCCGCCGACTCGTCGAGAGTCGCGCCCTCCGCCTCGGCCAGCCTCGCCGCCAGCTCGTCGCGGGTCGCCCCCCCCTCCGCCCAGATCAGCAGACGGTCCAGATACGGGGTCCGCTCGCAGCGGACGGTATGGTAGTGGCGGATCGCCGCCAGGGCCGGGTTCTGCTGGGTCTCGATGTAGCGGAGGTCCCCCGCGCAGGAGAACATCGTGGGGTTCGGCCGGTAGCAGACGGCCCGCTGGATCTCCGGGGAGCTCTGGAGCGCCGTGGTCAGGGAGAGCAGGAGCTGGGTCTGCAAGCGCGTCACGCGCCGGTGCTCGTGGGGAGGCCGCAGCCGGAGAGCGGTCGCGGAGCCCACGGTCCCCGGGGTCACGCCGGCGAAGGTCCCGAACGGGGTCGCCCGGCCGGCCATCCGGGCGAAGAAAGTGACCAGACGGGTCTCGACGGCCTTCCCCTTGCGGCCGTGAGGATCGGCGAGCCAGTGCGCCAGCCCGTCGAAGAGAGAGGGGGAGGCGAGATAGAGGGCTTCCAGAAAGGCCGGGTCGAGAGCCGCCCGCAGGCGCCGGCGGAGCTCCTCCGGGCTGGGCGGCGCCTCCGGCCCGGCGCCGTCCTCCGGCCCGGGCTCCGACCAGCGGAGCAGGCTCGCGAAGGGACGCGCCGGCGTCCGCAGCAGGAAGAATCCCGCCGCAGACCAGCCCGGAGGCTCCGCCTGATCCTCGGGCCGGCTCACGTCTCTTTCTCGCGCGGCGTGGAGAGCCCCAGGATGCAGTCCCAGGCGGGCTCTTCGTCGCCGAGGCCCGCGATCAAGGCCAACCCCATCCCGGCGGCGCCCATGAGCAGGCCCTGCATCGGCACGGGCTCGCCCTTGCTGCCCGGGTTCACGAAACCCCCGAACCCCTGGCCGGCGCGCCGCAGGTCCAGCGTCTGTCGGAACCAGTAACGGGCGGTATCGGCGAACAGCTCGTCGCCGCTGGCCTGATAGAAGCGATTGAAGAGGTGGGCCCGGCCGGCGTGGCCGTGGCAGAGCATGGGGGTGTTGCGGTTGAAGCCCTCGATGTCGTCCACCGTCCGCGCCGCCTCGCGACGGGCGGCGGCGAGGGCCGCGTCCATCAGAGAGGGCTCCTCCAGAGCCCTGGCGGCGGTGAGCAGCGCGCACGCGATGCCGAGATCGCCGTTGCACCAACCGCTCTGGGAGAGCGGATACGCCGCGCCGCAGAATTCCGGAAACACCGACGCCGCTTCGGGAGGCAGCCGCTGGGCCAACAGCCAGCGGGCCGCATCGTGGACGAGGCCGCGTACGGCGCTCTCGCGCGGAGCCCGCGCCGCGACGGCCCCCAGGGAGGCGACCACACCGGCGGCCCCGTGCGCCGCTCCCGGCCTGAAGATCCCGCCCATGGCGGCCGACAGCCGCTCGAGCTCCCCGAGCACGCGGCGGGCCTCGTCCGTGCCCTCACGCTCGTACCAGGTGATCAGGGTCTTCACGGACCGTTCGCCGAGCGGCCAGGCCACCCCCTCGGGGAACCGGTGCGCGTGCCGTTCGAGAGCGGAGACCGCGGTCTCCAGGAGCTGTCGGGAGGAGGGGCAGGAGGGGCGCTCGAGCGCGTAGACGCAGAGGCCGCCGAGGCCGTGCATCAGCTCGTCCGGGATCTCCTCCTCCCCGCACCACTCCGCCAGGGCTTCGTCGATCTCCACGCTGGAGTCGTCCCCCGAACGCCAGAGGTGCTCCCGGGCGTGCTCGAAGGCCCACACGACGCCGGCGATGCCGCGGAAGAGATCGGGCGGCATGTCCACCTCGGAGAGCCCCGCGAGGGCCCGCTCCAGGCAACGGACGGCGTCGGGGAACCACCGCGAGCCGTCGCGCAGGAATCCCAGATAGAGATAGAAGATCCCGACGCCGGCGGAGCCGAAGGCCAGCGACAGCGGGTAGCGCTGATCGTGGATGGAGGTCGGCGACGGGTTCGGCTCGGAGATGTCCGCCGCGATCACTTCGATCGCGTCGGAAGCCTCCTCACCCAGAGAGCCCGTCAAAAGGGGGCGCCACGTCATACCGTTCCGGTCTGTCCTACGGGGGGCACCTGCACATCGTCCCGGTGCTGTCCGTGCTGCAACCCGCCCCGCAGCAGACCGAGGTGACACCGCCGACGACCGCGGTGAGCTCTTCAACGCCGAGCTTCCGCTCTCGTCCCCGCTTCAGTTGGAACCTCGGCGATTCGCCCAGGGTGAGCTGGTCGCCATGCCTGACTTTTTTGTTCACGCTACAGCACCTCCTCGGGCCGGGCAGACAGACGTGAGGAGGGTCCCCCGGCACACCGGCCGAGGAACCCGAGGCTCAACGAATCCATTCTACGGGGGGCACCGGCAGATCGTGGCACCATCGGTGGTGTTGCATTGCAGGCAGCAGACCCCGGAGGCACCGCCGCCCACGATCGCGGCGAGCTCCTCGACGCCGAGCTTCCGCTCTCGTCCCCGCTTCAGCTGGAACTTCGGCGATTCGCCCGGAGTGAGCTGGCCGCCATTCCTCACTTTTTTGTTCACGCTACAGCACCTCCTTGGGCCGGATAGACCCAGACCACAAACCCCTCCAACGGGGTATTTGCCAGCTCGTCGCGACGCCACAGACAGTGATTTATTAATATCACTTCCGAGAGGTTTTGTCAATGACGAACGGGATGAGCCCACCAGGCTCACCAAGCGAAGCAAGAGAGCTCTGGACAGACGAAGGAAGTGAGGAGGGCCCCCCGGCATACCGCCGAGGAGCCCCAGGCTCAATCCGTTCTACGGGGGGCAGCGGCAACTGGTCCCGGTGCCATCCGTCTCGCAATGCAGACAGCAGGACCCCGTAGCACCGCCCACGACCGCGGTGAGCTCTTCGACGCCGAGCTTCCGCTCCCGTCCCCGCTTCAGCTCGAATTTCGGCGATTCACCCGGGGTGAGTTGATCGCCATTCCTACTCTTCTTGTTCACGCGCAACACCTCCTTGGGCCTGGCAGACCCAGATCACAAACCCCTCAAACGGGGTGTTTGCCAGCTCGTCGTAACGACACAAACAGTGACACGTTGATATCGTTTTCTAGAGGCTCTGTCAAGGGCGAACGCGGGCTGCGCCCACCAGGCTCGCCACGCGGAGCCAGAGAGCTCTGGAGCAGACGAAGGAAGTGGGAGGTTCCCCGGCACATCGACCGAGGAACCCGAGGCGCAACGGATCCGTTCTACGGGGGGCACCTGCAGGTGGTTCCGGTACCATCCGTGCTGCAACCCAGGCAGCAGGCCGCGGTGGCACCGCCCACGACCGCGGTGAGCTCTTCGACGCCGAGCTTCCGCTCCCGTCCCCGCTTCAGCTGGAACTTCGGCGATTCGCCCGGGGTGAGCTGGTCGCCATCCTTGACTTTTTTGTTCATGCTACAACACCTCCTTGGGCCGGGCAGACCCAGGTAATACACCCCGTGGGCGGGGTGTCGTCAGCTTGTCTTGGCGCCAAGAGCGGCTCTTCATGTTTATAGATTTTTTGAAAATCTTTGTCAACCGGTGAGCCCGCGCGGCTCACTCCATGCGGAGCAC
>DASXJP010000534.1:0-18861 GCA_036497345.1 Thermoanaerobaculia bacterium
CGCCTGACCGCGGCCGGGCGGGACCAGTTGGAGCGGGAGACCGAGGTCTGGCGGCAATACGCCCAGGCCGTGCGTTGGATCCTGCAATCCGCCTGAACGGGAAGAGATCCGTGAGGAGATCGCCATGGCCCTGCTCAGAAAGGCCTCTCGCCGCCTGCGCACCCTCTCCCACCGCGGCCGCTTCGAGCGGGACCTGGAGGAGGAGCTGAGGTTTCACCTGGACATGCAGACCGAGAAGCACGTCCAGGAAGGGATGGCGCCCAAGGAGGCCCGGGCCCTTGCCCGACGCGAGCTCGGGAGCGCCGACCGCTTCAAGGACGAGGTGCGCGACGTGCGCGGCGTCACCTGGCTGGACGACCTGCGGCGCGACGTCCGTTTCGGCCTGCGCTCGCTTCGCCGCTCGCCCGGGTTCACGATCGTGGCGATGCTCTGCCTGGCGCTCGGCATCGGGGCCAACGCGGCCCTGTTCAGCGTGCTCAACGCGGTGCTCCTGCGGCCGCTGCCGTATCCGGAGCCGGACCGGCTGGTCCGCATCTACGAGAAGATCGGCGAGCGGGGGAGCGGCTCCGTCTCGGTGCCGAACTACCGCGACTGGATGGCGCAGAGCACCGGGTTCGAGCAGCTGGCGGCCTGGCTCGAGGGCAGCCGCAATCTCCAGGGAGTGGGGGAGGCCGAGCGGATCACCACCGTGCAGGCCACCTCCAACCTGTTTTCGACCCTGCGCGCCAGGCCGCTCCTGGGGCGGACCTTCGTGCCGGGACAGGACGAGCCCGGCCATGGGCGGGTGGTGGTGCTGAGCGAGAGCCTCTGGCGCCGGCGGTTCGGTGGCGACCGGTCGATCCTCGGTCGCGCCTTGCAGCTCGACGGCGCCCCGTACTCGGTGATCGGGGTGATGCCGGCGTCGTTCGTCTTCCCGCCGGCCCGGGAGGCGGCCGAGGCCTGGGTGCTCTACGAGCCGACGCCGCGAGAGGAGAGAGAACGCGGGAGCCACTTCCTGGCGGTGGTCGGCCGCCTCAAGGCGAGGGTGGGCCTGGAAGGGGCGACGACGCAGCTCAAGCAGGTGGCGGCGCGGATCGAGAAGGCGTTCCCGAACGACCAGACGGGGCGGAGCGTGATCGTGCCGCCGCTGCGGGACTCGATGATTGGAGAGCGCGCCCGCACGGCCCTGGTGATCCTCCTGGGCGCCGTCTTCCTGGTGCTTCTGATCGCCTGCGCCAACGTCGCCAACCTCCTGCTCGCCCGCGCCGCGGTGCGCCAGCGGGAGGTGGCGGTGCGTCTGGCCCTGGGGGCGAGCCGTTCCCGGCTGGTGCGGCAGCTCCTGGTGGAGAGCCTGCTGCTGGCGACCGCCGGCGCCCTGCTCGGGCTGCTGCTCGCCGCTTCAGGCCTGGCGGTCCTCACGCCGCTGGTCCAGAGGGCGCTGCCGCTCCCCGCGGGCATTCCACTCGACGGCCGGGTCTTCCTCTTCCTGCTCGCGGTGGCGCTGTTCTCCGGGCTCGCCTTCGGGATCGTGCCGGCCCTCCAGGCGGCCCGCGGCGAGGTGCGGGAGAGCCTTGGGGAGGGCGGGCGTACCACCTCCGGCGGCGGCCAGCAGCGCTTCCGGAGCGGGCTGGTGGTGGCCGAGATCGCCCTCTCGCTGGTCCTGCTGGTGGGGGCCGGCCTGCTCCTGCGCGGCTTCCTCAAGGTGAGCGGCACGGAGCCGGGTTTCTCGCCGCGCGGGGTGCTCACCGCCCATCTCGCCGTGCCCGCGGCGCGGGGACCGGAAGCCACGCCGCGCATCTATCGGCCGCTGCTCGAGCGGGTGCGGAGCCTGCCGGAGGTGCGAGCGGCGGCGTTGATCTCCATGCTCCCCATCCAGGAAGCCTGGACCAACGGCGGCTACACCGTCGCGGGCCGGCCGGCGCCGCCGCCGGGACAGGACTGGGTCGCCGAGCTCCGCCTGGCCAGCCCCGGGTTCTTCGGCTCCCTCGGCATTCCCATCCTGCGGGGGCGCGACTTCGAGGAGCGGGACGGCGAGAAGGGGCACAAGGTGGCGATCGTCAACGAGGCGCTGGTCCGCCAGCGGTTCCGGGACGAGAATCCGCTCGGACACCGGATCTCGGTTGGCGACGAGATCACGGTCGAGATCGTGGGCGTGGCCGGCGCCGTCCGCCAGGCCGGGCTCGACCACGAGCCGCTCGCCGAGATCTATCTGCCCTACGGCGACGCGGACCTCACCGGGCTGGTGAGCGACATGGTGCTGGTGGTGCGGGCCGCCGGCGCTCCCGGCCCCCTCGCTGCCGCGGTGCGCCGGGCGGTGCGGAGCGTCGACCCCGGCCTGCCGCTCTACCGCGTGCGGACGATGGAGCAGGTGATCTCCGACTCGCTGGCCTTGCGCCGGCTCAACCTCTGGCTGCTCGCCCTGTTCGCGGGGATCGCCCTGGCGCTCTCGGCGGCCGGCCTCTACGGCGTCATCTCCTACCTGGTGGCCCAGCGCACGCGGGAGATCGGGATGCGGATGGCCCTCGGCGCGCAGGCGCGGGACGTGATCGCCCTGGTGATGCGCCAGGGCTCGCGGCTCACCGCCATCGGGATCGTCGCCGGATTGCTCGGAGCCCTCGCGCTCACCCGCTGGCTCGAAAGCCTGCTCGACGGCGTGAGCGCCCGCGATCCGTTCACCTTCCTGGGGATCGCCGCGCTGCTGGTGGCGGTGGCCCTCCTCGCCTCCTGGCTGCCGGCCAGGCGGGCCGCGCGGGTGGAGCCGGTGATCGCGATCCGGAGCGAGTGAGGGAAGAACACGGACGAGCACGGACGGACACGGACACTCACGGACAGAGAGTGGCCGTCCGTGGCGTGTCCGTGTTTGTCCGTGTCGGTCCGTGCTCCCCTCCCCCCTACAGCTCCACGTCCTCCAGTGACACCAGCCCCCGCTTGAGGGCGTAGATCACGGCCTGGGTGCGGTGGTTGAGCTGGAGCTTGGAGAGATGCCCGCGAAGGAGGTGAGGTAGGAGCGCAGGCCGCTCTGCACCACCCGGTGGTCGTCGACGAGAGCGACGCGGATGCTTTCCGGCTCAGGGCTCATGGGGCGCCTCCCAGGCGGGGCCGCCGCGAAGCCACATAGAGGAGGCTGGCCCCCAGGACCAGCAGGTAGACGGTTTCGTTTGCGGACAGGGCGAGCCGCCGCGGCCCGAAGGCGGCCATCCCCAGACGCGAGAGGATCCCCGTTTCCACCAGCAGGATCATACAGAGCCAGAGAGGAGACTCTTTCCACCGCCAGAAAGCCCTGATCCGAGTGACCCGATGAAGTCGCGCCATTGAGAAGATCCAGAAGGCCAGGAAGATCCCCCAGAAAGGCAGGGAATCCCGAAGCCCTTTCACTCTCCATGGGCCCATCAGACCCCGGCGCGCTGGCGATCTTCAGCCTGCCCCGCAGAGCGGCCGCGCGCGCCCTCAGATTCCGCAGCCCCATGCCGGACGTCTCGGCCGCAGGCTCGAACCCCTGGCCGTCGTCCTCGATCCGAAGGATCACCTCCTCGTCCTGCCGCCCCAGCCAGAGCCGGACGTCGCGGGCCCGCGCGTGCCGGGCCACATTGGCCAGCATCTCCTGGGCCATGCGGAAGAGGGCCTCCGCCGCACCAGGGGGCATGCGGTCGTCCGGCACCGGCTCGCCGAGCTCCAGCGCGACCTCCGCGCCGCTCCGGTATCCCACGGCCTCGCACTGCTCGCGCAGCGCCTCGATGAGCCCGGCCGTGCCCAGGGCCTTTGGCTGGAGCTGGTGGAGCATCGCCTGCATCTCCACCATCGCCTCACGAGCCGACCGGCGGACGTCCGCCAGCGCCTTGCGGGCCCCTTCCGGATCACGCTCCCAGCGCTCCTGGGCCGTGGCGGCCCCCACGTTGATGCTGAAGAGCTGCTGCTTGATCGAGTCGTGGAGGTCGCGCGCCAGCCGGTTCCTCTCCTCCTGGGCGGCGGACTCGCCGATCTGCCGCAGCAGGCCCTGGCGGATCTCGTCCGGGATACTGAGCGCCGCGATCCCGCTCTCCGCGGGCCACAACGGCCGGCGTACCATCCAGGCGAGGGCCGCGGCCATGGCGAGCGCGATCAGCGTCAGGACCCAGCCGAGCCCGTACCTCACCGGCAAGGAGAGGGGAGGGTTGAAGGCGATCGTTCCCCCGGCGGCGGCCAGGAGGAGCGCGTTGGCGAAGACGAGCCGGCGGAGCAATTTCATGAGGGCAGTCTACGGATCGCCTAGCTCCCCGTCATCGCCCGAAGGGTGGATTTTTTCCCTCCCCCGAACAGGGGAGGCCCGGGCTGTGGCAGAATCCGGGCTTCGAAGGAGGGGTCCGTTTTGCGCAGAGTCGGAATCTTCGGCTGGGGCCTGGTGGCGCCCCGCTCACCCAATGTCGACGCGTTCGCGGCCAATCTCGCGTCCAACGGGAGCTGGCTCGGGCCGTTCAACGGCTTCGGCCCGGACAATTTCCTGGTCGGCGTCCCCGACTTCCGGTTCGAGGACTACCGCGAGTGGATCGCCTCCCGCTTCCCCCCCGCCCGCTTCCACCAGCTCGAGGAGAAGATGGACCTGCCGGTGCTCTACGCCATCGGCAGCTTCATCCAGGCCCTCGGACAGAACCCCGGGCTGGAGGCGGAGCTGCGGTCTCTCGGCACCGCCGCCCACATCTACATGGGCACCGGCATCGGCTGCGTCCAGACGGTCGCCAACTGCACGCGCTCCCTCGACCGCGCCCAGCGGCGCTGGGACCGCTTCTGGGCCGAGCGCAATCCGGCCTTCCGGGACCGGGGCGGGCCCCTGGAAGGCGCGCCCCCCGATCCGGACACGGTCGAAGATTCCGAGGACCGCTACGAGGCCGAGGCTGCCTGGTGGCACCACTGGGCCGCCTCGTCCCCCGATCTCCAGCAGTACCTGCGCGAGCTGGCCGAGATCGAGGGGCTGAACGTCCAGGGGGACATCGAGAGGGGGAAGGTGAGCGTGCTCAAGGAGAAGCAGCGCCGCCTCAAGGCCCTCCACGAGAAGTGGAAGGAGCCCACGCCTCCCTGGCAGTCGGTGTCGCCCAACCTGGTGTGGAACATCTGGAACACGCCGGCCGCGCAGATTTCGATGATGGGCCACATCAACGGCCTCGCCTTCGCGCCGGTGGCCGCCTGCTCGACGTTCGGCGTCTGCCTCAAGCTGGGGATGGACGCCATCCGGCGCGGGGAGGCCAGGGCGGTGGTGATCGGCGCCACCGATCCGCCGCCGCTCGCGCTGGCGGTGGGGGCCTTCTACTCGGCGCGCGTGATCTCGGCCGACGCCGCGGTCTCGAAGCCCTTGACCGGCCTGCGGGGGACCCACGTGGCCGGCGGCGCGGTGCTCTGGATCCTGGGAGACCTCGACTACATGCGCGAGAAGGGGTTCAAGCCCTTGGGGATGGAGCCGGTGGCCGTGGGCGTCAGCTCGGACGCCGACCACATCATCACCCCCTCGATCCACGGCCCGACGATGGCGATGCGGAACGCCTTCGCGGAGGCCGGCATCCGGCCGGAGGACCTCGCCACCTGGGACCTCCACGCCACCGCCACGCCGGGGGACTACCGCGAGGTGGAGACCCTGCGCGGCATGGTCCCGGAGTCGGTGGTGGTGACCGCCCGCAAAGGGATCTTCGGCCACGGCATGTCGGCCGGCGGGGGCTGGGAGCTGACCGCGCAATACCTCGGCTTCGAGCGGGGCCAGCTCTTCCCGACCTCGCTGCACCCGAACGAGCTCAACCGCGAGATCGCCGGCATCCACGATCTCTACGTCTTCGACGAGCCGTGCCCGGCCACGAAGGGATTCGCGGGGAAGCTGTCGATGGGGATCGGCGGCATCAACGCGTGCGTGATCTCGCGGCCGCTGTGATGCGCTACCGCGATCTCGTCACGCGGAAGGCGGAATCAGGCGCGTGGCTCCGCCCTCCCCTTCCGCCACCCGGCGTTCCGTCTCTGAGACACGCGCGATCGGAGGGGAGGGACGCCGGACTCTTCTTGCGACGCGCGACAACGCTCCGCCGTCTCTCCCCTTCAATTCCGCCACACCGCCCCCTCAAATTGCGTCGCGCCCCTCCCGAATTGCGTCACGCCCCTTCAGGGGGCGGTGACGCGTTTCCAGGTTCCTGTGTCGCAATTCGCGGGGGCAGTGACGCAATTCGGGAGGGGCCACACCGCCCCCTGGAATTGCGTTCCGCAATTCGCGAGGGGAGCAGCGCAATTCGCGGGGGCCGCATGGCAATTCGCGGGGGCAGTGTCGCAACACGGAAGGGCGCTGACGCGCGAAGGCTGGGCACGAGCGTAGGAGCCGTTCGCGCTGTCGCGATTCCACGGGGCGGAGGCGTGGAGAGCGAGGGGAACAGGTTCCACCCGACTCGACAACGAGGGCTCAGGAGGATTGGCCGCCGGAGCCCTCAGCCCGCAAGCGTTCGATCGCCAAGTCCACGATGGTGGGTGTGACGAAGAGGCTACTCACCGTATAGAGCTCTCGCAGGTGTCGCTCGGCGGCACCCATGGAGATTCGGCCCATCCGGTGGGCTCTCGCGATGATGCCGAGAGAGCCAATCGGTATGAGACCAAGGGCTTGGGCGGCCTTTCTGACCGCGAGGTCGTCTGTGAGCAGCAGTGACACATCCAGCTTGGAGCAAAGCAGCAGGCATTCCCGCTCTGCGAGTTGGAGCCGATCCAGCCCCTTGTCCGTCGTAAATTCCGCGACCTCCGCTGGTGGGAGGACATGGTGAGTTGCGAAAGTGACTTCCGAGCGGATGGTGGCAGGGCGTTCTGCCTCTCGCCAGACGCTTGCGGGGATGTGGAGCTGTGTGAAGATCGCGAGAAGGGGCAGACAATCGATTTCGGCGAGATGAATCAGAGGGCCGGTGTCCGCGACTGCCGCTAGTCCCCCAGGGCCCATGCCAAATCCTCTGTCATCGCCGTGTGCTGTCGCTCCGCCAGGTCCACCCAATCGATGCCCACCCGCTCTACCGCCTCCTCTCGGGCGATCTCTCCCCTCAGATATCGCCCGAGGACGTGCTCGCGCCAGAGCTGCCGCAGGCCGGCCTCGAAGGCCATGGTCATGACCTCGGCTTCGGGCTTTTGGAATTCCCTCACAAGGCGCTCGAGGTAGGTCGAAGTGGTTGCCATGGTGGTCCTCTAATCTAGACTAGCAGATCCCAGGGACTGTTCCATCGGACCCAACCGCCTCTAATGCCGGCTCTTGGAGCGTGGGGGGCTTTGGGAGCCGGCTTCAGCCGGCTTTTCGTCTCGGGGTAGCCCGGGCATGGATGCCCGGGCGGGGATGGACGGGCTCCCCACCGCCTCCAGCTCCTCCCGCAGCCGCGCCTCGCTCACGTAGTGGAGCCGCTGGTTCTTCTGATACTTCTCCGCGTGCGTGATCAGCCGGTTGAGACGCCGGGAGTGCCGGTAGTCGAAGTAGGTCTTCTTGACCTCCGGGTAGAGGAGGCCCGCCGCCGTCAGCAGGAAGGCGAAGGTGTCCTCGAAGATGGGGATGAACGGCGCCTTGATGATCAGGCCGCCGATGATCAGGCCCAGGAGGCCGAAGAGGGCCCGGGCGGCCGGGTCCCCCTGGCGCCAGAGGTCGTAGTTGTCCCGCTCCAGGCGGGTCTGCTCGACCGCCTCCGCGATGTATTGCGGCAGCGCCGTCTCCATCACCTCGCGCTCGAGCTGCTGCCAGTAGGCCCCGGTGCCGCCGAGCTCCGTGTAGCTCTCGTGGATCTCGGCGAGCTTGGCGCGGGCGATCTCCTGGAGGCGCGCCGCGGCCTGGTTGGGCAGCAGGGCCCGCCGCTGGTGCTCGCACTCCTGGAGCACGGCGAAGAGGACGTTGCCGAAGTCGTAGGACGTTCCAGCGAGGTTCAACATGGCCGTTCTCCCCGTCCTCCTACGGCTTTTTGGGCGGCTGCTGATCGTCCTCCGCCTCGTCCTGACGGTTGAGCTCGTAGCGGACCACTCCGAGCTGCTGGAGGAGCTTGTTGCCGTCGATGATGATGTTGCCGCCCGGCAGCTTGGGGATCTGGCGGATCTCCTTCTTCCGCAAGGCGTCGATGAGCTGGAGGTTGACGTAGGCGTCCCCCGCGCTGCTGTTGAGGGCGTTGCGCTCCTTGCGGATCCCCTCCGCCTGGGCCGTCTTCTCGGCGAAGATGGCCTGCGCCCCCTGCTGGCGCTGGATGAGGTAGGCGTCGGCGTTGCGCTTGGCCTGCTCGAAATCGCCCTGGGCGCGGGTGAGCTGCTCGGTGAGCTCGGCCACCTTCGCCTGCAGGTTGGCCTGGTTCGCCTCGCGGGTGGCGAGGATCTCCGCCTCCAGCTTCTCGGCCGTCTTCTCCGCCTCCTTGCGGGCGTTGATCAGGCGCTGGTACTCGGGCTTGAACGAGAAGTCGCCGAGGATCACCTGCTCGACGATCACCCCGTAGGGGCGGAGGTGGTCCTTGAGGAGGCTCGTCGCGTCGCTGGCTTTTGCGAAGCGCAGGGTCGGATTGTAGAAGTCCTCCGAGTTCAGCCGGTTGAGGACGTCGCGGACGTAGGCCCGCGCCATCGGGCGCACCAGCCGGCTCTGCACCTCGTCGGTGCTCGGCGCGACGAATTTCCAGACGTAACCCACCCGCGTGGGATCGATCCGCCAGCGGACGGTGACGTCGGTCTCGATGTCGTTGCCGTCGCGCGTCTTGAAGCGCAGGTCGTCCTTCCCCTGACGGTCGCCGGAGTCGGTCTGCGCCGTCATCACGAGGTTGCGCAGCGAGACGTCGTATCTCTTCCAGTCGTTGATCACCGGCATGAAGAAATAGTTAGCGCCCGGATCCATGATCTCGTAGCTCTTGGTGATCTTGTTGAGCTTCACGCCCACCTCGGTCGCCCCGGTCGTGTGCGGGGTACAGCCGGCGAGCGTGGCGGCGAGCAGCAGCAGGCCGCCGGTGAGGAGCGAAAGACGGTGCGTGGCGCTCATTGCTTCTTCTCCGGTTTGTCCGAGCTGATCTTGCCGAGGTCCGTGGGGTCCTCGGTGATGTAGATCGGTCCCTTGATGCTGTCGAGCAGGGCGAGGCCGCGGCGCAGCTTGAGGAGCTTGGCCGAGCCGGCGCCTTCGAGGGCGCGGTTGATCTGCTCGGTGCCGTTGGCCTCCGCCGACTTGATCAGCAGGTCCCCCTCGGCGTGCTTCTGGCGCTCGTAGAGGTCCTTGCGGGCGTTGATCTCGGTGATCTGGGCGTTGAACTCCGAGCTCTTCACGTTGATCAGGTTCTTCCCCTCGGCGATCGTCTGGTTGAGGCGGGTCTGCACCTCGTTCTGCTTGGCGAGCTGCTGGTTGGCGAGCACCGACTGGTCCTGGATCTTCTTCTGCTCGGTGAGCGTCTGGAACGTCTGGGGATAGTCGTACTGGCGGATCAGCACGTCGGTCAGCACGAGGCCGTTGTCCGCGAACAGTTTCTTGAGGTGCTCCTTGAGGGCGGCCACCTTGGCGAGCCGCGTCTCGTGGTAGAACTGCTCGGCCAACAGATCGCCCAGATACCGCTTGACCAGGAAATCGGTGAAGCGGATGACCACCGACTCCTCATACCCCTTGCCGAAGCCGAACTTCTTGGCGACCAGGTAGGGGTCTTTGATCTGGTAGAGGACGCTCACGTCGACGTCCACGGGGTAGCCGTCGACGGTGGGCACCTTGACCGCCGGCATCTGGCGGTGCCCGGCGCCGCTCTCGGCCGGGTTGTTGGTGAACTCCACCACCTGGATGTCGCGCGGGAAGGTCTGGATCTTCTCGTAGCCGGAGATCTCGCGATGATAGCCGGGGCTCACCGGCTTCTCCTGAAGGCCCTTGCCGGGGCCGTAGGAGACCTGGCGCACCCCCACCATGCCGGGCGGCACGTAGGTCATCACGCAGGCCCGCAGAAAGAAGAGGGGCACCAGCACGAGCAGCAGCCACCAGCCGGTCTTACCGATCCGGCCCCGGATCTGCTGGAGGAAGGGGGACTGCACTTGGAAACGTGGAGGTTTCAGGGATTCGAACATTGGGGTTTCCAGTCTTTGGAGGGTTCGTATCCAATAGATACGAAGCGCTGTGGAGAAGGTTGTGAGTAGCTGGATGGTAGCACGGAGGGTGATGGCACGCCCCTTGCGGGTTTCTCAGGTGAGTGGGCCCGCGAGGGCCGGGAAGGAGAGGAAAGCATGCAGGTACCCCTGGAGATCTCGACCCGCTGGATCGATCTTTCCCCGCCGCTGGAGGCCGAGCTGCGGAAGCGCGCCGACCGCCTGGAGCGGCACAGCGACCGCATCACGAGCTGCCGCATCGCGGTCGAGCGCCCTACCGGCAACCACCACCAGGAGGGGGGCCCCTACCGGGTGCGGGTCGACGTCACCGTCCCCGGCTCCGAGCTGGTGGCGGACAAGAGCGGCGAGGAGATCTACGCGGCGATCCGCGAGGCCTTCGACGCCGCCGAGCGGCAGGTGGAGGCGTGGGCGGCGCGGCGGCGCGGCGAGGTGAAGAGCCAGGTGCTGCCCCCCGAGGGGCAGGTGGTCCGCGTCTTCCCGGAGGAGGGGTTCGGCTTCATCGCCGGCCCGGACGGCCGGGAGATCTATTTCCACCGCAACGCCGTGCTCGACCCCCCCGGCTTCGAGAAGCTGGAGGTGGGCTCGCGGGTCCGCTTCGCCGAGGAGCAGGGGTTCGAGGGGCCGCAGGCCAGCACCGTCGCGTTGGCAGGTAAGGAGGACTGAGCGCCGGCCTCGGGCAACGTCCGCTACTCCCCCCTCTTTTCCTGCCTGGAAGCCCTGGGCCGTCTCCAGGGCTTCCGCCTTTCCGGCTTTCTTCCCCCATGGACGCAAAAAGTGCACCCTTTTATTAGCGGCCCCGGCCCGCACCAATGGTGGTACGGCGAAGGACCGCCGGAGAGGAGATGCTCATGTCTCGAAGATTGGGTTCCTTTGCCGCCCCCGCCCTCCTGATCCTGCTGACGGCCAGCGCCGCCCAGGCGCGTCCGCTCCACGTCCAGGCGCCGCCGGCCGGCCTGCTGACCCAGGTCTGGCAAGCTTTGAGCTCGAGCTGGGTGGGCACCTGGGCCAAGGACGGGGTCGGCCTGGACCCCAATGGCAACAATACGTATCGATCGCTCCTGCCTTCATCCATTGGGAAAGACCGCCCGAGCCGGGCACCGGTCAGACGATAGGCCGGGTTGCCGCCCTGACGCCGGTTCCTGGAACCGGCGTCTTTCACCTTTCTCGGGAGAGAGCGCCTCAATTTTCCAAGATCTGTCCAGACTTGCCTGTAGGGACTAAAAAGCCGCAAAATCCCCGTTGAAAGTCGCGGGGTTGATCACCGGGAGGAGGGGGACCGTGAAGATCCATCCGAGCGAAGAGGTGCTGCGGAGCCTGTCACCCTTTCCGGGCGAGGCGGAGCCGCGGTTGCTTCGTCACCTGGTCGGCTGTGCCCGCTGCCGGTCGCGGCTCGAAAAGCTCTCCGCTCTCCATGTCCCCACGCGGGTGATCGCGTTCCGGCCGGCATCGTCCGACGGCTACGATCAGATCTTCGAGCGGAGCCGGGGGCTCATGATCCGGTGGGTTCGCCTCCTGCGGCGGGAGCGCGACGAGGCCCCGGGCCTGTTTCGCGAGCTTCTCGGGCGCACTCCCGAGCAGCGCGAGATCCTCCTGCGGAACAGCGGGCGCTTCCGGACCTGGGGGCTTCTCGAGCTGCTGGTCGAGCGGAGCCTGGAGACCAGTATCCAGGATCCGAGGGGCGGAGAGGCGCTGGGACGGCTGGCGTTGCGGGTGGCCGACCTCCTGGACAGCCGTCGCTACGGCGCCGGACAGTTGCAGGATCTGCGGGCCCGCGCCTGGTCTCACATCGGCAACGCCCTGCGGATCCAGTCCGCTCTCCCGGCCGCGGAGACCGCCTTCGCGCAGGGCGTGCGACATCTCGAGCTCGGGACGGGGGATCTCCTGGAGCTGGCGATCTTCCTGGACCTCCAGGCCTCTCTACGGAGAAGCCAGCGGCGGTTCGCCGAGGCCTTGGAGCTCCTGAGAAGGGCGGTCGGCCTGTTCTCGAGGCTCGGGGACCCTCACCGGGCGGGCCGGTCGTTGATCAACCTGTCGTTGGCTCTCCTGTACTCCGGGAGGGCGGAGGAGAGCGTCCCCGCGCTGCAGCGGGCGATGAAGCTGATCGAGCCGGAGCTGGAGCCCCGCCTCCTGTTGAGCGCCCGGCACAACCTGATCGCCGCATTGACCGATCTGGGCCATTTCCTGGAGGCGCAGCGCGCCTATCGCGAGGCGCTGCCGCTCTACCGCGCCTTCCCGGATGCCCGGACGCGGAACCGCCGCGTATGGCTCAAGGGGAGGATCGCCCGCGGGCTGGGCCAGGTGGAGGAGGCCGAGGCGCTCTTCCTGGCCGCGCGGGAGGGCTTCCTGGCTGAAGGCATTCCCTACGAGACGGCGCTGGTCGCGCTGGACCTCGCTCTGATCTATGCCGAGCGGGGGAGGACCGCGGAGCTGAAGCGGCTGGCGGCCGACCTGGTGCCGATCTTCGCCTCCCGGCGGATCCATCGCGAGGCCTTGGCCGCGCTCTCCTTCTTCCAGCGGGCGGTCGAGGCCGAGCGGGCGGAGGTCGAGGTGGTGGAGCGCGTCGCGGAATTCCTCCGCAAGGCCCGGTACGCGCCGGAGCTCTGCTTCCAGGAGAAGCTATAGGGATCAGGCCTCGGTGTCGAGCCGGGGCTGCGGGTTGCCGCGGGCCTGCCGCAGGAGGGCGGCGATCTCCTCGATGAGATCGACGGTGAGCTGCTCCAGCTCCGCCGCCTGCTGGAAAACGATCAAGGCGGCCAGGGCTTCGCGGTGGATCTCGCGGGCCTGGAAGACCGGGATCATCTCGGCCGCCAGGCGCTTGGTCTCCTCGGAGCGCCGCTGCTGGAGGTAGACCGTGGCGAGGTCGAGCGAGACGAGCGCCGCGTCGAAGGCGAGGGCGCTCTCGATGAAGGCCTCACGCACCTCGCGCAGGGCCGCCTCGGCCGTTTCGAGACGGCCTTGCGCGGCGGCGATCTTCCCCTCGGTCCAGCGCAGGCGCAGCAGGTCGGCGCGGCGGCCCACCTGCTCGACCAGCCGCCGGGCGTCCGCGATGAGCGACGCCGCCTCGGCGCTCTCGCCGGCGTCGTGAAGGCAGCAGATGAGGTTGTACTGGTTGGTCAGCATCAGCCGGGGCTCACGGAGGCCGTCGGCCAGGAAGAGGCTGGTGCGGAAGCAGTCCGCCGCTGCCGCGAAATCCCCCATGTACTGGAGGGTCAGGCCCTTGATCCCCAACGCCCGTCCCTGCAGATGGGGCTCGTTGACCTCCCGGTAGATGGCGATGGCGGCGTCGAGGAGCTCGATCGCCTCCTCGAACCGGCGCTGGCCGCGGCGCAGGGCGCCCTTCAGCTCCAGGATCAACGCCTCGTCGAGCGGATCGAGCCAGCTACGGGAGAGATGCCCTTCGGCGGTCTGGAACGCCGCCTCGGCCTGTTGGAAGTCCCCCAGCACGCGCAGGATGTTGGCGAGCCAGATCCACGCCCGGGCCTGGGCCGTCTCCCCCGCGCCGGGACCGTACCCGGCGGCGCTGAGCCGCCCGGCCACGTCGACCGCCAGCCGCAGCAGATCCTCGGCCGCGCGCGCGTCCTCCTGGATGGCCGTGTAGGCCCGGTCGATCAGCAGCTCGAAGAAGCCCCACGTCTGGAACCGAGGCTCGTCCAGCACCCTCCGGAGGCGCTCCTCCTGGGGCTCGGGAGCGATCTCCCGCCAGAGCCCGGGGGCCGCGGCCCGCTCGGCCGCGAGGCTTTGGCGGATGGCGGCGACCTCCTCGCCCTGGCTGTCGAGGAGGCGCCGGATCAGGTCCTGGTAATCCTCGTCCGGAGGAGCGCCCGGCGCCAGGGTGACCAGGCGCTCCTCACAAGCGGGACACAGCAAGAGGTGGCGCTGGAGAGCGCGGCCCGCGCCGTTGGGCAACGTGCCGTTCAGATACTGCACCAGAGTCTCGCGATCAGGATGCGGCATCGTCTCCAGCGTCCTCCATGGTCTTCAGAACACCGGACCCCGCTCCGGGCTTCCTGCCCGGCCGGCGATCAGTGCCCCGGGTGAGGATTGCCGACCGGGCACATGCCCGATCCCTCCCGACTGTTGGGCGTCTTCGGGTCGGACCCCGGAGGCGGTCCGGGAGGTGCGTCCTTGAGCAGCCCCCAAAGGTTCTTCACAGTCTCAATCAAGCTACGCATGAAGAGGTCCGTTTGGACGGCTGAGCCGGCATTTATGGAGGCACTCCGGCTCGGAGCCGCCTCCGCCAGCGGGAGCGCCAGGGCTCCGGCGGAGAGCGCGAGGGCCAAGACGAGCGTACAACGATACTTACGGCTGAGCATGAATCTCCTTCCAAAGGCGGAGCCATCCCCGGCGGGAGCCGTTTCAGGCTTCGCCTTTCGGTACGCCAGGTTATTCGCAACCTGGTATATATACAAGGTACGAGAAACCACTGAAGTGTAGCCCGGGGTCCTCCCGCCCGAGGAAGAGCGGGGAGCCTCGTTGGCGACAAGGGACTATAGTGATACGATTGGTCACAAATGAGAGCCCTTGTGGCAAGGGGGCGAAAGGAGACCGACGTGAGCGAAATCGAAAGCCGTGGTTATGCTCGTCCCGAGGTGCTGGTCTCGACCGACTGGGTGGCGAGCCATCTGCAGGACCCGTCGATCCGGATCATCGAGTCGAACGAGGACCCTCTCCTCTACCCGTCGGGGCACATCCCGGGCGCCGTCGAGGTGGACTGGACGCGCGACCTGAACGATCCGTTGCGGCGCGACTATCTCGGTCGCGAGGGGTTCGAGGCGGTGATGCGGCGCATCGGGGCCAGCAAGGACACCACGGTCGTCTTCTACGGCGACCGCAACAACTGGTGGGCCACCTACGCCTACTGGGTGTTCCAGCTCTTCGGGCACGACAAGGCGAAGATCATGGACGGCGGACGGATCAAGTGGGAGAAGGAGGGGCGGCCGCTGGTCAAGGACGTGCCGAGCTACTCGGCGACCGAGTACAAGGCGCCCGAGCGGGACGATACGAAGATCCGCGCCTTCCGCGACCAGGTGCTGGAGCACCTCCAGGCGAAGAAGCCGATGGTCGACGTGCGCAGCCCCGACGAGTACACCGGCAAGAAGCTCCACATGCCGGAGTACCCGAACGAGGGGGCGCTGCGCGGCGGCCACATCCCCGGGGCGGCGAGCGTCCCCTGGGCCAAGGCGATCAACCCCGACGACGGCACCTTCAAGACGGGGGACGAGCTGCGCTCCCTCTACGCGAACGACGCCAGGATCAAGCCGGGGGACGACGTCATCGTCTACTGCCGCATCGGCGAGCGCAGCAGCCATACCTGGTTCGTGCTCACCAACCTCCTGGGCTTCGACAAGGTCCGCAACTATGATGGGAGCTGGACGGAGTGGGGGAACCTGGTGGGTGTCCCCATCGAGCGCTGAGCCCGTCCCGGGAGATCTGGCATGGCAGCACCGGAAAAATTGACCGACACGCTGGAGACGCTGGAGATGGTCCCCGACCGCAACGAGCGGATCCAGCTCCTGATCGACCTCGCCGGCCGCTTCGAGGAGGTGCCGCCGCGGATCGCGCGGCGGCCCTTCGGCGAGGAGCACCGGGTCCCGGCCTGCGAGTCGGAGGCCTTCGTCTTCACCGAGGAGAGGCCGGACGGCACCCTCGACTTCCACTTCGCCGTCGAGAACCCCCAGGGGATCTCCGCCAAGGCGATGGCCGTGATCCTGCGCGACGCCCTCTCCGGCGCCCCTCTCGACGAGGTCGCCGCGGTGCCGCAGGACGTGGTCTACCGCGTCTTCGGCCGCGAGCTCTCCATGGGCAAGTCCATGGGGCTGATGGGGATGGTCGGGATGGTGTCGGCGATAGCGAAGCAGCGGGCGGGGGGGAACGGGGCCTCGTAAAGGATCGCGGTGCCCTCTGAGCGTCCTGCCCTCCGAAGCCTCACCCCCTGGCCCCCTCTCCACTTCGTGGAGAGGGGGAACGTAGCTGAAGGGACTTGCCGAAGTCCAACAACGAAGATCTCTGGGCCCTCCCTCTCCACTTGTGGAGAGGGACCGAGGGTGAGGCTTCGGAGGGCAGGACGCCCCAGAGAGCACAGGAGGGGAGAACGGGGCCTCTGTCCAACTTTGTCCCAAAAAGTGCTTGACGTTTAGAGGCCCCCAGGCGTAGATTCACCCCATGGCCGATCCGCAGCCCGCCCGACCCCGGCTCGTCCCTCCCCCGGCCCTTCACCTGCGGGCCATGGACAACCTGCGGTTCATCCGCGAGACCATGGAGGGGGCGGCCTTCTTCACGGCGGTGTCGGGGATCGGGGAGATGCTGGTCGGGCTAACGGCGCTGGCTGCGGCCTGGACCGCCGTCCGCCAGCAGACGGCCTGGGGCTGGCTGCAGGTCTGGCTCTGGGAGGGCCTGGTCGGCTTCCTGGTCACCACGGCGGCGATCGTCTGGAAGGCGCGCCGGTCCCAGCAGAGCCTGTTCTCGACGCCCGGGCGACGGTTCGCCTTCGGGCTCTTCCCGCCGCTGATCGCCGGCGCCCTGCTGACGCCGGTGCTCTTCTTCTCCGGCAACGTGGCCGCCCTCCCAGGTCTCTGGCTCCTCCTCTACGGCACCGGCGTGGTGACCGGCGGCGCCTTCTCGGTGCGCACCGTGCCGGTGATGGGGATGGCCTTCATGGCGCTGGGCACCTTCGCGCTGGTCGCACCCCCCGCCTGGCGCGACGCCCTGCTCGCGGCCGGCTTCGGCGGCCTGCACATCGTCTTCGGCGCCCTGATCGCCTGGAGGCACGGTGGCTAGGGCGCTCAAGCACGACGACGGCGGCGCCGAGGAGGAGGCGGACGTGGCCGTCCACGCTCCCGCACCCCAGACGGCGCTCGACCTCGACCGCGTCATCCACGAGCGGATGCGCCTGGGGATCGTCAGCGCCCTGGCGGTCAACGACCACCTGAGCTTCAACGACCTCAAGAAGCTGCTCAAGACGACCGACGGCAACCTGAGCGTCCACGCCCGCAAGCTGGAAGAGGCGGGGTACGTCACCTGCGAGAAGTACTTCGAGGGGCGGATGCCCAAGACGGAGTACCGGCTCACCGCTCCCGGCCGGCAGGCGCTGGAGCGCTATCTGGACCACATGGAGGCGATCATCCAGGCCACCCGCGAGGGTTGAGCCCGGGCCGTTCCGCGTCCGTCAACTTTGCGCGACAAAGTCATTTATCGGAGGGCTGACGTGAAGATCCGGATTCTGGCTTCGATCGCTCTGGCGCTCGCCGTCCTGGCGGCGGCGGCGTTCTGGACCCTGACCACGCTACTGCCGCGGGCGCGTCCCGAATCCCCGCTGGAAAAGGCGGCGTCCGCCGGCTCCCCCGAGGAGCTGCGGCGGGAGGTGCGGCTGATGGGCGGGCTGAACGCCACGGACGGGCACGGCTTCACCCCTCTCGACTGGGCGGCCCGCACGGGTCAGGCCGAGGTGATCCGCGAGCTGGTCCGCGAGGGGGCCGATCCCGACCTGCGGGACGACGGGCCGAACGGCTGGGCGCCGCTCCACCACGCGGTCCACAAGGGGCGGCTCGAGGCCGTCCGCGCCCTGATCGCCGCCGGGGCCCAGGTCGACGCCGGCTCCTCCAGCACCGGGCTCACCCCCCTGATGCTCGCCTGCGCGCAGGGGGAGCCGCGGATCGTGGACGCCCTTCTCGCCGCCGGCGCCGACCCTCACGCCACGCAGCCGGGGGGAGAGACGGCGCTCACCTACGCGATGACGACCGGGAACCGGCGGGTCACCCTGGCTCTGCTCCACAAGGCGCCGGACCTTCGCCTCACCCACTCCTGGAAGGGGGTCGTGGCGCGGCTCCTCGCGCGGATGCGGGGTCAGTCGGACATCCTGGCCCAGATCAATCGGCCCTCAAGACGGGCGGAGGCGGCGCGATGAGAGCCTCTGGAATCCACGTCGCCATCATCATGGACGGCAACGGCCGCTGGGCGCTCCAGAGGGGCCGCCCCCGGACCGCGGGTCACGTGGCGGGGGTGGAGGCGGTGCGGCGGACGGTCGAGGCGGCGCGGGATTTAGAGGTAGGCACGCTCACCCTCTTCGCCTTCTCCTCGGACAACTGGAAGCGTCCGGACGTGGAGGTCCGCGCCCTGATGCGCCTCTTCCGGAGCTACCTCATGGCGGAGTCGGCCAAGTGCGCGGAGAACGGCGTGCGCATCTCGGTGATCGGCCGGCGGGACCGCCTCTCGCCCGGCCTGGTGCGGGTGATCGAGGAGGCCGAGGCGCGGACGGCCTCTTCGAACCGCTTCCTGCTGCGGCTCGCCGTCGACTACTCGGCGCGCGACGCCATCCTCCGCGCCGCCGCCCGCCTGCGGGGGGGAGAGCCCTCCCGCGAGGCCTTCGCCCGCCTGCTGGCCGACCCCCACGAGGGCCTCCCCGTGCCGGACGTCGACCTCCTGATCCGCACCGGCGGCGAGAAGCGGCTCTCGGACTTCCTGCTCTGGGAGTGCGCCTACGCCGAGCTGGTCTTCACCGACCGCATGTGGCCGGACTTCTCGGCGGTGGATCTGGCGGAGGCGGTGCGCGAGTTTTCCCGCCGGGAGAGGAGGTTCGGGACGGTGCCGGTCAGCCGGAGCGAGCCAGCTCTCGCAGCCGTAGCCGGCAGGGCCTGAGGCTGTCCGAACGCTCGGCGGCGATCTCCGGGCGCCAAGGGCGCTCGAAACGGGCCGAGGTGCCGGGGACGAGGCCTTTTCGCCGGCTAAGAGTCCGTCACGAAATAACTACTCCGTTTTGGCATTGCGTCCTTGGCAGGATTGTATAGTTCCATTCACCGTGAAAACTGTCGCGACGGAGAT
>DASXJP010000535.1:0-5990 GCA_036497345.1 Thermoanaerobaculia bacterium
GTGGGGGCGCTGGCGGCCGTCGAGCCCGCGCGCCGCCACGGCGTAGAAAGGTCGCCCGGCGTCCAGGTGGCGGCTCAAGGGGTAGAGGTAGAGCGGATTGCCGCCACCCCCGGGGAGGCAGAAGAAGGGCTCCTTCTCCCCCGCGGCGCGGATCGCCACCAGGGGGGAGCCGGCGGCCGGGGCCACCGGCGACAGATCATCGCCGGCCAGCTCCTCCAGGGCCGCGCGGAAACCCGCGAGCAGCCGGCGGGCCGTGGTCCCGTTCCCCCGCGCCGGGTCCCAGGCCCAGTCGATCTCCAGCCGGCCGCCGAGGATCATGGCGTCGATCGCCCAGGCGTGCGGGGCGCCCGTGCCGGGAGCCGCGAGGGGCCCGGAAGGCTCACCCGCCAGGCGGACCTCCGAGCCGTCGTGGGCGCGGTCGATTCGCCCCTGGTAGTTGAAGCGGACCTGCGGGGCCGGCATCGCCGAGAGAGCGCGGCGCACGGCCGCGTCCGGGCTGGCATAGCGGAGGAGGCCGTGGCCGATCCCCCGGCGCGGCACCCCGGCGATCCGGGCGCGGACCGCCTCCAGGTTGCCGGCCGGGCCGGCCTGCGGATCGATCTCCAGCAGCAGGGGATAGAGCGAGGTGAACCAGCCCACCGTCCGCGACAGGTCGACGTCCGGGAAGAGCGGCTCGCGGCCGTGCCCCTCGAGCTCGAGGAGCAGTCGGGGCTCGCCGGTCCAGCCGGCGAAGGCGGTCGCGAGGGCGGTCGCCAGCAGGGCCTCGACCGATCCCCGGGCGAGACGGGCGGTCGTCTCCTCGTCCAGGGAGAGATGGAGGGTGACGGCCTCTCCGGCCGCCGCCGGCGCCGGCGGCAGGACGGGCGCGAGGCGGCGGTCGTCCGCGGTCCAGTAGGGGATCTCGGCGGCCAGCTCCGGCGAGCCGGCGAAGGCGGCGAGCCGCTCCGACCAGGCCTTGAAGGAGGTCGTCTTGCACGGCAGGCGGTGTCCGGCGGGATCGCTCCAGAGCGCCAGCAGGTCGCCGAGCAGGATCGGCCAGGAGACGGCGTCGACCACCAGGTGATGGAGGATCAGGAGGAGGCGGTCGGTCCCCTCCTCCCCCATCCGGAACAGGCAGGCCCGCAGGATGGGGCCGCGGATCAGGTCGAGGCTCGCCTGGAGCGCTCCGGCGGCGGCGGTGAGGGCGGCCGTGCGGCCGGCCGCGGCGAGCGACGACAGGTCGCAGACGGCGAGCGGCTCGACGGCCTCGGAGGCGAGCTGAGCGAGGGCTCCGGTCCCGCCCCGGCCGTCCGGCCGCCAGCGGGTGCGTAAGGCGTCGTGGTGCCCCAGCAGCCGGGAGAGGGCCTGCCGCAGCCCCTCGGCGCTCCTGCCGGCGGGGATCTCCAGCAGCGCCGCCTGGTTGAAGTGGTGGGGCCGCTCCCTCCGGCTCTCCAGGAACCAGGCCTGGATCGGGGTGGGAGCGACCTCCCCGGTGACCGGCCCCTGCTCGGCCTCGACCGCCGGCGCGGAGCTGGCGGCCCCGGCGAGGCCGGCCACCGTCGGGTGGGTGAAGAGCTGCTCGGTGGTCACCTCGATCCCCCGGCGGCGCAGCTCGCCGATCAGGCGGATGGCGAGGATCGAGTCCCCCCCGGCGTCGAAGAAGTCCTCCTCGACCCCCACCCGCGGCAGGCCGAGCACCTGCCCCCAGACCCCGGCGATCGCCGACTCCAGGGGGGTACGGGCCGGACGGAGCTCCCGCTCACCCGCGGAGCCGGCCGGCGCGAGCGCGGCGAGGGCCCGGGTGTCCACCTTGCCGTTGGCGGTGACCGGCAGGCGGCCGAGGAAAAACCAGAGGGCGGGGACCTGGTGGGCGGGGAGCCGCTGCCGCACCCACTCCCGCACCACCCCGACGGCCTCCTCCCCCCCATCGAGCACCAGGTAGGCGGCGAGCCGGCGGTTCCCCCGGTCCTCGCGGTCGAGCACGGCGGCCTCGCGGACCGCGGGGTGGGCGCGCAGGGCGGCCTCGACCTCGCCCAGCTCGATGCGGAAGCCGTGGATCTTGACCTGACGGTCGACCCGCCCCAGGAACTGGATCTCGCCGTCGGCCCGCCGGCGGACGAGGTCGCCCGTCCGGTAGAGCCGCTCCCCCGGCTCATGGCTGAAGGGGGATGGGACAAAGCGCGCCGCGGTGAGGGCCGGCCGCCCGTGATAGCCGCGGGCGAGGCCGGGGCCGCCGATCGCCAGCTCCCCCGCCACGCCGACCGGCACCAGCTCCTGGGCGGCGTCCAGGACGTGGACCGAGAAGCCGGGGAGCGGCCGGCCGATGGTGACGGCCTCCTCCCCCACCTCGCAACGCCGGGCCGTGGCGCAGACCGTGGTCTCCGTGGGGCCGTAGGCGTTCCAGAAGCGGCGGCCGGCCGCCCAGGCGGCGGCGGTCTCCGCCGGGCAGGCCTCGCCGGCGGAGATCACCGTCCCCAGCCCGGGCAGGTCCCCGGGGGACATCAGATGGAGGGCGGTGGGGGGCAGGGTCACGTGGGTGATCCGCCGGGCCGCCAGGAGATCGCTCAGGGGGGCTCCGGGCTCGAGCTCCCGCTCTTCGGCCAGACAGAGCGCGGCGCCGGCCGCGAAGGCCATGGCGAGCTCCCAGACCGAGGCGTCGAAGCTGAAGGAGGCGAACTGCAGGACCCGGTCCCCCTCCCCGGTCCGGAAGAGGCCGCGCTGGATCTCCCCCAGGTCGCTCAAGCCCCGGTGGGCCAGGAGGACCCCCTTGGGCTCCCCCGTGGAGCCGGAGGTGTAGATGGCGTAGGCGAGCTGCTCTGGAGCGACGGGAAGGTCCAGGTCCTCCTCGCTCCTCTTGCCCCTGGGACCGGCGGCCACCGCCAGATCGGTCACCCGGCCGGGTAGCTCGCCCACGGCGGCCAGCGCGTCCCCCAGAGTCAGGAGATGCCTCACCCCGGAATCGCGCAGCATGTAGCGGAGGCGCTCGGCCGGGTAGTCGGGGGAGAGCGGCAGGAAGGCCCCTCCCGCCTTGAGCACGGCGAGGGCCGCCACCACCCGCAGGGGGTGACGGGGCATGCCGATGCCGACCACCACGTCCGGGCCGACCCCCTGTCCGCGCAGCAGGCGGGCGAGCCGGTTGGCGCGCCGGTTGAGCTCCCGGTAGGTCCAGGCCTCCACCCCGCCCCGGCCGTCGCTCCAGACCAGGGCCTCCCGGTCGGGCGCCGTGGCGGCCCACTCCTCCAGCCGGCGGTGGAGAGGCCGGAAGGGGGGCTCCAGGACCTCCGGGCTGTGCTCCCGGAGGAGGGCGTGGCGCTCGGCCTCGCTCAGCAGCGGGAGGTGGGCCACCGGGCGGCCCGGCTCCGCCACGATGCCGGCGAGCAGGCGGCCGAAGCCGACCGCCGCTCGCGCCATGGTGGCGGGATCGAAGCGGGAGGAGTCGTAGGTCCAGCAACCTTCGAGCCCGCGCTCCCCCTCCCAGGTCTGGACCTCGAGGTCGAGCCGGGCGGCCTCGTCGTCCACCAGCAGGCGGGTGAAGGCGAGGCTCCCGGCCTCAGCCGTAGGCCGCTCGGGCATCTGCAGCATGAAGGCGGCCTGGAAGAGGGGGTGGATGCCCGGCTCGCGCCGCACCCGCAGCTCCTCGACCACCCGCTCGAAGGGGAGGTCGGTGTGCGAGTAGGCCGCGAGCACCATGCGCCGCGCCCGCTCCAGGAGCTGCCGGAAGGTCGGGCTCCCGGAGAGGTCGACGCGCAGGACCAGGGTGTTGACGAAGAAGCCGATCAGGGGCTCCACCTCCCGCCGGTCGCGGTTGGCGACGGGGGAGCCCACCGGCACGTCGAGCGCTCCGCTGTGGCGCGAGAGCAGGACGGCGAAGCCGGCGAGGAGGACCATGAACAGGGAGGCGCCGGCCGGCTTGCCCAGCTCGTGGAGGCGGGCCTGGTCGCCGAGATCCAGGCGCAGGGTCCGGCCACGCGGCGGCGCCCCGGCCGGGCGCGGCCGGTCCGCGGGCAGGGTCACCTGGACGGGAAGCCCCTGGAGCTGCTGCCGCCAGTAGGCCGCCTGCTCCTCCGCGGCCCTGCCCTTGAACGCAGCCTCCTGCCAGCTCGCGAAGTCCACGTACTGGATGGGCAGGGGGGCGAGGGCCGGCTCCGTTCCTGTGGTGAACGCCTCGTAGAGGGTCTGGAGCTCGCCGAAGAAGATGCCGCTCGACCAGCCGTCCGAGACGATGTGGTGGGTGGTCACCAGGAGGATGTGGACGTCGGGGTCGATGGTCAGGAGCGTGCCGCGCAGGATCGGCCCCCGCTCGAGGTCGAGCGGCCGCCCGGCCTCCTCGCGGACGAGCGCCTGCCAGGCCTCCTCCCGCACGGCGTGCGGCAGGGGGCGGAGGTCGACGAGCGGCGGGTCGATCGCCCGGGCGGGGGCGACGACCTGGCGGGGGCTCCCGTCGACCGTGTGGAACGTGGCGCGCAGAGCCTGATGGCGCTCGACGATCGCCGTCAGGCTCCGCGCGAGGTGGGCACGGTGGAGCGGCCCGCACAGCAGGAAATTCCAGGAGGTGTTGTAGAGGCTCCTGTCCTCCGACTGGTAGAGCAGCCAGAGGCGGCGCTGGGCCAGCGAGAGCGGGTAGCTCCCGCGGCTGCCGTCGGCCGGCAACAGCGGCAGTTGGGCGGGCTCCAGGCCCTGCTTGGCGAGCAGGGAGAGCAGGAGCCTGCGCTTCTGCGGCGACAGCGTTGCCAGCTCTGCTTGCAGTGCTTGCATGGCGGGTCTCTCCGTGATCCGTGGCGGCGCTCAGACGACGGCCAGGCTCTCGCTCTCGTCGAAGCGGAGGGCCGGGCTCCCCACCCAGGCCTCGCCCAGGTCGACGTGCTCGGCGAGGTACAGGTCGACCTCCTCGGAGCGCAGCAGGAGGCGGACGGCCTCGATCACCTCGGCGAGCGGCAGGTCGTCGCGGTAGAGCGGCGCGGCTTGGCGCAGGATGCGGTGGAAGGCCCGGATGCTCGGGCTGTATTCGCCGCTGTCGTTCAGGTGGGTGGCCTGGACGCAGGCGCCGAAGGTCACCGCCAGCATGGTCTCGATGTGCTCGGTCAGGCGCAGGGACTTGCGGGCGGCGATCAGGCCCATGCTCACGATGTCCTGATTCGAGCCGTTCGACGGGATCGACTTGATCGAGGACGGCGCGGCGAGGTCCAGGTTCTCGGAGGCGATGCTGGTGGCGAGGTACTGGCCGCCCTCATAGCCGGAGAACAGGCCGGCCTCCCCCTTGGCGAGGAAGGGCGGGAGATGGGCGTTCAGGTGCGGGTCGACCAGCCGGTTGAGCTGGCGCTCGAGCAGGACGCCGATCTCGGTGATGGCGATGTTCAGATAGTCGCAGGCCATGGCCACGTACTGGCCGTGGAAGTTGCCGCCGTGGAAGCTCTCTTCCGGGCGGTCGAAGAAGAGCGGGTTGTCGTTGCAGGAGTTGAGCTCCTCCTCGACGATCCGGCGGCAGAAGTCGAAGGTCTCGAGCACGGGGCCCAGGACCTGCGGGATGCAGCGCATCGAGTAGGCGTTCTGCAGGAAGATGCCGGCGTCGGAGACGTCCTCCTGGCTGGCGTTGCGGCGGATGGCGTCCATGATGTCGGCGTGCTCGCGGGTGCGCTCGCTGCCGGAGAGCAGGCGGCGCAGGACGCCGGCGATGTGGATCTGGCCACGGTGGTTCTTGAGGGCGTGCCCGCGGTGGTCGAAGGGCCGGGTGGAGCCGTGCAGGGCCTGCACGATGTCGGCGGTGGCGACCAGGGCGAGCTGCAGGAGCTTGCCGGCGCGCACCAGGGCGAGGGCCGCCGCGCCCGTCATGCCGGAGGTGCCGTTGATCAGCGCCAGGGCTTCCTTGTAGCCGAGCTCCAGGGGCTCCATGCCGTTCTCGGCGAGCACCTCGGCGGCGGGGCGGGCCTCGCCGTCGCAGCGCAGGAAGCCGCAGCCGATCAGCGGCAACGCCAGGTGCGAGAGGGTGGCGAGGTCGCCGCTGGCGCCGAGCG
>DASXJP010000536.1:0-6141 GCA_036497345.1 Thermoanaerobaculia bacterium
GTGCTGATCCTGCTGCCGGTCGCCCTGCTGCTGCTGGTGGTGCTCTCCACCTTCACCCTCTTCTCCTACCGCAACGCCATCGCCCTGCTCGCCGCCGAGCGCCAGCAGGAGGCGGCGCGCGCGGCGCGGGCCGTGGCCGACCGCCTGGCCGCCTCCCCGGAGGGGGCCCTGCCGGGGCCCCGCGACCTGCGCGAGCCGGCCCCGTCGGCGCGCGGCGTCGCCCTGGTGGACGCCCGGGGGGAGGCGATGGCGGAGATCGGCGAGCTGCCGGCCGGCGGTCTGCTCGAGCCGGCCGGCGGCCGGCCGGTCCGCCAGCCGCTGGGCGTGGGGCCGGACGACGCCTCGCCCGACGCCGTGGTCGGCTTCGCCCCGCTCGCCGGCGGGCGCTTCGTGCGCGTCGACCTGCCGGCGGGGGCG
Source organism: Thermoanaerobaculia bacterium (assembly GCA_036497345.1). Lineage (GTDB taxonomy): Bacteria > Acidobacteriota > Thermoanaerobaculia > Multivoradales > UBA5704 > DATARR01. The sequence continues at coordinate 418 of DASXJP010000536.1, forward strand.
CTGGCGCGGCAGCGGCGCTCGCTCGCCGTGCTCACCGTGGCCGTGCTGTCGATCGACGCCGGCCTCGCGGTGCTGCTGCTCTTCTTTCTCCGCCATCTGCTCGCGCCCTGGGAGATGCTGCTCGCCCGCGCCCGCCAGGTGGGGGGGGCCGGCCTGGCCGGAGAGGACGAGATCGAGCTCCTCCTCGGCACCTTCGACCGCGCCCTCGCGGCCCTCGCCGGCCGCCAGGGGCGCTCCGCCGAGGACGACATCGCGGCCCTCGAGCGGACCCTCTCGGCCAGCCTGCAGAGCGGCCTGCTGCTGCTCGACCGCGAGGGGCGGGTGCTGGCGCTCAACGCCGTGGGCGCGGCGCTCCTCGGCGCCGCGCTCCCCGAGCCGGGAGCGCCGCTCGACCAGGTGCTCGCCGGCCAGCCCGAGCTGCGCGAGATCCTGGCGGCGGCGGTGGCCGAGGGGACCGCCCCCCAGCGCCAGGAATGCGCCGTGCGCCATCCGGAGACGGGGGAGACCCTGACCGTGGGGCTCACCGTCCATCCGCTGCGCCGCGACGACGGCGAGGTGCGCGGCCTGCTCGTCCTCTTCGCCGACCTCACCGCGGCGCGGCGGCGGGCCGAGGAGAGCCGCCTCGCCGAGAGCCTCGCCCAGCTCGGCGAGATGGCCGGAGGCGTCGCCCACGAGCTGCGCAACGGCCTCGCCACCCTGCGCGGCTATCTGACGCTGATCGAGCGGCGGCCGGACGAGGGCTCGATCGCCGACTTCCTCTCCGAGATCCGCGGCGAGGCCGACCACCTCGAGCGGGTGCTCCAGGACTTCCTCTCCTTCGCGCGGCCGGGCACCGCCCGCTTGCGCGACCTGGAGCTGCTCCCCCTCCTCCGGCGCGCGGCGGCCGATCCGGCCCTCGCGGGAGTGGAGGTGAGCGTGCGGGGGGAGGACGCCGCGCTGCGCGGCGATCCCGAGCTCCTCGAGCGCGCCGTGCGCAACCTGCTGCACAACGCCGCGCAGGCCGAGCGCGAGGCGGGGCGGCGCGGGCCGGTGGAGGTCTCGGTGGCGCACGGCGGCGACGGGGTGGAGGTGGCGATCGAGGACCGCGGCCCGGGGCTGCCCGACGAGATCCGGGCGCGGCTCTTCCACCCCTTCGCCACCGGCCGGCGCGGCGGCGTGGGGCTGGGGCTGGCGCTCGCCCACCGCATCGTGGTGCTGCACGGCGGCCGCATCCGTCTGGAGGACCGGCCGGGCGGCGGGACGCGGGCGGTGCTCACCTTCCCGCGCGACACGATCGTTACGAACAGTAACGAAGCGCCGCCCTCCGAAGCGCTCCCTCCGGTGCCTTGACCCGTGGCCCAAGAATAGCGTTTTCAACATCTTACAACCCGTGCTCCGCTCCGTTCGGGGCGTGGCACCGGCCTTGCTCTAAGGGGGCTTGCCATGAAAAACCCAGTGTCCGTCCGCGGTCCGCGCGGCTTCACGCTGATCGAGCTCCTCGTGGTGATGGCGGTCATGCTCGCGCTCATCGCGTTGGGCATCCCCGCCCTCCAGACCGCGCTCCATCAGTCCAAGATCCGGGGGATCGTGCAGGAGACCACCGTCCTGGTGCGGCTGGCGCGCATCCAGGCGATCAAGAGGTCGGCCCAGAGCGTGGTGCGGATCGTCCCGTCCACCGGCGCCGGCGACCCCGGTCACGTGCAGGCCTTCCTGGATCTCGACTCCGACAAGCGGCTGGGCGCCAACGACACCGTGATCGGTACCCTGACGCTGCCGTCCGGGACGAAATTCGAGGACTGCAACAGCAACACGGACAAGAATTCGGTCGAACGCCTCAGCGGCGACCCGGACGGTGGGCCGAACATCCTGATCTTCCAGAGCGACGGCTCGGTCCCCGACACCGACGGGTCCACCGCCACCACCCCCGGGGGGTTCCGCTTCAACGATCCCTACGACAACTGCATGGAGGTCCACGTGGAGACCGCCGCCACGGCCCGCATCGAGGTCCGCAAGTGGAACGGCACCGCGTACGTCCCCAGCGGCGACAACGGCAAGGCCTGGACCTGGAATTGAGGAGGATGAGGATGCGACCCTGGAGACATAGACCGGCGGTCCGCCGTGGCGAGGCGGGCTTCTCCCTCATCGAGGCGCTCATCGCGGCCGCCATCCTGCTCATCATCGCGCTCGGCCTGCTGCCGGTCTTCTCGCGCTCGATCAACGACAACGTCACCGGCAACGACGCCACGCAGGCGACGAACGGCAGCCGGACGGAGCTCGAGGAGATGCTGCAGCTGCCGTTCAACAACCAGCGCATGGTGGTGGCCGGGGGCGAGACCCAGACGCAGACGAAGGATTTCTACACGCGGGCCAAGACCGACCCCAGCACCGGCGCCTATGAGATCGGCGACGCCACCGAGGGGTGGACCGCCGACGCCTCGGGGCGCGGCCCGGTGCTGTGGAACCGCACCACGACCGTGCAGCAGTACGGCATCACCGACCTCAACGACGGCAAGCTCGACACCCCCCTGGACGGCAGCACCCAGGCCAATTTCGTCCATCTCAAGCAGATCCAGGTCCTGATCGAGAATCCGAAAAAGGATCTGTTCGGCAACGGCCAGGGGATCACCCTCACCGTGATCAAGGCTTTCTGAGGCAGACCATGAGCGCGAGCCGATTCCATCGTCCAGGCCAGCGGGGCTTCACCCTCGTCGAGGTCGCCGTATCGCTGATCGTCACCGTCGTCGTGCTGCTCGGCGTCCTGGCGCTGTTCGACTTCAGCAACAAGCTGACGCGGGCACAGACCAACATCTCCGACATGCAGCAGTCCCTGCGGGTGGCGCAGGCCGACTCCATGCGGCTGATCCGCATGGCAGGGAGGGGCGGCATCCCGGTGGGCAATCTCCCCACCGGCATGGCGGTGGGGGTGCAGAACAACGTCGTCGACGGCACGAAGATCGGCGGCGGCGCGACCCCTGACGTCGTCCCCGGCTCGGACGTGCTCACCATCCGGGGGGTCCTCACGTCGAGCGTCTACCAGATCAACCAGGCGGCGCTGTTCGAGCTCAAGCCGTCGGCGGCCGCGCCGACGACCGGCTCGCTGCACGTCGCCAACCCCGCGCCGAGCGGCGTCCCCCAGGACTTGACGGCGATCATCGACGCGATCAAGCCGCCGGGGCGGCCGGAGGGGCTGGTGCTGGTCGCCCGGCAGGACCCCAGCATCTGGGTGGTCGTCGAGCTCGATCCGGGGAACTCGGATGCCTCGAACCCGAGCGACGTCAAGGTCGGCTTCAAGGTCACGGGCGGGCACACGGCCGATTACCTGAAGCTCTCCTCGTCGCCGGGGAGCTACCCGACCAACCTCACCTCCGCCGTCTCCGTCGGCATCGTCGAGGAGTACCGGTTCTACGTCCGCCGGGAGTATGCGGTGGCCGGCGACAATACCTCGGACCTCATCCCGAAGCTGTCGCGCGCCCGCGTCTACCCCAACACCCAGTCGGCGTGGGGCGGCGACGACAAGAACTGGCAGGTGGACATCGCCGACAACATCTTCGACCTCCAGGTGGCCCTCGGCCTCGACACCGCGGCCAAGGATCCCGGCGCCGGCGCCTGCGGAGCGGGAACCATCGCCTCGGACGACATCAACTGCGGCATCTACGAATCGGCGGACGGCGAGAACGACGACTGGATGTACAACGGCGAGAAGAACACCAATTCGGCGCTGTTCGCCAATTCTGATCTGTATTACATCCGGCTCACCACGCTCGCCCGCACCGACCGCCGCGACAAGGACTACCAGGCGCCGGTGCTGGAGCGCGTGGAGGACAACACCTACGACACGACGGACACCGCGGTCTTCAACTCCACCAACGAGCGGATGTACCGCCGCCGCCTCCTCCGCACCGTGATCGACATGAGGAATCTCGGATGAGAGAACATCGCTCCAGCGAAGCGGGCAGCGCCTATGTGATCACCCTGCTCGCGCTCGTCGTGCTCACCATCCTGGCGCTCTCCCTCGCCCTGGTGACCCAGACCGAGGTGCAGGTCGGCGCCAACGAGAAGACGGTCAACCGGACGTTCTACGCCGCCGACTCGGGGGTCGGGATCTCCGTGGCCGAGATCCTGGCGAACCACGACTACAAAGGCAGGACGGTGATCCTGAACAAGGTGTCGGTGGGTGCGGGGAGCGCCCTCTCGACCAACGTCGCCGACCGGGTGACCCTCTCGCCGGCGGTCCAGATCAACCAATATCCCTGCAACTGGTGCCCGCAGAATCAAGGCGGTCAGCAGTTCTACGTCACCACCTTCGCGATCTCGTCGACCGCCCAGCGGGTCAGTTGGAGCGGCAGCGGTGATCCGCCGGCCGACGCCACGGTGCTCGGCCAGAAGACGGTGCGCGCCATGATCGAGGTCCAGCCCTGGAAACCGCAGACGGACGCGGTCACCACGGACCCCGCCGCGCTGGCGCAGGTGGGTTGGTGAAGCTCTAGACGCAGCATTTTCAGGAGAGGCTCCTATGTCGCCCAGAAACCGGTGGTTTGGCCGGACCCCCATCGCCCGCGCCGCCTGCGCGCTCGCGCTGCTCGCGCTGCTCGGCTCCGCCGCCGCCCGCGGCGACGACCGCAGCCTGCTGCGCACGTCGAGCGCCGATCCCTATCTGTTCATCCTGCTCGACACCTCCGGCTCGATGAACTGGGCCCCGAAGACGGCGGGGACCTGCGACTCCGGCGACTGCTTCGTGCCCCTCAACGCCGACGATCCCGCCTCGAAGCTCTACCAGGCCAAGCAGGCGCTCTATCAGGTGCTGAGCGATCCCGGCCTGGGCAAGGTCAACTTCGGCTTCGGGACGTACAACCAGGACGCCCTCGCCGTCGGCGAGAAGCACTGGCTCTACCAGGCGTCGGGGAACGGGGTGAACCTCTCCGGCACCACCTTTTTTCCGGCGAACGGCGCGCAGGAGGTCTTCGGCAATCTCTGGAGCTGCGGCTCGGGCACCGGCGACTCCGGCGTCGGCTGCAGCTCCACCAACCCGGCCGACCTCAATGACAGTTGGGAGGTCGCCAAGGTGCAGCGCCTCCCCAAGGGGGGGCTCAGCTTCAGCTCCACCAACCCCGTGACCTTCTACATCCGCAACAGCGGCACCACCTACAAGGTGACCTACACGCCGAGCAGCGGCTCCTACGGCGGCTCGGTCCGGATGTCGGTGGCCGTCCTCAAGTGCACCAACTCCTCCTGCTCCACCACCTCGGTGGTCGCCGGCAGCCCGGCGTCGGTGACCTACACGCCGGTCAGCGACTTCATCTCCTGGGACAACGGCAACAACCGCACCCCCCCGGAGAACGGGTACTACACCCAGACGATCGCCTCCGACTCCAGCGTCGCCAACACCTGCAACGGCTGGGATCCCAACACGGACACCACCAGCGACAAGAACTCCAGCGGCTACAGCCTCCGCTGGCCGACCGACAGCTCGGACCCCCGCGGCGGGGGAGGAGCCTCGGGCCCGTTCAGCATTGGCGACGTCATCCCCCTCGACTGGAACACCGACCACAAGGCCGACATCCTGAAGCGGTTGGCGCCGAACTATACCGGCAGCGCCACGGTCCCCAACTTCTCGATCGCTTCCTATTTCAAGGACAGCCGCTCGGGTTCGGAGACCTTCCTGCGGCTCAAGGACGAGACCCAGCGCCCCCTCATCTCTAACGGCTCGACGCCGCTCGGCTTCTCGGTCCAACAGTTTCGTACCTG
>DASXJP010000537.1:0-5575 GCA_036497345.1 Thermoanaerobaculia bacterium
GACATGAACGTCGGTATCCGCCACCGGGGTCGGCCGCTCAACGCCATCCAGGACCGTACCGGACCCCTGCTCTCCGGCATCCGCTGCCTGCGGCGGGAGATCTTCGAGGCGGTGCCGGACAGCCATTTGGAGGGGTTCGCCGTCGAGACCGGCCTCAACTGGGCCTGCCGCGAGCTCGGCTGCCGCACCACGACCACGGTGATGTACAACCTGAAGCACCTGGTGAAGGAGAAGAAGCGCGGCCTCGTCCAGGGGCTCTACGCCCGCTGCCGGATGTTCACGGCGGTGTTCGGCGCCTACATGGTCCTGCAGCTCAAGGCTCCCCCGCTCCGCAACGACGTCCCGGCCCGTCCCAGCTTTCAGCCCGAGCTCGAATACATCAACTTTTAGATCAAAAAAGTGGTGCGCCCAAGCGTTGACTCAAGCGCACCCGAGGGGATTGAGGATTTCCTTTCCCTGGAGTATCGCTGATTGGCGATAAGCTGTCAATAGTGGCACTACCACTGTTGCCAGGACCTCGATGCCGTATTAGGATTACTTCAGCTTATGGGTAAGCCTCAATCCATCCATGCCCAGGAAGGGGAGAGCCCGGCGGTCGAGCCGTCGTCCCACGAGCGCATCCTGCAGGCGGGGCGCGACCTCTTTTCCGAGGACGGCTATGAGAACACCACGACCTCGGCGATCGCCCGCCGGGCGGGGACGAGCGAGTCGCAGCTCATCAAGCACTTCGGCAGCAAGGAGGGGCTGCTGGAGGGGATCTTCGACCGCGCCTGGCAGCGGATGGCCCAGGGGGTGCGGCACGTGCAGGAGGCGCCGATGCCGCCACTGGAGAAGCTGCGGGCCTTGACCGAGCTGATGATCGTGGCGCTGGAGAACGACAAGCAGCTCCGGACGCTGATGCTCCTCGAAGGGCGGCGCATCCGCAAGCACGGGCACATGGTGATGATGACCCGCGGCTTCCAGCAGGTGCTGAAGGTGATCGACGGCCTGCTGCTGGAGCTCCAGGGGGCGGGGAGGCTGCGGCCGGACCTCCACCCGCAGGCCGTGCGCTCGGCCCTCATCGGCGCCTTCGAGGGGCTCCTGCGCGATCAGCTCCTGGCCGAGCGGGCGAGCTTCCCGGCGACCTACGACGGCGCCGAGCTGCGAACCGCCTTCAAGGCGGTGCTGGAGTGCTTCCTGGTAGAGCCGTCGTAGCGATTCCCGCTATCATCCCTCCATGCTCCCGTTCCTCCTCGCTCTCGTCGTCGGGGCCTCTGCCGCCGCGCCGGCCCCCGCCCAGGCCTTCGGCAAGCCCGTGGAGATCCAGATCCGCGGTCTCTCCGAGGAGGCGACCCGGGAGGCGGTCCAGAAGGCCCTCGCGGGAGCCGCCGAGATGGAGCGGCTGGTGACGGACGGCACGGCCGCCCTGAGCGCCGCCGCCGGCAAGGGGCCGCAGCCGGTCGAGCCCCGGCTCCTCGATCTGCTGGCGCGCGCCTGGAGCTTCTGCCAGTGGTCCGAGGGCGCGCACGGTCCGCTCGGCAAGGGTCTCTATTCTCTCTGGGGGCTCCGCTCCCAGGTCGAGGGTCCCCCGGGCTCCGACGCGGTGCTCCAGGCGGCGAAGGCCGCGGAGTGCGACGGGCTGACGTTCGATCCGCAGAAGAGGACCGCCACCCTGGCGGCGGGGAGCGGCGTCGATCTGGTGGGGTTCGCGGAAGGGGCCGCGGTGGACCGCGCCGTCGAGATCCTGCGCGAGCGCAAGGTGGGGAACGCGTTCGTCCGCATCGGGCCGGTCCGGCGGGGATTCGGCCCCGGCCCGGCGGGGAAGGGGTGGCCGGTCCTGCTTCCGCAGGTCCCCGGCCTGGAGGAGCACGCGGACCAGGTCTACCTGCGCGACCAGTCGCTGGCGGTCGCCGCCAGCTCCGATCATCCCCTGCAAGGCGGTACCTCGTCGTATCTCAACCAGCGGACGGGCTCGCCCGCGCAGGGCGTGCTCACCGCCGTGGCCGTGACGGAGCTGGCGGTGGACGCCCAGGGGCTGGCGACCACGATGCTGATCCTGGGGCCCCGCGAGGGGGAGCTGCGCATGGGGACGCTGCGTCCCCGCCCCTCCCTGCTCTGGTTCCTGGGTACCGGCGAAGGGGCTCCCCTTCTGGTCAACTACCGCTGGACGGACTTCACCCGCCGGTAGCCCATGGCCTGGTGCGCCAGGTAGCCGAGCAGCCAGAGCCCGGCGGTGGCGAGGTGGACCCCCACCCAGATGCGGCGCCAGCGGTCGTCCACCGAGGTCTGGATCAGGTAGCCGGAGACGATCATCGGCACCAGCAGCGAGACCAGCGACAGGCCGCTCCGCCGCCGGTCCTCCATCCCGCGCTTCCACTGCGACCAGACGTGCCGCCGCCAGACCAGGCCGGCGGTGAAGACGAGCAGCGGCGCCACCAGGATGTGCAGGTGCTGCGTCTGCGGCTGCCAGGGGTGGTTGACCACCGCGTACGGATCGGTGGGCTTCACCAGGTAGAGCATCCAGGCGTAGACCAGCCCCGTCCCTCCCACCAGGAGGTTCGAGACGTGCAGCATCCACGCCTCGAAGCGGCTCAAGGCTTCGCTCCCGCCGGGGCTTGCGACGAGAGGACCTGATGCAGGGCGAGCACGCGCCGCACCGCCTCGGTGGTGGCGCGGGCGGTGAGCGAGGCGCCGGTGACGTTGCGGATGTGGCGCCCCAGGGCGAGGTCGTCGCCCAGCCCCTGGCCCGCGAATTGGCCGTACCATTTGGCCGGCGGCAGGTAATCCTCGGGCTCGGCGAAGGAGAGCACCTCGATCCGCCGGACCTTCCCCTGGGGGTCGATCACCACCATCAGCGTCTCGGGGAGGGTCCGCACGACGTGGGAATCGAAGTAGGCGGTGCCGCCGTCCTTGCCGCCACAGGTCGCGTGGTAGGGGTTGATCAGCGCGCTCTTGACCTCCCCCTTCGCCAGTTGCTCGACCCGGGCCTTTTGCTCGGGGGTCAGGAAGATCGTCCGGCGCTCGACCGCGCAACCGGGGAAGGCGAGGCGAAGGGCCTCGTCGACGGTGAGGAAGACCTTGGCGCGGAGGGGCCAGGCCGCGAGCGCGGCCAGGCCCAGGAGGAAGACCAGCTTCAGGCTTCGTCGGTGCATGGCGCTCAGAATCAGAAGACGTATCCCAGGCCGATCCGGAATTCGTTCTGCCCCGTCCGGGCCTCGTTCCGGACGCGCAGGACGTCGGCTTTCAACACCAACTGGTCGATGGGATAGTAGTTGAAGCCGAAGGTGAGCACGTGCGCGTCGTTGGCGGGGTTGCGCGCGAAGCCCGCGGGAACTTGCCTTTGGGTGTCGTAGGCCTCCACGCGCGCGAACGGGATCAGCCGCTGCCGGCTGCCGGGCCGGAGGCTCAGGAGATCGTAGCCGAGCTCCGCGTAGGCCCCCTGCTGCGCCTTGCCGACCCCTGCCTCCCCCTCCAGGCCCAGCGCCTGGTTGATCCGCGCCACGTCGTCCACAGTGCTCCTCACCCCCAGGGCGCGGAATTGCAACCCCCGCCAGCGCCAGTCGACGTGCCCCTCGTAGAGCGTCACCCGGCCGCCGATCCGCTTCCCCTCCGTGTCGAGCAGCCCCTGGCCGGAGTCCCCCGTGAAGACCGAGCCGCCCACCAGCAGGCCGGGGACGCCGGTGAAGTCGAGCCGTCCCACCCAGGCGAAGTCCTCGGCCCGGGCGTGCGAGCCCTCGCCGCTCCCCTCGCCGATCCCGTCGGCCGCGAAGCGCGAGGCGTCGAGGCCGTTGGTGAGGTAGGTGCGATACCGCCAGGATCCCGCCTCGCCGTAGAGGCCGAAGCCGATCTCCCGCCAGGTCGTGGGGATGATCGCCGTCTCGACCGCGTTCCGGCTCACGCCGAGGTAGACGGTGGGCTCGTGGTACTCGTTGAGCAGGCCCACGGGCATCAGGACCAGACCGGCCCGCACGTTGGCCTGCGGCTTCCACAGGTAGTCGCCGTAGGCGAATTCGACCTCGGTCTCGCCCTCTTTATCCGACGCCGTGACCGCGTGCTCCACCTCCAGCTCGGAATTGAAGATGAAGCGCTCGTTGAATTTATAACCAAAATAGACGACCGCCCGCTGGAGGTCCACCTCGTCGGTCGCCTCCGAGCGGCTGCCGTCCTGAAGCCTGCTGTCGAAGTTGTGGTAGACCACCTCGCCGTAGCCGCCGATCGCCAGGCCGTTGCCGCTGCGGTAGACCTTGGAGGCCGCCGGGCCCATGCCGTTGGTCGAGCGGTCGGCGGTGGCCGCGGCCTCGCCGAGCTTCATCGTTTCGATCTCCTGCGCCAGCACGTCCAGCTTCCGCTCGATCTCCGCGACGCGATCCGCGCTCTGTCCCTGGGCCTTCATCGCCGCCATCTCGGCCTTGAGCTGCTCGACCTCCTGCTCGAGTTGGCGCACCCGGTCGTCCGTCGACTGCGCGCGGAGGGCCGGCGTCAGGGCGAGCGCCAGGAGGATGGCTGTCAGGAACGTGATCCCTCTCTGCAAGAACATCGGTCTATCTCCCAAATTCGATCTCCATCTCAGAATCCGTCGTCTTCAGCCTTCCGCGCAGCCCCGGGCTCGCCAGGGCGCGCAGCCGGTCGCCGTCCGTCCGCAGCACCAGCACCTCGACGCCGGGGTGCTCCGCCGCCCAGGCCAGGGCCCGCTCCGGCCCCAGCACGTAGAGGCCGGTCGACAGGCAGTCGGCCCACAGCGGATCGGCCGTCCACACGGTCAGGCTGCCGAAGTCCGGCGCCGGGTTCCCCGTCCGGGGATCGAGGATGTGGCCGTATCGCTTCCCGGCGATCTCGAACCCATGCTCGCTGTTCCCGGAGGTCGAGACCGATCCGCCGTCCACTTTCAGGACCACCACGGAGCGGTCGCGCTGGCGCGGATCGGCCACCGGGATCTCCCAGCCGCCGCCGAGCACCGCCACCTGGCCGCCGAGATCGAGCGAGGCCCGCGCCACACCGTTCTGCTTCAGGGCCTCCAGAGCATCCACCAGCCCCGCGCCCTTCCCCCAGCCCCCCTCCTCCAGAAGCAGGTCCTTCTCACGAACGGCGGTCCCGTCTCGCAGCCGCAGACCGGAGATCCCCCGCGCGGCCCGCAGCTCCGCCGGATCCGGAATCCGCCCGCCGGTGCGCAGCCCCCAGGCCCGCGCCAGGGCGCCGACACCGGGATCGAAGGCGCCGTCGGTCTCCTCCCAGCAGCGCCGCGCCGCCTGGAGCTCGCGGGCGAGAGCGGGGGAGAGGGACACCGGCTGGCCCACGGGTGTTTGGTTCAGGCGGGCCAGCTCGGTGTCGTCCCGCCAGGTGGAGAGCCGCGCCTCGGCAGCCTCCAGAGCCTCGACCGCCCGCTCGCTCGCCGCCAGCGCGGCCGGCCGGTTCGCCGCCTCCACCTCGACGTCGAGCGCGGTGCCCATCAGCATCACCCGGCGCTCGATGAGGGTGGGATTGGAGGAGGCGCAGGCGGAAAAAAGAAGACAGGCGACGGTCAGGGTCTGCAGGGCGATGGTGCCCTTTCGGCATCCTGCGCTCCGAAGCCTCACCCCCTGGCCCCCTCTCCACTTCG
>DASXJP010000538.1:0-7851 GCA_036497345.1 Thermoanaerobaculia bacterium
TGCAACGGTGCGGGCCTGCACAGGGCGGCCACATAGGGCCGCCCCTACAAAACCGTCTGCGTCGCGGCCTGCCTCCCCGTCAGCTCCAGCACCGCCCGCGCCAATTTTTCCGGATCGTGCCGGATCAGGTCCCCGTCCACCGCCAGGAGGTCGGCCGCGTGGACCTCGACCCCCAGGGCCTCCAGGGCGGCGCGGTCGACCGCCACGGGCACCGAGCCGGTCTCGGCGTAGTGGGCGGTCAGGGCCGGCGGGATCGGAGCGGCGTTGACCAGCACCGCGTCGATGATCCCCTCGCCGGCCTGCCGCACCAGGGCCCGCAGGTGTTCGGTCCCCATCATGCCGTCGGTCTCGCCGGGCTGGGTCATCAGGTTGAGCAGCAGCACCACCCGCGCCCGGGTCTTCACCAGCGCCTGGCGGATGCCGGGGATCAGCAGGTTGGGGAGGATCGAGGTGTAGAGCGAGCCGGGGCCGAGCAGGATCAGGTCCGCCTTCTCCAGCGCCGCCACCGCTTGCGGGAAGGCCGGCGGACTGGCCGGATCGAGCTCCACGGCCGCCAGCTCCTCGCCCGAGAGGCCGATCGCCGACTCCCCCTCGTAGATCCGCCCCGAGACTCCCCGCCCGCGCAGCCGCACGTCGGTGAGGGTGGCGGGGAAGATCTTGCCGCGCACCGAGAGCACCGACTCGGCGGTGAGGATCGCCTGGTGGAAATCCCCCGTGATGCCGGTGAGCGCGGTGAGGAAGAGGTTGCCGAAGGAGTGGCCGAGCAGGCCGCCGCCGTTCGGGAAGCGGTACTGGAAGAGGCGGGTCAGCAGGTCCTCGTCGTCGGCGAGGGCGGCGATACAGTTGCGGATATCCCCCGGCGGCAGCACGCCGAATTCCTTGCGCAGCCGGCCGGAGGAGCCGCCGTCGTCGGTGACGGTGACCACGCCGGTGAGCTGGCGGAGCCGCTCGGTGCCGACGTGGTGCTTGAGGCCGCGCAGGAGGACGGAGAGGCCGGTCCCCCCGCCGATCGCCACCAAGGCCCTCTCCGGCGCGCGCGCCGGCTCAGGAGAGGCCAAAGAGGGGGCGGAGGTCGCGGTTCTTGCGGAGCTCGGCGAGATCGGGATCGTGGAAGGCATGGATGCGATTCTTGGGGTTCAGCTCGATCGCCTTGGTCAGCGCCTGGGTCGCCTCGTCCCACCGACCCTCGATCGCATGGAGCGAGGCCGTCAGATAGGCGAAACGCTCGTCCTTCTGGTCGCGCCCGCCCTTGCGGCTGATCTCCAGCGCCTCCTCGAGGTTGCCCCGGTTCTTCTCGTAGACGGCCTGGAGGTAGGGGTCCGCCTCGGCGCCCTTCGCCGCCGGCTTCTCACCCTGCGCCTTCTGGCGGCTCGCCAGCAGGTACTGGCGGGCCCGGTCCCGCACCTCGGGCCGGTCGCTCTCGCGGACCGCCTCCTCGAACCGCTCGACGGCCTTGGCCCAGTCCTTCGCCTGGAGGGCGGCGAGACCCTGGGTCAGGGCGTCGAGGGCGGGATCGGGCCCCGCGGGTTGCGCCGCCTTGGCGCCCTTGGCGGGCGCGGCGGCCTTGGATTCGGGTTTCGCTGGAGTCTTCTTGGCGGCCTTGGCCATGGCTCCCTTTCGCTAGCGTTTCTTCAGCTCGATCAGGATCTGCTTCGCGACCGACTTCAGGGTATCGAAGACGCCGACTCCCGTCGTAGCTACCGCCTCGAAGGTCGGCTCGCGCTTGTAGTTGAGCGTGCGATACATCTCTTCGACCGGTACCACGCTCGGGAGATCCCGCTTGTTGAACTGCAAGGCGTAGGGGATCGTCGCCAAGTCGAATCCGTGCTCCTTCAAGTTTTGTTCCAGGTTGCGGATCGACTCGATGTTCGCCTCCATCCGCTCCTCCTGGCTGTCGGCCACGAAGACCACGCCGTCCACCCCCTTGAGGATCAGCTTGCGGCTGGCATCGTAGAAGACCTGGCCGGGGACGGTGTAGAGGTGGAAGCGGGTGGTGAAGCCCCGGATGCTCCCGAGGTCGAGCGGCAGGAAGTCGAAGAAGAGCGTCCGGTCGGCCTCGGTCGCCAGGGAGATCATCTTGCCCTTCGACTCGGGGGCGGTCTTGTTGTAGATGTACTGCAGGTTGGTCGTCTTCCCGCATAGGCCGGGCCCGTAGTAGACGATCTTGCAGTTGATCTCTTTGCTGGCGTAATTGATAAAAGTCATCGTCTTCTTCCGTGCCTCGTTTCCCTCGCCCGGTCCCTCTGGGAGGGCCGGAGCGGTCCGCCGGGAGCGCCTGGACCTCAGGCGCCGGTCCGCCGGCGGGCGCCGCGCTCTGTCGTCATTCGCCGGTTATTCACCGAATAGGGCGTCGATGTCGTCGTCGGTGATCTCGGAAAAGGGGCTTGCGTGGATCGACCCTTGCGCTCCTTTTTCGCCCTTCTGCAGCATCACCTCGAAGATCTTCTCGAGCTCCACGCTCGCCCGTTTGACCCGCAGGCGGACCAGGCCGAGCGAGGACCGGTCGTCGAAAATGACGACCAGAATGGCGCGTTTGGCGACGATGGAGATGTGGATGTGGTCCTGCTGACCCTCATGGAACAGCACCGAGAACTCCCGCTCCCCGATCAGCTTGGCCAGACCGTCGGTGGCGGCCACGTTGCCGGCCGTCAGCGAGGCGAGCGAGGTGGTGTCGAACTGCTCGGTCTCCCCCGCCGAGGCGATCTGCTGGCCGTTCTTGTCGATAAGGAAGACGGCCTTGGCGTTGGCCTCCTGGCGCAGACGGCGCAGGGCCTCCTCAAGGTGCTTGAATTCCTCCTCGTAGAGCACGAAGTCAGCTGCGCACATTGGCTAACCTTTCCGGACCGGGCGAAGATACAACATCAGGGGCTGGCCGTCAAAGCTCTGATTTCACGTCAGTTGTATCAGGCAGTCTGTCTCAGGTAATGACGGCCGTCAATGGAACAGCCGCCACCCCCGCAGGATGTCGGATTCGGCGAGGACCAGCTCGGAGCCCGCGACTTGGTGGTGCACCGGGATCGGCGGGCACCCCTCGACGCCGGAGTTGATGGTGGTGAGGCGGAAGGCCTTGTCGCACTTGTTGCAGACGATCCACTCCCCCTCGTGCCGGAAGCCCCGCTTGTACTTGGCGCAGGTCTCGCTGGCATCGAAGGCAACCTGGACCTGGCCCGTGTTGTCGCGCCCGACAAAGAAGTGAACCTCCTGGTTGCCGGCGTTGAGGAACTGGAAGAAACGGACCTCCTGCGGCTTCAGATCCGCCACATCGATCCGCACCTGCCCCCCGCGGTCGGGCGTCACGACCTGGAACCCCGACGAGTTGAGCCGCTTCTCCGAAGCCACCTCGGCCCCCCAGATCACGCCCAGGACGGCGAGGACGATCAGCAGACCATGAACCGGCTTGAAACGACGCATCGGGGGCTATTGTGTCGCAAGGGCGGGGGGAGGGCAAGCCCGCCCTCCCGGAGCGGCCGTGCCGGGCCCACCTCATCCCCTGGCCCCTTCTCCTGGAAGGAGAAGGGGGACCTGGCTGGGGCCTGGGTCTACAATAGGAGCCGGAGGTGGCGATGGCGACGTTGACGATCGAGGTTCCCGAAGGAGCTCTCTCGGCGCTTCGGAAGTCCCCAAGCGAGGTGGAGAAGGATGTACGGCTAGCCGCCGCGATCGACTGGTTTCGGCGCGGGCTGGTCTCCCAGGGAAAGGCGGCGGAGATCGCGGGCATTCCCCGGGCGGACTTCATCGACGAGCTCGCCGCGCGGAAGATCGACGTCTTTCAGGTGGATCTTGACGAGCTGAAGCGGGAGATCGAGATTGGCTGAGGCGCCGGCAATCGACGCCTCGCCTCTGATCTACCTCGCCCGGACGGGCAACCTCCCTATCCTCAAAGCCTTGGCGCCTGCCTTTCTCATCCCTGAGCCGGTTCGGGACGAGATCCGGGCCAAGGATGACGCCGTTCTGCGGGATGTCCAGGCGGCTCCATGGCTCTCCGTCGTTCCATCACCCGCCATTCCGGGAACGCTTCTGGTCTGGGATCTCGGCAAGGGAGAAGCCTCGGTGCTCGCCTGGGCTCTGTCCCGTCCGGGAACCATCGCCGTTCTCGATGATCAGAGGGCGAGGTCCTACGCTCAATGGCACGGGATTCCGTTCATCGGGACCCTGGGGATCATCCTGCGGGCCAAACGCCAGGGAATGATCCCGCTGGCCCGGCCGATCGTCCAAGATCTCATCCTGCGGGGCATGTACCTCTCGAAAGCAGTCGCCGACAAGGCGCTCGCGCTCGCGGGAGAATAGGCGCCCGTGCGCAGGCCGTCGGCGCTCCGGATGAGGGCGGCCTCCTAGAACAACGTATAGATGAACGGCGCCGTGGCCTGGCTGGTGACGACCAGCAGGATGACCAGACCCAGGATGAGCACCAGGGGGACGATCCAGTAGACCTTGTTCTGCCGGGCGAACTGGACGATCTCTCCCAGGATGGAGCCGAAGTAGCGGACCTTGCGCATGGTTGTGTTCCTACCTTCTCTCTAGTCTAACTGGAGCTCCTGCCGCTCTAGTCTAGCTGGAACTCCTGCCGCCAGTCCCCCTTCTCCTCCAGCTCAGGCTGGGCTTTCTTCTCCAACAGGAAGGGGCCGAGCACCAGATAGTCCATCTCGGTGCGCATGAAGCAGCGGTAGGCGTCCTCGGGCGTGCAGACGATCGGCTCGCCCCGCACGTTGAAGCTGGTGTTGACGATCACCCCGTAGCCGGTGAGCTTCTCGAATTCCTGGAGGATCGCGTGGTAACGCGGGCTCTCCTCGCCCACCGTCTGGATGCGCGCCGAGTAGTCGACGTGGGTGATGGCGGGGACGTCCGAGCGCGGCCGGTTCACCCACTCCGTCAAGGGGAGATTGCGCTCGTCCCCCCGCTTGGGGACGCGCCGGCGCTCGACCACGTCCGCCACCAGCAGCATGTAGGGGCTGGGGCGGTCGAGCTCGAAGTAGTCCGACACCCGCTCCTCCAGCACGCTCGGCGCGAACGGCCGGAAGCTCTCCCGGTACTTGATCTTCAGGTTCATCACCGACTGCATCTTGGGGCTGCGCGCGTCGCCGATGATCGACCGCCCTCCCAGCGCCCGCGGGCCGAACTCCATCCGCCCCTGGCAGAGGCCGATGACGTTCTCCCCGGCGATGATCCCGGCGATCCGCCCCGCCCACTCCTCGTCCGAGAGCTCCTCGTAGGGATACCCTTGAGCGTCGAGGTACTCCTTGATCTGGGCCCGGGAGAATTCGGGGCCGAGCAGCGCCCCCCGCATGGCGTCCTTCGGCTTGCCGCTGCTGGCGCGGCCGACCGTGCGCGGCTTGCCCATGGCGTTGTGCCAGACCGCCAGCGGCGCGCCGAGGGCTCCGCCGGCGTCCCCGGCCGCGGGCTGGATCCAAATGTCGTCGAAGATCCCCTCCCGCAGCAGCACGCCGTTGGCCACGCAGTTGAGGGCCACGCCGCCGGCCATGCAGAGGTGGCGCTTGCCGGTGATCTCGCGGGCGTGGCGGGCCAGCTTGAGGACGATCTCCTCCGTGACCTCCTGGATCGACTTGGCGAGGTCCATCTCCCGCTGGGTGATGGGCGACTCCGGCGGTCGTGGCGGCCCGCCGAACAGCTTGGCGAACCGGTCGTTCGTCATCGCCAGGCCGTCGAGATAGCCGAAGTAGTCCATGTTCATGCGGAAGGAGCCGTCCTCGCGGACGTCGACCAGCTCCCGCCTGATCGCGTCGGTGTACTTCCCCTCGCCGTAGGGAGCGAGCCCCATCAGCTTGTACTCGCCCGAATTCACCCTGAAGCCGGTGAAGTAGGTGAAGGCCGAGTAGAGGAGGCCGAGCGAGTGGGGGAAGACGATCTCGCGGATCAGCCGCAGGCGGCTCCCTTCCCCAACGCCGATGGTGGTGGTGGCCCACTCGCCCACGCCGTCGAGCGTGAGCACCGCCGCCTCCTCGAAGGGGGAGGGGTAGAAGGCCGACGCCGCGTGCGACTCGTGGTGCTCGGTGAAGTAGATCTCCTGGACCTCGCCGACGCCGCAATCCTCCAGGGCGTCCTGGATCTGGGGCGGAATCCATAGCCGGTCGCGCAGCCAGAGGGGCAGCGCCATCACGGCCGAGCGCAGTCCCCGGGGGACCGTCGAGAGATAGGTCTCCAGGATGCGGTGGAACTTGAGCAGCGGCTTGTCGTAGAAGACGACGCCGCCGAGCTCTCCCGGTTTGACGTTCCCCTCGGCCAGGCAGTAGCGCACGGCGTTGCTGGGGAACCCCTCGTCGTGCTTCTTGCGGGTGAAGCGCTCCTCCTGAGCGGCGGCGACGATGCGCCCCGCGTCCACCAGGCAGGCGGCGGAGTCGTGGTAGAAGGCGGAGATGCCGAGCAGCTTCACGGTCAGAACTGCTTCCGGTAGGACTCGGGGCTGCGCGCCTGCTCGCGCTCTTCGGTCGCGATCCAGTAGGTGGGCAGCCGCCGGTCGGCGCTTTTGGTGATCGCGAGCTTCCGCCGCAGGAACAGGCCGGCCGGCAGGAAGACGAGGTAGAAGAGCACGGTCATCAGCACCCAGGTGACGGCGGACCCCACGGCGTGGGCGAAGCGGTCGAGCCAGCGCGAGAGCGTCTTGTAGGCCCCGAGCGGCGAGGCGAGGGCCGTCAGGGCGATCACGACCGCGATGGCCGCGACCACCCCGGCCGCCGTCCCCTTGTGGAAAACGAAATAGAGCAGCGCCGCGACCGCCAAGCCGACGGCGCCGCCGATCAGTCCCTTGGTCCGGTTGGACGCCGCCTCGCGGACGCGCGCGGCGTCAGCCCGGGCGGCGCGGTCGCGCCAGCTCCAGGCGACGGACGAGGCTTGAGCGTTGGATTCCATCGATTGCTACATTCCTATCCTGTTGACCAGGGGGCACCGCTGGAAATGCGAGCGGGGTTTCCTCAAAGCGGGAGAGGATAGCCGGAAGGGGGTGCGGGAGGCAAGCGGCGCGCCCCCGACCCTCCCCGGCACCCTTTCCGGTGTAGCGCCCCGGTGCCATCCGGCCGGGGCAACCGCGAAAGGAGACTCGATGAAGACCCTGCTCCGCACTACCGCCCTGACCGCCGCTCTCGCCCTCAGCGTTTTCGCCATGACAGGCCACGCGTCCATCACAAATCCCAACGGCACCTGCCGCACCATCTGCTACAACCCCAGCACCCAGACCATCAGCCAGGTGAGCTGGTTTACGACGGAATCGACCTGCTGCAGCGGCACGGTCAACCCCTGCCCGGCGGGGTCCGTCCCGCGGACCAGCTCCTTCCAGCCGACCGGCGGCTTCACGAAGCTCTGCGGGCCGATCGGTTAGCACACCGTCAGCCTGAATACAGGTTTCCGTAGGGGCGGCCACGCAGGGCCGCCCCTACAAGGAACCCGCTATGCTATCCCCATGATCCCCGACTGGATCGACCTCCCCGGGGGCCGCTTCTGGATGGGTGGCGGACCCCGGGACAACGAGAACCCGCGCCACGAGGTGCGGGTCTCCCCCTTCCGGCTGGCCCGGACCCAGGTGACTCGCGAGGAGTACCAGGCCTTCCTCGACGCCACCGGCCGGCCGGCGCCGCCGTTCTGGGGGGAGCCGGGCTTCTCCCATCCGCGCATGCCGGCGGTCGGCCCTTCGTGGGAGGACGCCATGGCCTTCTGCGTCTGGACGGGCGAGCGGTTGGGAACGGCGGTGCGCCTCCCCACCGAGGCCGAATGGGAGCACGCGGCACGGGCCGGACGCGACGTCCTCTACCCTTGGGGGGACGATCCGCCCGAGTCGCTCCCGGACTACGAGCGCCGCTGGCTGGAGGGACCGGAGCCCGTGGACGCCTACCCCTCGCTCCA
>DASXJP010000539.1:0-10354 GCA_036497345.1 Thermoanaerobaculia bacterium
CCTGTGCAGGCCCGCACCGTTGCAGGGCGGCCACATAGGGCCGCCCCTACAAATTCCACCCTTCGCCGATCGGAACCAGGAGCCCCCCATGCCCACCCCCCGCCCCCGCCTCGCCGTGATCCTCGCCGCCGGCAAGGGGACGCGCATGAAGTCCGCCCTCCCCAAGGTCCTCCACCGGGCCGCCGGCCGGCCGCTCCTCCAGTGGGTGGTGGACGCCGCCCGCGCCGCCGGGTGCGCGCGCATCCTGGTCGTGGTGGGGCACGGCGCCGAGCGAGTCCGGGAGGAGATCGCGGCCTATGGAGAGACGACCGATCTGGGCTGGGTCCTCCAAACCGAGCAGCGGGGGACCGGCCACGCTCTCGCCCAGGCGGAGCCGGAGATCCAGACCGAGGCGACCGTGCTGGTCCTCTCCGGCGACGTGCCGCTCCTCCATCCCGAGACGCTCGACCGGCTCGCCGCGGCGGCCGAGGAGGGGTGGGGCGCCATGGCCGTGGCCGAGCTCCCGGACTCAGGGGTGCTCGGCCGGGTGATCGTGGATCAGGCGGGCGTCTTCCAGTCGATCGTCGAATTCAAGGACGCCACCCCGGAGGAGCGGGCGATCCGGCTGATCAACGCCGGCATCTACGCCCTCCCCGCGCCGGCCATCTTCGACTACCTCCGGAACCTCAAGACCAACAACGCCCAGGGGGAGCTCTACCTCACCGACGCGGTCACCAACGGGGCCGCGGACGGCCATCCGGTGCGCCTGGTCATGCTCCCCGATCCGGACGAGGCGCTCGGGGTCAACGACCGCGCCGAGCTCGCCCGCGTCCACCGGCTGCTGATCGGCCGCCACCTGACCTCCCTGATGAAGGCGGGAGTGACCATCCTGGAGCCCGAGCGGACGGTGATCGAGCCCGGGGTGCGGGTCGGCGAGGACACGGTGATCCACCCCGGCGTCTCCCTCCTGGGCGACACCGCGATCGGCTCCGGCTGCGTCCTCCACCAGGGGGCGTGGCTCCGGGACACCACGGTGGCGGATGGAACAACCATCGAGCCCTACAGCGTTCTGGACCGTACAGAGGTCGGAGAAGGCTGCCGGGTGGGGCCGTTCGCGCGGCTGCGGCCGGCATCCCGTTTGCTGCGGGGAGCCCGGGTGGGCAATTTCGTCGAGGTGAAGAATTCCGTGCTGGGAGAGGGGGCCAAGGCCAACCATCTCGCCTACGTGGGGGATACTACGGTGGGCGAGGGGGCCAACATTGGGGCCGGGGTGGTCACCTGCAACTACGACGGCCAGCACAAGCATCCGACCGAGATCGGCCCCGGCGCCTTCATCGGCAGCGACACCATGCTGGTGGCGCCCGTAAAAGTAGGGGCCGGCGCCTCCACGGCGGCCGGGTCGATCATCACCAAGAACGTGCCCGCGGGGGCTTTGGCGGTGGGTCGGGTGCGGCAGAAGAACCTCGAAGGCTGGGCCGGAGGGCTCCGCCGGCGGCGGCCCGATTCCGGGAAGACCAAGAAAGGGAACGAGTAACGCTATGTGCGGAATCGTCGGATACGTTGGGCAACGGGAGGTCGTGCCCCTGCTGATGGACGGCCTGCGCCGTCTCGAATACCGGGGGTACGACTCGGCCGGCGTGGTGGCGGTGCGCGACGGCGTGCTCCAGACCCTCAAGGCCGAGGGGAAGCTCGACCGCCTGAAGGAGAAGCTGGAGAAGCAGCCGCTCTCCGGCCGCTACGGCCTCGGCCACACCCGCTGGGCCACCCACGGCCCACCGAGCGAGCGCAACGCCCACCCCATGGTGGACGCGCGCCGCCGCCTGGCGCTCATCCACAACGGCATCATCGAGAACTTCCTGCCGCTCAAGAAGCGGCTGATCGCCGAGGGGTGGACCTTCAGCTCGGACACCGACACCGAGGTGGTGGCGAACCTCATCTCCTCCTATCTGAACGGCGATCTCCGCGCCGCCGTGGCCCGCGCCACCCAGGAGCTGGAGGGAATGTACGCCTTCGCCGTGGTGACCGTCGAGACCGAGGGGCAGGAGATCGTGGCCGCCCGCCAGGGGCCGCCGCTGGTCATCGGCCTGGCCCAGGAGGAGCAGTTCCTGGCCTCCGATCCAGCGGCCCTGCTCGCCTACACCAAGGACGTGATCTTCCTGGAGAACGGCGACATCGCCCGCCTCACCCCGGCCGGCGTCGAGATGTGGGACCGCGCGGGCAAGCCCATCCAGCGCCCCGTGCAGCACCTCAACTGGGACCCCATCCAGGCCGAGAAGGGGGGCTACAAGCACTTCATGCTCAAGGAGATCCACGAGCAGCCGCAGGTCGTGCAGGAGACCTTCGGCGGGCGCGTGGACTTCGAGCACGCGGAGATCCTCTTCGACACGGTGAAGCTCAGCCAGCAGGAGACCGACCGCGTCGAGCGCCTCACTCTCCTGGCTTGCGGCACCTCCTGGCACGCCGGGCTGATCGGCAAATTCCTGATCGAGGAGATCGCCCGCATTCCGGTCGAGGTGGACTACGGCTCCGAGTACCGCTACCGCGATCCGATCGTCTCCGACCGCGTGCTGGCCGTGGGCATCTCCCAGTCGGGCGAGACGGCGGACACCCTTTCCGCGATGGAGGCGGCCCACGAGCGCGGCGCGCGCCTGTTCTCGGTCTGCAACGTGGTGGGGAGCCAGGCGACGCGCATCAGCGAGGGGGTGATCTACACCCACGCGGGACCGGAGATCGGCGTCGCCTCGACCAAGGCCTTCACCACCCAGCTCGTGGCCCTCTACCTCCTGGCTCTCTACCTGCGCCAATGCAAGACCGGCTCGATCGACCGGCGCTATCTGGACGAGCTGACGCGCGTGCCGCAAGCGGTGGACGAGGTGATTCGGCGCCAGGAGCAGCACATGGACGAGCTGGCCCGCAAGTATCACCGGGCGCAGAACTTCCTCTATCTCGGCCGGGGGATCAACTATCCGATCGCGCTCGAAGGGGCGTTGAAGCTCAAGGAGATCTCCTACATCCACGCCGAGGGGTACCCGGCCGGCGAGATGAAGCACGGCCCGATCGCCCTGATCGACCAGAACATGCCGGTGGTGGCCATCGCCACGGGCGACCAGCTCGCCGAGAAGACCAAGAGCAACATGCAGGAGGTGAAGGCGCGGGACGGCATCGTCATCGCCCTCACCGACCGCGATCCCGAGGAGCTGGGGGGCGTCGCCGACGAGGTGATCGAGGTCCCTTCCGTCTCGCCGCTCCTGCAGCCGATCGTCAACGTGGTCCCGCTGCAGCTCCTCGCCTACTTCATCGGCGTGCGCCGGGGGGCGGACGTGGACCAGCCGCGGAATCTGGCGAAGAGTGTGACGGTGGAGTAGGGATGACCTTTACCGCGATCCTTCATCAGGAGGGCGATCTCTACGTCGCCGAGTGCCCCGAGGCCGGCACGGTCAGCCAAGGGGCCTCGGCGGACGAGGCGGTCGCCAACCTGAAGGAGGCTACAGAGCTGTTTTTGGAGGAGTTTCCGCTTCCTGGGACTCTCTGACGATGACATATCCGCCCCCGAAGGGGGCGAAATTTTGAAGCCTGGGGCGCAAGGTAGCCGGGCCCCCACCAACCACCCCGAGCCCCAGAGGGCGACACCCAACTGCTGCGCCCGGGACGATTCAGGCTCATGGTGGTGGAGGCAGGTTGACCAAGAGATCGACAGTCTTCCATTCGGCATACCGCTTCGCCATCTCCTCGTTGATCGCGTAAATGTGTTGGCCGTTGCCGTGACCAAATGGAGATTGGCCGGTAACGCGGTCCGAACCAAGCAAATGACCGCCGACATGAAGGAGCTCTCCCGTTGCGGCGAAGGTTTTTGATGTGAAGCGAACCAGTTGTTGCCGAACATCGCAAAGACTCGGATCGACGGCCGCTCTTCGGAAGGCCTCGCGATCTATCTTCATCTCAATATTCGGCATTTTCCACCATGTGATGTTCCCGGGTTGCCCCAACCTCGCGCTAGACCGATGTCAGGCTTCTATGTAGTCCTCGAGTTGGAAGACGCGAAGCCCTGGCAGTGACGGAATCCGACCGTCGTTGGTGAGGAAGGTCGGGCATCCGGCGCTCAGAGCAGACGCGACCTGAATGGCATCCGGAGTTTTCAGACGCGTTGTCGCCCGGACGTGAGCCGCCGCGCGAAGAAGCCCGAAATCGAGAGGGACGAGCCGCAGATTTCCGCTCCGCGTCAGGAGGCGCTCATACTGGTGAGCGACAACTGCGTTGCCAACTCGCAATGGGGCAACCAGCGTTTCCATCAGGGTAAGCCCGGAGGTCACACCCAAGAGGCGTCCTTCAGCGACGGCTTGAAAAACCGGCCGGACGACCGGATGATAGAGGGGATTTCGCTCGATGAAGTAGATGAAAATCGCTGAGTCTAGCCCAATGGGACCATCCCCGATCGCGGTCAGGAGTCCCAAGAGTCCCTCTCCTGCCGGATATACTCAGCCGCGTCGATCCCCTCCCAGATCTCTTTACCTAGACCCTCCAGCCCCATGATGGACAAAGGCTCCTCCTGCTCCACCGCTTGGTGGAGGATGTGGATGACCTCCTGAGCCAGCGAGCGGTGCTCCTGCTGGGCCCGCTCCTGAAGCTTCTGATAGAGAGGATCGGGGAAGCTCTTGATGTTGAGGGTCGCCATAGTTCCTCCTCTAGCCTCCATTATGGAGGATCAGAGGCTGGAGTCAATGGCGCAGGTGCCCATCGGACCGCTACCCGCGCTCCCCTTTGGGGGGCTGAACCAAGGGGCTATTCACAGGAAATTGGGATCGAGATTGCCATAGAAGTAGAGGGTTACCAGAGTCAGCATCAGCATCCCGAACGACACCGGGGTGCCCAGGAAGACGAAGACCCGAACGGCCGTCCGTACCGGGGGCTGGGTACCCTTTTCGCCAATGGCAGCCGCGATCAACAGAAAGAGCAGGGCCAGGTAGGTCGCCACAGCCAGGGTGCCGCCGGAAACCTGCCAGCAGATCGTCTCCGCCGGTGTGGGATATTGGGGCGGCCGTTTGAGCGAGGCGAGGACGTACTCGTCGCAAAACCCTCGCAAGGCCCAGCCCGAGCCCAGCAGGGCGATAGCGGCGATCAGGCTCGTCAGACGGTTGTTGAGGCGCAGTCGCATGGCCGCTCTCCTGGGGCTTCACTCTACATAATTTCTTGCCCTCTGGGGCGTCCTACCTCCGAAACCTCACCTCGGTCCCTCTCCACTTTGTGGAGAAGGGGACAGGGGATGAGGCCTCGGAGGGGAGGACGCCCGACAGGCATTGATCCCCGGACAACCTCCGTCTATGGCATCATTCCCACACCCACCATGCCAACCCGCTTCAGGATTCCCAGCCTCGCGGCCATCCGCCGCCTGCTTCGGGCCCACCCGCGGCTCCGCCGGAGCCTGATCGCCTTCGCCGCCGTCTGCGTCCTTTTCTTCGGCTTCGTCGTCTGGCTCCTCTTCCCCTATCTGAGGACCCTGGGCGACATCGGCGCCGGCCCCGAGGGCTCGCCGTCGCGCCTCTATGGTGAGGCGGCCGAGATCCGCGTCGGGGGTGAGATCGAGCCGTCCGACCTCGCGGCCGAGCTCCAGGCGCTGAGCTACCGGTCCTTCGACGGCGAGGCCCTTCCCGCCGGCCGGTACCGGGAAGGGGAGGACGCCCTGGCCGTCCACCTCCGCCGCCACATGACGCCGCGCGGGTGGGTCGCGGGCGATCTGCTGCTGGTGCAATTCAAGAAGGGGAAGATCGCCGAGATCCGCGACGGCGGCCAGCCGGTCGAGCGGGCCGAGCTCGAGGCGCCCGTCCTCGCCACCTACTACGGCGACGAGGGGCGGGAGAAGTGGCCGGTGCGGGTCGCGGACCTCCCCGAGCCCGTGGTGCGGGCCGTGCTCGCCGCCGAGGACGACTCCTTCTACTGGCACCCCGGCGTCTCGCCCACCGGCATCCTGCGCGCCCTGTTCGTCAACCTGCGGCAGGGCGAGGTCAAGCAGGGGGGGAGCACGCTCACCCAGCAGCTCGTCAAGAACGTCTTTCTCACCTCCGAGCGCAGCGTCTTCCGCAAGATCCGCGAGGCGTTCATCGCCGTGGCCGTGGAGGTCCAGCACAGCAAGAAGAGCATCCTCCAGGGCTACCTCAACGGGATCTATCTCGGTGGCACCGGCGGCGGCATCCAGTATTACGGGCTGGGCACGGCGGCGCGGGCCTATTTCGGAAAAGACGCCTCCGAGCTGACCCTGCCCGAGGCCGCCACCCTCGCCGGCATGATCAAGTCCCCCGGCTTCTACTCCCCCCTGGCCCATCCGGACCACGCCCAACAGCGCCGCGACGGCGTGCTCCGCCGCATGGCCGAGCTCGGCTGGATCGACGCCGCCACCCTGCGGAGAGCCCTCGCGACCCCCATCGAGACCGCGCCGATCCGCCTGGGCGACCGTCCCGCGCCGCACTTCGCGGACGCCATGACGACCGAGGCCCGCGAGCGCTTCGGCCTGCGCCGGCTGGGCGACCGCGGCTACCAGCTCTTCTCGACCCTGCGGCTGCGGGACCAGGCGCTCGCCCGCCAGGCGGTGACCGACACGCTGCGCAACCTGGATCGGCAAGGGAGGCGCGGCGACGATCCGCTGGAGGCGGCGCTGATCTCGGTCGATCCGCGGACGGGGGCCATCCTCGCCTACGTGGGCGGCCGGAATTTCGCCACCAGCGAGTTCGACCGCGTCTCGCAGGCGCACCGCCAGGCCGGGAGCTGCTTCAAGCCGATCGTCTTCGTGGCCGCGCTGGAGAGCGGCAAATTCTCGCCGGCGTCGATCCTCGCGGACGAGCCGCTCGAGCTCAAGGCCGGGGGCAACCTCTGGACGCCGAAGAACGCCGACGGCGAGTTCCACGGCGACATCACGGCCCGCACCGCCCTGGAGGGGAGCCGCAACGTGCCGCTGATCCGGCTCGGCATGGCGGTAGGGCTCGACAAGGTCGCGGCGACCGCCCACCGGCTGGGGATCGACGCCGACCTCGATCCCGTCCCCGCGCTGGCCCTGGGCGCCTCGGCGGTGACCCCGCGCGAGGTGGCGGTGGTCTACTCGACCCTGGCGAACGGCGGCGTGCGCCCGCCGCTGCACGGGCTGGCCGGCGTGCTGGCGCCGGACGGAGGGCCGGTCCCCGAGCTTAAAGCCAAGGCGCCGGAGCGGGTGCTCGATGCCAAGATCGCCTACATCACCACCACCGTCCTGGAGGGGGTGGTCGAGCGTGGGACGGCCCGCGGGGTGCGGCGCTACAGTATCCCGGGCCCGCTGGCGGGCAAGACGGGGACCACCAACGAGGCGCGCGACAGCTGGTTCGCCGGCTACCGTCCCGACCGCGTGACGGTCGTCTGGGTGGGGCGGGACAACCCCGGCTCCACCACCCTCTCCGGCGCGCGCGCGGCGCTACCGATCTGGGGCCGCTACATGGAGGGCGCGCTGGACGGCGCCGAGCGGGAGAAGTTCTCCGAGCCGCCGGGGCTGGAGCACGCCACGATCTGCCGCGACAGCGGCCTCCTCGCCCGTCCGATCTGCCCCTCGCAGATCGACGAGGTCTTCCTCCCCGGCCAGAAGCCCACCCAGGTCTGCAACCTGAATCACGAGCCGCGCTTCGAGGAGACCCAGCACGCCTTCGGCCAGCGTCTGGGGGATTGGCTCAAGCGCAGGTTCGGAGGCCTCTTCAGCGGGGACGAGGGGGAGGGGAAGCCCGAGGGGGCGCCGGGGGAGACGCCGCCGCCGGAGCCCCCGAAGCCGCCGGAGGCACCGCCGCCCTGATACTCGTGGCGAATCTTGATACCTCGTTTATGTAGAGGCGATTGAAGAATCCTTCAGGCGGAACTTATAATCCGCCTTCCATGCCTCCACTCAACATCTTTATCGACGAATCGGGGAACTTCGACTTCTCTCCCAACGGAACGAAGCTCTTCATCTTGACCGCCGTATCCACGACCGACTGTCCGGAGCTGCTCTCCGGCTGCATCCAACTCCGGCACCGGATCGCGGCCTCCGGTCTGGATCTGGAGGAATTCCACGCGACTGAGGATCGGCAAGTGGTACGCGATCAAATGTTCGGCCTCCTGGCAGAGCATGTAACGCACGGGTGCTTTTCGGTCGACGCCATCATCGCCCAGAAGAACAAGGTCAACCCTACCATCCGGGAAGAGACCGTCTTCTAGAATCTCGCGTCCTACAGGCGGAGGGGCACCGCCGCCGCCTCGTCCACTCTGAGGCTCAGTTACACGTCGCGAACGCCCCCGTATCCTGGATCGGCTGGAAAGCGGTTCCCTGCGGGTTGTTGTAGGTCTTCACGGTCCCCTTCACCGTGTCTGTGACGGTGAGGGTCACCTGTACGTTCGTGAGGCCACCGGCGAAGACCCAGAAGCGCTGGTTGTAGGAGCAGGCGTCCAGGACCTTTACGACCAGCTCCACGTTGCTCGCGCTGAAGAACCAGAGATAACCCGTCTCGTCCGTGAGCTTCACCGCCTGGGCCTGCCCCTGCTGGGAGCCGGTGTCGAACGTCGCCTCGACCTTGAAGCGCCCGCCGGCGCCGAGGCACAGGGTGGTGTCCCCCGGGACGCAGGGGCCGGGATTGGTGGTCGTCGCCGGGGTCAGCCACTGGGCGATCGACGCGAAGGTGCCGGACATCGCGCCGTCGACCATGTAGTTCGCGGCGTCGCACCCTTCGTCGGCCTGCGCGGTCGGGCCGCACGCCCCGGTGAGCTGGCCCACGACCTTGCCGTCCGACCGGACGTCGGGCGATCCCGAGCTCCCCTCGAAGGTGCCGCCGAGCGACCGGACGCTGTAGAGGAAATTCGGCCGGGTCGCGTCCGAGCAGGTGGGGCCGGTCGTGGTCAGCGTGGTCACCGAGTAGCCCATGGAGATCCCCAGGGGGTGAGACAACCGGTAGAGCTGAGCACCGTTCGCCACCGCCGCGTCGACCACCCCCAGGAGGCCGCGGCCGGGAGGGAGGCTGGGCAGGCGCACGAAAGTGAAGTCCGTCGCCGCTCCCGTGGCGAGCAGGGTGGAGCCCGACGTCCGGGGGAGGCTCCCCAGGGCCGGCGCGGTGCCGTTGCAACTCGTCGAGATATAATCGAAGAAAGCCTCCAAAGTGGAGGCCGCGGCCTGCGTGGAGAAGCAGTGATGGGCCGTCAGCAGATAGGGGATCGTCGTGGCGTCGTCCGTATCGTTCAGGAGGCTCCCCGAGCAACTGTAGCCCTGGCCGGCGTCCACGAATTCCAGATAGGCGTCGGCGTGCTTGAAGAGGTCCATCACGCTCAGGGCCGTGTTGTTGTAGCAGGCGGCGTCCCGGGCGCAACTGAAGTCTTCCTTGGTCTGATCGGCTCCGAGGACCGGGCTGCCGTCCGCGTTGAGCTGAAACAGCTCGAGCACCTTGTCGATGGTGAAGCCCTGGCCTTCGACCGCTCCCTCCGGCAGCCGGACCTCGAACCGGATGGCCGGACCTGCCACGCTGGGGGTCCAGAGCTCGTCGCCGGAAAGCACCGCGCCGGGCTCGAATGCCACCTCCTCCTTGCCGTCCCCGTCATAGACCCACATCCGGGTGCCGGCCGGCAGGTGGACGTTCGCGAGGTGGAGCCGGAGCCGGTGGGCGTCCGCGACCCGCACCTCCGTCCCCCAGACCATGCCGCCCGCGGGGGGCACCAGCAGGGCGCCGCCCGCGAGCTTGTCCGGCTGCCGCTTCAGGAGGTCCGCCGTGAACCGGACGGCTTTCGGAGCCGGCAGGGGGCGGGCGAAGCCGTTCCTGGCCGGCAGGTTTCCGGAGCGGTTCCAGGCGGCGATGGCGTCCAACTGGTCCCCCGCGCCGGCCGCCGCCGTTTTCAGCGTGGCGAGCGGTGGGAGGTCCCGCGTCTCCGCCAGCCGGAGGGCCTTCGGAGCCGCCTCCTTGGTGGGGGTGTTGGGGAGTTGGACCGGGTTGATCTCGACCGCGAGGGCGGCGGCGGGGACGAGCGTGAGGGCGAGGACACGGGCCGGCCAACGCACCATGAGGTACCTCCTTCCTGACGGAAGGAACTGTACCAGGGGTCGGCCGGCTCAGTTGTTAACGTCTTGTAAGAAGAGGGGTGTGAAGGAGGCGGGGGCGTGATCGTCAGTTTTTATGATCAACACCTTTGGCTCATCGAGTCGCCTGGGCTGAGGCACGCCCTGATCTGCCCGAAGCCCCTTTCGGTCTCGTCTGCAAAGGCTCCCGGAGCCTTCGAGCGGTTCTTTAACCACCAAGTCTCCGCCGCTCGGATCTGGGCTGCGGCGCGTCCGCACTTGTTGGTCCGGAGTACTTAGTGATCAAGAGCGCTCAACAAGTCGGAAAGGCCTTTTTCATATGAAAAGTTGAAG
>DASXJP010000540.1:0-14831 GCA_036497345.1 Thermoanaerobaculia bacterium
TCAGCTCGCTCGCCGTCTACTCCGCGCGCCCCACCGTGCGCGTCGCCGGCCGCGAGGACCGCCGGCTGAGCGAGCTCGTCCTCGCCCTGGAGATGCGCGAGAGCGAAGGGGGGATGTCCTCCCTGGAGCTGCGGTTGAGCAACGTGGCCAGCCTGCCGGACGGCGGCTCGGAGCTCGCCTTCGAGGACGAGTCGATCGTGCACCTCGGCTCCCCCTTGACGGTCTACGGCGGCGACGAGAACGCGCCCCAGGAGATCTTCTCCGGCGTGGTGACCGGGCTGGAGGCCGACTTCCCGGAGACCGCTCCCCCCGAGCTGGTGCTGCTCGCCGAGGACGCCCTGCAGCGGGCCCGCATGGCCCGCCGCACCGCGGTCCACCGCGACCTCTCCCTCGCCGCCTTCGCCCGCGAGGTGGCCGGCAAGCTCGGCCTCACCCCCAGGATCACCGGCTTCGCGGAGAGCCTGGGCACCTGGGTGCAGCTCAACGAGAGCGATCTCGCCTTCCTGCGCCGCCTGCTCCTGCGCCACGACGGCGACGCGCAGGTGGTGGGGCGCGAGCTCCACGTATCGCCGCGCGGCGACGTGCGGCGCGGCGAGCTCGAGCTGGAGCTGGGCAGCCAGCTCCGCGCGGCGCGGATCGTGGCCGACCTGGCTCATCAGGTGACGAAGCTCACGGTCGCCGGCTGGGACGCGGCCCAGGGCCGGCGGGTGCGCGCCGAGAGCCGGGGCGCGCGGCCCGGCCCCGGCGCCGGGCGGCGGGGCGATCAGGTGCTGCGCGACGCCCTGGGAGAGCGGGACGAGCACCTGGGCGAGCTGGCGGCCACCACGCAGGAGGAGGCCCAGGCCCTGGCCGACGCCGCCTTCGACCGCCGGCTGCGCCGCTTCGTCCGCGTCGAGGGCAAGGCGGAGGGGAACCCCGCCCTGCGGGTCGGCACCTGGGTGCGGCTCAAGGGGATCAGCCCCCGCTTCGACAACGCCTGCTACGTCACCTCCGCCTGTCACCGCTGGGACGTCACGAGCGGCTACGCGACCGATTTCGCGGCCGAGTGCGCCTGGCTGGGGGTGGCCGGATGAGCGGCACCGGCCTGCTCGACCGCACCGCGGCGGTGCCCTGGACCTCCTGTCACCTCGCCGAGGTGGTGGCGGTGAAGGACCCGGAGGCCTTAAGCCGCGTCCAGGTCCGGCTGCTGGCCTTCGACGGCCTCGCCGGCCAGGACGCGCCGGTCTGGGCGCGGGTGGCGGTCCCCTTCGCCGGCAACGACCGCGGAGCGTTCCTCATCCCCGACGTGGGCGACGAGGTGCTGGTGACCTTCGTCAACGCCGACCCCCGCCTGCCGGTGGTGGTGGGCGGGCTGTGGAACGGCGCCGCGCCGGCCCCGGAGGTCCTAGGGGGCGACGGCAGCCGGGTGGACCGCTGGACGCTGGTCGGCAAGGCCGGCACCCGCATCGCCATCGTCGAGGAGCGACCGGGGCAGGCCGCCATCTCGCTGACCACGCCGGGGGGCGTCAAGGCCCTGCTCACCGACGAGGGGGGCGGCAAGATCGAGCTGGAGGCGGCGGGCACCACCATCACCGTGGACACCAGCGGCGTCGCGGTGCAGACCGGGGGGAAGGTCCAGGTGCAGGCGAGCCAGGTGGACGTCACCGCCGGCCAGGTGAGCGTCAACGCCGCCATGTCGAGCTTCTCGGGGGTCGTCCGCTGCGACGTGATGCAGGCCACCACCGTCATCGCCACCACCTATACGCCGGGAGCGGGGAACGTATGGTAGAGGAGCACGACACCCTTTTGCGCGGGGCCTCCTTCCTGGGCGGCGGCGCCGCGCCGGCCCTGCTGCAACGCACGGACGACGATCCTGTCGGCGTGCTGCTGGAGAAGCTCGCGAGCGCGGCGGGCCGCGAGGACCTCGCCCAGAGCCCGGCGGGCCTCAAGCTGTTCCAGCCGGTCCACCGCACCTGGCACCTGGCGCTTCTGGAGGTCGCCTGTCAGGCCCCGGGGCTGCCGCGCCTCGATCCCAAACGCATCGAGAGCGCCGGCCTGGTCATCCGCCGGGTCGGTACGGCGGGGGCGCTGGAGGGGTGGCGCCGGGCCGGCCGCGCGCTGCGCGGCTGGCTCCCCTTCGGCTCCGGCGAGGAGCGGCTCGACCCCGATCCCAAGAAGCGGCGTCCGGCCGTCGGCTCCGGCCACCCGGAGATCGACCGCCGGCTGCTGCTTCTGAACGCCGGCGAGCCCCTGGAGGAGAGCGTCTCGCCCCTTTTCGTGGCGCCGCCGGAGGTCTGCCAGGCGGCGGGCAAGACGCTGCTCTACGGCCTGGTGCCGGTGGCGAGCGCGGAGCGCAGCGAGACCCCGGCCGCTGCGGCCGATCTCGACACGGACGCTTTCGCGCAGGCGGCGCGGGACCAGATCCCCGTCCTCCTCAAGAGCGCGAGAGACCAGACCTACTCGTGGAACGGCCGCGACCTGACGCCCGACAGCAAGGCCTCCTCCGGCGGATTGACGAGCGACCTGGATCTCCTGAGCGCGACCCTGCAGCACCTGCACGTCCAGCTCGACGCCTTCGACGGCGGGCCGGCCGCGAGCCAGGTGCTCACCCTGCTGGATCAGGTCTCCCTCCTCTTCGGCACCGGCACCAGCACCTACAGCCGCCCGGCGGGCCGGTTCCTGGCCGAGGCCGCCGAGGTCCTCCTCTTCCGATCGCCGGGGGCCGAGGGGGTGCGGACGCCCAATTTCTGGCCGGCCATCCCGGAACCCGTGCTAAGCCAGGTCGCGGGGGCGATCGTGAGCTCGATGCAGAGCCGTCTCGGCACGCTCACGGCCGGCGAGGGGCGCTTCGACGCGCTGGGGAGAAGCTACGTCCTGGAGGCCTTCGTGCGGGTGCGCGGCCACCAACCGGGGTGCCCGTCCAAGCTGGTGTGGACCACGGCGTCGACTCCGCCCTTCACCATCGTCCCCTGGTATGAGGCCGGCGCCCTGCCCCCGACCCAGGTGACGCTGCCCGACCTCAACGACCGCGGCGCTCTGCGCAAGCTCAAGCCCAACGTCGCCTTCGTCCTGCCCCAGGGGTTGAAGGACGCGATGGACCGCAACAGCCTGGCCGGGCTGTCCAAAGGGGAGGGCAGCGGTCTGGGCTTCGGCCTGGGCTGGATCTGCGGGTTCAACATCCCGCTGATCACCCTCTGCGCCTTCTTCGTCCTCAACATCTTCTTGCAGCTCCTCAACATCGTCTTCTTCTGGCTGCCGTTCATCAAGATCTGCATCCCCTTCCCGAGGAAGAAGTGATGGCTGAGCGCAACCCCTTCCCGCCGCCCCTCGGCTGGCCGCTGCTGCCGCTGCCGGACGTCGCCGGCCGCCTCCAGTGGCCGGGCCTGGAGGAGAGCGTGCGGCAGTCGATCGAGGTGCTCCTGCGCACCCGGCCGGGCGAGCGGCTCATGCGCTCCCGCTTCGGCGCCGGCCTGGAGGAGCTGCTGCACGAGCCCAACACCCTGACCACCCGCCGCCGGCTCCGCGACCGCATCGCCGACGCGCTCGCCCAGTGGGAGCGGCGGATCACCGTCGAGCGGATCGAGGTGTGGGAGGTGCCCGACCGCCCCGCCGAGCTGCGCGTGGAGATCGCCTACCGCCTCCGGCGCACCGGCGCCGCCCGGCTCACCGCGCTGACCCTGGAGCTGGGGAGCTAGACCATGCCGATCCTGCCGCCGAGCCTGGACGACCGCGGTTTCGACGACCTGGTGGCCGAGGCCATCGCGCGCATCCCGGCGCACACGCCCGAGTGGACCGACGTGCAGCCGGGGGACCCCGGGCTGACGCTGGTCGAGCTGTTCGCCTGGCTGGTGGACACGCTCCTCTATCGGGCGAACCTGATCCCGGAGCGGCAGCGCCTGGCCTTCCTGCGCCTGCTGGGGGAGCCGATGCGGCCGGCCACGGCGGCCCGCGGCCTGGTGACGGTGCGCCTCGAGGAGGAGAGCGCGCGGGCGGTGACCCTCGTCCCGCTCGCCCGCGTCTCCGGCCCTCCCGACTTCGAGACCCTGTCGGAGCTGACCGTCCTGCCCGTGGCCGCCGAGGCCTACGTCAAGCGCCCCCTCACGGACCGGGAGGCGTCGGGGATGAGCGGCCTGGTCGCCGGCCTGCGCGACGTGTACGGCCTCGGCCGCCGCTTCGGGGTCGGCTACGTAACCACTCCCGCCTTCCCGGCCGGCGCGGCCGTGCCGGCGGGCCTCGACCTGGTGAGCGGCACGGTGGACCGCTGCCTCTGGCTGGCGCTGCTGGCCCCCAAGCCGGAGCTGGTGGGGGCGGTGCGCGACACCCTGGGCGGCAAGGACGGCACGCCCCGTCTGCTGTCGGTGGGCGTGGCCCCGGCGCAGCGGGTGCCGGACCTCTCCGAGCAGATCGGCGAGCGGGCCCGGGTGCGCCACGTCTGGGATCTGACCACCGGCCGGCAGGTCGGCGGCGAGCCCGAGTACCTGCCGCTGGACGTGATCTCCGACACCGCCGCCGGCCTCTCCCGCCGCGGCGTGGTCCGCCTCGCCCTGCCCGGCGCCGACGATCTGGGAGCGCCCGAGAACGACGTGCGGCGCGATCTCCTGGCCGGCGTGGGGGCGGGCCGGCCGCCGCGCCTGGACGACGCCGACAAGGCCAGCCGGCTGGTGGCCTGGCTGCGGCTGCGCCCCATCGAGGCCGTGGAGCGCCTGGCCTTCTCCTGGGTAGGAGTCAACGCTGTGGAGATCGACCAGCGGCAGACCGCGACCGGCCGGGTGGTGGGCACCAGCGACGGCAGCTCGGGCCAGGTCTTCGCGCTCCCCGCCTCCTCGGTGGAGGAGGAGACCTTCGCCCTCCAGGTGGAGGAGCCGGACCTCGGCTACGTCCTCTGGCACCTGGTGGACGACCTGGGCACGGCCGGGGCCGGCGACGCGGTCTACGAGCTGGACGCCGAGGCGGGCACCGTCCGCTTCGGCGACGGCCTGCGCGGCCGGGTCCCCGCCGCCGGCATGCGTGTGCGGGTGGCCGCCCTGCGGGCCGGCGGCGGCCGGGCGGGCAACCTGCCGCCGGCGGCGCTCGCCGCCATCTCCGCCTTCGACCTCCAGGGGCAGAAGGTGACGAAGCTCGCGGTGGCGCAGCCGCTCGCCACCGAAGGGGGGAGCGACGCCGAGACGCTGGCGGACGCCGAGCGGCGTATCCCGGCGCTCTTCCGCCACCGCGACCGCGCGGTCACCGTGGAGGACTTCCGCCGCCTGGCGGCGGAGACCCCGGGGGTGGACCTGGGGCGGGTCGAGGTGCTCCCCCGCTTCAAGCCGCAGCAGCGGTGGGAGGACGTGCCGGGGGTGGTCTCGGTGATGGTGCTGCCCTCCCAGCCGGCGCGCCGGCCGCCCAACCCGCGGGCCGACCGGCCGCTGATCGAGGCCGTGTTCGCCTGGCTCGACGTCCGCCGGCCGCTCACCTGCGAGCTGTACGTGATCGGCTGCGAATACATCCCTCTTGCCCTCGCCGTGGGGGTGGAGATCCGCGACGGCTTCGGCCACGACCAGGTGCTCAACGACGTCCGGGAGGCGTTGCGCGCCCACCTCTGGCCGCTCGCGCCCGGCGGCCCCGCCGGAGACGGCTGGCCGCTCGGCCGCAAGGTGGAAGAGCGCGAGCTGGTCGTGGTGGTGGCGCGGGTGCCCGGCGTCCAGGAGGTGAGCGGCGTCCGCCTGTTCACGCGCGAGACCGTGAACGGCGAGCTGCGCTGGCAGCCGACGCCGCCCGGCGCCGACGGCCAGGCGGCTCTGGGGCTGGAGATCTGGCAGCTCCCCGAGCTGCTCGCCGTGGCGGTGGCCGCCGGCGATCCGCCGGATTCACCCGGCTCCACGGGCGGCTCCACGGGCGCGGCCGGCGGCGTCGGCAGTGGCAATGACGCGATCCCGGTCCCCGTGGTCCCGGAGGTCTGCTGATGGATGCCAACGGCCAGCGCGTCTGGATGCTCGCCGGCGAGCGCGACTGGGCGGTGAGCTCTCCTCCCACCGTCCGCTGGGACGGCTCCCGCCGGACCCTGCGCCTGGCCGGCCGCCGGACCCTGCCGGAGGCCGTCGCGACGCCCAATCCGGCGGCCGTGGCCCACGCCCGGCTCGGCCAGCCGCGGGCGGCCCTCGACGCCTTCGGCGGCCGCGCCTTCTGGCACCCCGGCGCGGGCACGGTGCGCGCCTCCCACCCCGACCTGACGGGCGACGTCCCCCTCTTCACGCCGCCGGACGGCCAGGCGCCGGACGACCTCTGCGCGGGGCAGGACGGGGTCCTCTACATGGCCGTGGCCGGCCGCGTGATCCTGCGCGATCCGCGGGATCGCTGGGAGGTGCCGCCGCTCGCCGCCGCCGATCTGGCGGCCTGGCGGTTGGCCCCGCGCGCCGGCGGCGGCGTCTGGGTGCTCGACCGCGCCAACCGGCGTCTCGGCCGGGTACGCGGGCTGCCGCTGCCGCGCCGGCCGGAGCCGGACTGGGACCCTGGCACCTGGCGGCCCGACCCCGAGGATCCCGACCCGCCGCGCCTCACCCGCCTCTTCGATCTGGAGCTCGCGGCGGGGGAGGAGCCGGTGGCCCTGGCCGCCAGCCCCGGCGGGCGGCTGGCGCTCCTCACCTGGGCCGCGGACGGCGCGGCGCGCCTGCGCCTGCTGCGCGAGGAGGGGGGGCGGCTGGGCTTCGGTCCGGCCCTGGAGCCGCGGCGCGGGGACGACCGCGCCCTGGCCTTCCCCTGGTCGCTGGCCTGGCTCTCCGAGGAGCGGCTGGCGGTGCTCGTTCCCGGGCTTGCCGGCGAAGCCCCGGCCTACGACCTGGCGGCGGGGACGGTCCTGCAGCCGGCCGGCGACCTCTACCCGCTGCGCGATCACGACGGCGGTCCCTTCCTCAACGGACCGGCGCCGGTGCCTTACTATCCGGCCGGCGGGGGGCGGAGCGTGCCCCTCCGCCGTCTCTCCCTGCCCGCCTTCCCCGCGGCGGGGAGCGCCGCGGGCGCCGGGCCCTGTGACAGCGGACGCGCCGGCACCGAATGGCACCGCCTCTACCTGGAGGCCGCGATCCCCCCCGGCTGCGGCGTCCGCGTCCGGCTGGCGGCGAACGACCAGGCGGGGGGCCCGCCGGCCGACTGGTACGAGCACCGCTTCGGGCGGGTGCCGGGCGAGCCCGGCCGCATCCCGCGCGGCGCCTGGGTGCCGTTCCCCTCCGAGTCGCCGTTCCACCCGGGCCTCCTGCCGTGCCCGCCGGAGCGCGACCGCGCCGGGCTGTTCACCGCGCTGATCCAGCGGGCGGGCAAGCGGGTGACCGCCCTCACCGGCCGCTATCTCTGGGTGGAGGTCGAGCTGCTGGGCGACGGCCGCACGACCCCCGAGGTGGCGGCCCTGCGCGCCTGGGGCTCGCGCTTCTCCTACGCCGACCGCTACCTGCCGGAGCTCTACCGCGAGGAGGCGCTGGGGCCCGAGCGGGACGATCCGGCGCCGGCCACGCCGGCCGACTTCCTGGAGCGCTTCCTGGCCAGCTTCGAGGGGATCCTCACCCCCCTGGAGGACCGCATCGCCGCCTCCTACCTGCTCACCGATCCGCGCACCGTGCCCGAGGACGCCCTGGAATGGCTGGGGAGCTGGATCGGCATGAGCTTCGAGCCCGGGCTGCCGGCGGAGCGCCGCCGGGCCCTCCTGCGGGCCGCCCCGGAGCTCTACCGCTGGCGGGGGACCCTGCGCGGGCTGCGGCAGGCCCTCGACGTGAGCACCGGCGGCGGGGTCTCGCGCGGCGACGTCGTGGTCCTGGAGGAATTCCGCCTGCGCCGCACCTTCGCCACCATCCTGGGCGTCGACCTGACCAACCAGGCCGACCCTCTGTTGGGAGGCCTGAGCGTCAGCGGCAATTCCATCGTCGGCGACACCCTCTTCCTGGGCGAGGAGAACGGCGGGGAATTCCTGGCCCTGTTCGGCGCCGACCTGCCCAAGACGCCGGCGGAGGAGCGGGCGGTCCAGCTCTTCTTCGAGCGTCTGGCCCACCGCGTCGCCATCCTGGTCCACCAGGAGGTCGAGCCCCAGGACCTGGGGCTGATCCGCCGCGTGGCCGGGGCCGAGGCGCCGGCCCACGTGGAGGTGCGCGTCTTCACGGCCTCGTCGCCGTTCCTGGTGGGCGCCGCGTCCCTGGTGGGGGTGGACACCTACCTCGCTCCCGAGCCGGCGCCGCAACCGGTGGCGGTCGGCCGCAGCGTCCTCGGCCTGCGCGACTTCCTGCTCGGGCCGGCGAGCCTCGATCCCCGCCTGACCGGGGGGGACCCCTTCGCCGGCAGCCCGCCCGTGGCCGACGTGGGCGGCGACCGGCAGGTGGAGCCCGGCCACAGCTTCGTCCTCGACGCCAGCCGGTCGCACGCCTTCGGCGGCCGGCGGATCGTCCGTTATCACTGGACCCTCGTCGAATCGTCCTGAATCCCGAAAAGGAGCCCCGAAATGCCGCCCATCAAATCCGGGCAGACCCTCGACACCACCGATCCCAAGATCGAGATCACGCCCACGGCGGACGCGCCCCTGCCGGCCGGCAGTTACAGGTTCGGCCTCGTGGTCGAGGACGACCAGGCGCGGAAATCGCCGGAGGTCTTCTTCACCGTCGTGGTGCAGAAGACGCTCCCCGACGCCGTCCTCAAGGGGCCGGACAAGGTCGAGCTCAACACGACCTTCAGCCTCGACGCCACGGGCTCCGTCGCCGTGGCGCCGGCCAAGCTGGCCAAATTCCACTGGCGGCTGGTGCCGGCCCGGGAGCCCGTCGGCCCCTTCATTCCCAGCGGCCCCATCGGACCCTTCACTCCAGGGAACCCCAACACCTAGCCGTCGCCGCCGCGGAGGATGACCATGTCGTCGACAGACAAGGACCTGCTGACCGATCCGGAGCGCCCCGGGCAGCTCCTGCCGCCGGACCGCGCCTTCTACGAGGAGGGGGTGCTGCTCGACGCGCTCGACTTCCAGGCCGAGCAGAGCTACCACCGCGGGCGCCTGGCGCGCGTGCTCACCTACCTGTTTGGCACCGGCACGGCCGCCGGGCTGGAGGTGGTCTGGGAGAAGCCGCTGAAGCCGGGAGCCGACGCCAATGTTCCCGATGGGCGGGAGGAGCGCCTGCGGTTGAAGCCCGGGCTGGCCATCGACCGGCTGGGACGGCTGATCGAGGTGCCGCGCGATTGGTGCGTCCGGCTCGACCGCTGGTATCTCTCCCAGGAGCCCGCCAAGCTGAGCTCCGCGGTACGGGCCGGCCAGGTGATCGTGGACGTCTTCCTCCGCTTCCTGACGGATGAGCGGGGGCGCACGCCCGATTTCGCGGCGGGCCCGTTCGATGCCCTGGACGCCTCGGTCCCCTCGCGCTTGCGCGATGCCTTCGCCGTGGACCTGATCCTGCGCCAGCAGGAAAACCCGCCGCTCCCGAAGAGCCCATGGCCCGATCTCAGCCAGGGCTCGGACCGCCGGGGGGCCCTGCACAAGGCCCTGCTGGCCGCCTGGCGGGAGGGAACGAAGTCCCTCGATGACCAGGGAAGGCTCAACCCGCTGGAAGAGCACGCGGGCGTGCCGGACACCACATCGATCTTCCTCGCCCGGGTCTCGCTGCCGGTCGGCGCCACCGGCACCGACGGCCGGCCGAGGCGGGACCCGGCCACCACGAGCGTCACGGTCGACAACCTGAGCCGCCGCTTCGTCTATCCAGCCGGAGCGCTGGCCGCCCTGCTGGGCATCCGACTCGTAGGAGACGCGCCATGACCCCTCTGATCCCCCTGCGGCGGGAGCCGGTCGACACGGCCGAGCTGACGTCGCTGCGCGACCGCGGCACCCTCGCGCTGGACGAGCAGCGGCGCCGGCCCCTCTATTTCGACGGCCGCTTCCTGGCCGCCCGCGACCTGACGCGGGAGCAGACCTACTTCCTCAGCCGGCAGGCGACCCTGGGACAGGCGCTCGGCTCCGGCGTGGTCTCCGGCCTGATGGTGACGCCCGGCGCCGGGGCCGGCGCGGTGCGCATCGCGGCCGGCCTCGGGCTCACCCCCACGGGCGAGATGGTCGCCGTGGACCCGGCGGGCGACTCCCTGGAGGTGCAGCTGGCCGACGTGACGGTGAGCGAGGGCCTCAACGCCGCCTTCGGCCTGCGGCGGCTGCCGCAGCCCCCGGCCCGGGCGCGCACCGGCCTCTACGTCCTCGGCCTGCGGCCGGTGGAGTTCACGGCCAATCCCATCGCCGCGTATCCGACCTCCCTGGACGGACCCCGCTCGGTGCAGGACGGCGAGATCGTGGAGGCCACGGCGGTGACCCTCGTCCCCTACCGCGAGGGGACGGGCGAGGTGGGGATGCGCCGCGCCCAGGTGGCGCGGGACCTCTTCGTCGCCGGCTCCACGCGCGGCATCCCGGCCGAGATCCTCCCCCTGGCCCTCCTGGCCCTGGAACGGGGGATCGTGCAGTGGATCGACCCGTTCCTGGTGCGCCGGGAGCTGGGCGCCCAGCACGGCGACCTGGCGGGGCTGGGCCTCTCCCCCCGGGCCCTCCGGGAGGCCTACCTGACGCAGTACGAATCCCACCTGCGGGACGTCCTGGCCGATCGCAAGGCGCGCGGCCTCTCCGAGACCTTCGCGGCGACCGAGCATTTCCTGGCCCTGCCGCCGGCCGGCCGGCTGCCGAAGGGGGCGGTGGACGCCACGACCTTCACCCAGACCTTCTTCCCGCCCGAGGTCGACGTGGACCTGGCGATGGTGCCGGAGGACGAGGTGCCGGCCCTGTTCCGCGACAGCCTCCTGCTGCCGCCCATCGACCTGACCGCGGGGCCGGAGGGCCTGGCGTCCACCCCGGTGCTCGCCCTGGTGCCGGTGACGCGGGACAAGCTGCGGGAGCTCTCCGGCAAGCTGGACCAGCTCACCCGGAGCACCAGCTCCCTCCTGTCCGCGCGGATCGCGCGCCAGAGCCCTATCACCCTGCTCCAGGGGATCAAGCTCGCGCGCCTCGCGATCCCCGCGGCCGCGCCGGCCGCCGATCCGGTCGACGAGGCCTGGCGCCAGGCCCTGGCCGCGGCCACCTCCCTCTGGTTCGTCCGGCGCCGCAACCTCAGCCAACGGCTGGAGCGGCGGGCGGTCAACCTGGTGGCGGTGAAGCCGGCGAGCGGTCCGCTCCTCGGGCCGGTCGCCCTGCCCATCCCCGTGGCCTCGCCTGCCAAAAACGTTCTGAGCGCGCCGGCGGCGGCCGCGAGCGCGGCTCCGCAGGCGGCGGCGGGGGTGGAAAAGGCCCCCGCCGCCGATCCGCAAAGCGAGCCTCAACCCGCGGACGGCGGCGCCGGCAGCCCGGCCGGAAAGGCGACAAAACGCCGTGGCCGTGCCGCGGGAGCCGATCCGGGAAAGGCCGAGGAGCCCTAGATGAACGTGACCCCCATCCGCCCACCGCTGGACGGCGAGCAGGTCCTCGCCGTCGATCCGCCGCTGCAGCCGCGCGTGGACGCCGGCTGGCGCCGCCGGCTCAACCTCTTCACCGGACGCTCCCTGGACGCCACGGCCCTCTCCGCGGAGCAACGGTCGCGGGCCGCGCGGGCGGTCCTCCTGGCGCAGGCGGTGACCCCGGGCATCGTCGCCGGGCTGGCGGCGAGCCTCGGGGGGACCGCCCTCCGGGACGCCGTGCTCGACGTGACGCCGGGGCTGGGGATCACCGCCTACGGCGAGGACGTCCGGCTGCCGCGGACCCTGCACATGCCGCTCGCCAACCTGCAGGTCGACGCGCCCGTGGCGCTCCTCGACGGCGGCGGAGCCGGCGCCGGCCGGCGCCTCGGCCCCACCCTCGGCGAGCTGCTCGACAAGAACGTCGCCCTGCCCCCGGTGCTGGTCCTGGTGCTCCAACCGGTGACCGTCGAGGAGGTGGGCGGCGCCGATCCCGGCGATCCCTGCGAACGCGATCCCCAGAGCGAGGCGTTCGAGGACCAGCGGACGGTGGACGCCTGCCGGCCGATCCTCTACGCCTGGCCCACCGACTGGCTCCCCCTACCCGCGGCGGGCCCGGCGTGGCGCAACCGTCTCGCCTGGGCCGTCTTCGAGCGGGCGCGCCTCGCCGCCGGCCAGCCCCTGCCCTGGGAGGAGACCGGGCTTCCGCTGGCGCTCGTGGGGACGGACGAAGCCGCCACGGCCCTCGTCCTCGACCGCTCCACCGTGGCCAGGACCGGCGGCCGGCCCCGGGCGCGCACCGCCCTCCTGCCCGCCGCCGGCGATCCCGCCCTCTGGCAGGCGCGCGTCCAGCAGCTCGCCGAGCACCTGGCCGCCCTCCTGGCCGCGCCGGGCGCCACGATCGCCGCCGCCGCCGGCCACTTCGCGCTCCTGCCCCCGGCCGGGCTGCTGCCGAGCCAGGCGGCCACCTTCGCCCGTCCCGTGAAAGACGCGCCGGATCAGGGCGGCGGCACCCAGCTCTTCTTCCCCGCCGCGTTCCGCGTCGGGCTGGCGCCGGTCCCCCTGGACGAGCTGGAGACGATCCTCGACGCGAGCGCTCCGCTGGCCCCCCTCGACGTCGCGAAGGCGGAGGAGGTCCAGATCCTCGTGCCCGTCCCCGGGGCCCTCTACGAGCCCGAGCTCCTGATCCAGGAACGGGTGGACCCGGAATTCGAGACGACCCTGGCCTCCTTCCAGGCCGACCGCAACCGCTGGCTGGGGCGTCGCGAGGACGTGCGCGGCAAAGCCAAAGCCCTGGCGCAGGCCCTCGGCGGCACCCAGGCCAAGCTGCCGTTCCCGGAGACGGACCCCGATGCCCAGACCGACGAGAGCCCGGCCGCCCCCGATCCGGCGGAGGACGCGTTCGGCACCGTCCCGGTCGCCGGCAAGCCCCCGGGAGCAACGGCGCTCGGAGAGCTGAGCAATGAGCTCCTGAGCGGCCGTTTTCAGAGTATCAAGACGGAGTGGGACCAGGATCTGCTCGCCAAGGAGGGGCTCGAGGGGCTCATCCGCCGGCTCGCCGGCAAGATCTCCCAGGCCAACGACAAGATCGATCTCAGCTTCCTTCACCTGCAGACGGAGATCTACCGCGTCCGCCAGATCCTGCTGGGCAGCGTGGTGGGGACCCGCCTGGCCACCTCGCCGGTGCTGGCGGACATCGCCCAGGGAGAGAGCGTTCGGGTGACGCAGGAGAACATCGCGAAAGTCTTCGAAGCCGGCAAGGCGCAGACCAAGCTCGCTACCGCGCAAAAGACTCCCGTGAAGAGAACGGCGTTCGTCGCCGACACCATCCCGTCCAGCAGGATCGCTTCGGAGATCCTGTTGGCGAAGACGGCGACGCCGGCCCCCGCCAGGGAGGTCACCGCCAGGATGGCCCTCTCCACCACGGCCGTGGCCTCCCCGATCCGGGAGGACGTGGGAGCCTTCGAGCTCACCCCGGCGGCGGTGGCGGCGGTGCCCGACGACGTCCGCCAGCAGAGCCCCCTGCCGGGCGCGGCCCTCGACTTCCGCAACCTGAGCGTCGCCGAGCGGCTGAGCGTACCGCCGGCGCAACAGGCCCAGGACTTCGCGCTGGCCAACCAGCTCCAGATTTTCAGCGGCCTGGATGATCTCGGGCTGGTGGTGGACGACCTGGAGGTCCCCCTCTACGGCGTCGACACGCAGCACAACAATGTGAGGACGCGCCAGGACGCGCTCTACAAAGACGTCAAAGGGAGCTTGGTCACCAAGATTCTGGGCCAACCCAAATCGGTGGACGCCGACGAATCCAATATTCTGGGGGACGCGGTCGCGTTCCAGGAGACCGCGAGCGTGTTCCTGCGCCGGCTGGAGGGGCGTGTCCAGCTCTACCAAGCCGCTCTCGACGCCTGCCGCGCGGCCGACACGCGGATCCTCGGCAGCCTCGCCGCGGCCCGGCAGCGCCTCGCCGCCATCGACCGCGAGCTGGCCGAGGCCCGCCACGACGTGACCGTGGCCCTGGCCCTGCTGGCGGAGGAGACCCAGCGGGTCGCCGGCATCAACGACCGGCGGCAGCAGGTGCTGGCCAATCACGTCCCCTTCCTGGCCTACCACCGCCCGCGGGTGGCGGAGACACTGGCGGACACCCCGGTGCGCTCGCTCGCTCCGCCGCCGCCCGCGGACCCCGTCCCCGCCCTCCTGGCGCAACCCAGCGATCCGCCGCCGGAGCTGCGGGAGATGGTGGAGCTGCTGCGCAAGGCGCCGCTGCGCTGGTTCCGCTTCGTGCGCCCGCTGGTCGTCCGCTTCGACCGGCCGGACGTCCTGCTCAACACCCT
The DNA here is from genome assembly GCA_036497345.1 of Thermoanaerobaculia bacterium. Lineage (GTDB taxonomy): Bacteria > Acidobacteriota > Thermoanaerobaculia > Multivoradales > UBA5704 > DATARR01. The sequence goes on from DASXJP010000540.1 coordinate 14,208, forward strand.
GCAACTGGCCCAGAGCCGCGCTGTGGCGGACCTCGCCCCGGCCCCCCGCTTCCTCCTCACCGCGGCCCCGGCCCCGGCACCGGCCAGCCCGGCCGCCGAGGGGACACAGAAGGTCCTGACGGCGCAGCGCCAGACCCTGGTGGCCCAGCGGACCGAGCTGGCGCAGCTCGACCTCACGGTCGTGGCGCGGCAGACCTGGAAAGGCGCCGCGGACGTGGCCGGCAAGGTCCTCGCCCTCGGCGACCTGGTGGAGGCGCCGCACGGCCGCGCCGACGTGGCCCGTCTCAGCGCCCGCGAGCTCGAGGACATCCTGCGCGTCGCCACCGGCCTGTGGGCCGGCTTCGCGACCGTGCTCCCCGCCCTCCGCCTCGACTGGGTCGAGCGCCTGAGCCAATTCGACGCCCCCTTCGACCTGCGCCGCCTCTCCAATCTGCCGCGCTGGGAGGAGATCGACGTCCAGGAGCGGCGGACGCTCCAGGCCCTGGTGGACTGGCTGTTCCAGCGCATCGACGACGGCGAGCCGCAGGCGGTGGCCACGATCAACGACCTGGTGCGGGTCTGCCTGCTGCTGGCGAGCCATGCGCCGGTGGACCGCATCGTGGCCGGGCGCGTGGCCGAGGTCAC